>JANLJE010000036.1 GCA_029255645.1 Comamonadaceae bacterium | reverse complement strand
TTCCAGACACGATTCAACCCCAAATTCGTGTCCAGAAAAACCGGGGCCGGCGCACGGGCGAGTGTCCCACCTTCGTTCCGTATTAGCCCCAACCTGTACGCATCTTTCCTCATTTGCCCTCATCGCTCCTCACGGTCGTTTCTAACCTGCTGATTCATAATCGCAGGGAAGCCCGTGACGACAGACCCGCTTGCTGACTTTTGACGAGTCAACCAGCGGTTTGCATCTGCCGGAATTTCCCGATCGGGATTTTTTGGCTTTGGTAGTGCGCTGTTGTACGGAAAATTCCCGAACGGGAAATATGGCTTGCTTCCTTCTTTGAACCGGTCGATAATTTCCCGAACGGGAAACAAGTCCAGTGATGAGCTCCATACAGACCACAGAACAACTCGGTGACGCGCTGCGTGCTGCACGCAAGCAGCTGGGCCTGACACAGCCTCAGCTGGCTTTGGCTGCAGGCGTTGGTGTGCGCTTCATCGTCGACCTGGAAGCAGGCAAGGCCACTCTACGTCTGGAAAACGTGCTACGTGTTATCGATGCCTTGGGTGGAACGCTCCAGCTCATCGGCCTGCCATCATCCGCCCCTGAAAATCACCTTGAAGGCAACCCACATGGCGCGTGAGCTTGAAGTCTGGCTCTTCGCCGAGCGGGTTGGCTCTCTGGCTCTAATCGACGGCCGGCTGAATTTCAGTTATGCCCCGGATTGGCTTTCACGCACCGACGCAGTGACCCTGTCCAGCTCGCTGCCTCTACAAGCAGAACCGTTCGACGATCACCACGCGCGCCCCTTCTTTGCAGGGCTGTTACCTGAGGGACAACTCCGGCGTCTCATTGCCCAGCAATTTCAGGTATCGAGCCAGAACGATTTTGCGCTGCTCGATCACATCGGTGGTGAGTGTGCAGGGGCCGTGACCTTACTGGAGCCAGGGCAGCCGCTGTCCAGTCCCGAGCATGGCCACGACGTTCAGTGGCTGAGCGACGAAGAGATCGTGGCCATTCTCGATGAACTGCCGCATCGGCCGATGTTGGCCGGCAAGGACGGACTGCGGCTCTCACTAGCGGGCGCTCAAGACAAACTGCCCGTGGTCTTCGATGGCGACCGGATCGGTCTGCCAAGAAATGGAACGCCCAGCTCACATATCCTGAAGCCTGCCATCCGTACTTTAGCGGACACAGTTAGCAACGAAGGCTTTTGCCTGGCGCTGGCAGATGCCATGCAGCTCAAGCCGGCCAAGTCGCAGGTACGTTCCGTGCTGGGGCGACAGTTCTTGCTGGTCGAGCGCTACGACCGGGTGGCCGATGCACAAGGCCTACGGCAGCGCCTGCATCAAGAGGACTTTTGCCAGGCGCTGGGCGTGGTACCGGAAATGAAATACCAGAACGAAGGCGGCCCGGATCTGGTGCAATGTTTTGATCTGGTTCGACGCGCTACGCGCCCCAGCGCACCGCACATCCTGCACATGCTCGACTACGTGATCTTCAACGCGTTGATCGGCAATCACGACGCGCACGCAAAAAACTTCTCGCTGCTCTACGCGGGCAAGTCCGCTGTCCTGGCGCCGCTCTATGACGTGCTTTCGACGGCGGCCTATCCAACCTTGACGCCCAAGATGGCGATGAAGATTGGCAGCAAGTACAAGTTCAGCGAAGTGCAGGCACGGCACTGGGACCAGTTCCTGGAAGCCGTTGGCCTCAGCAGGGCTCAGGCCAGAAAGCGGATTCTGGCCTTGGCAAAGTCGATGCCGACCACCGCGCGTAAACTGCAGTCAGGCCCCTCGCGTGGCTTCGGTAGCCATGGCATAGTTGAACAAATCGTGACCTTGATCGAGCAACGCTCTGCCCTGACAGTACGAAGACTCAGTGCACCTGCCGCTGACATGGAGGAAGAGCCTGAGCCATCCGCATGAGCCTCGAGGAATTTACGAATACGGGCTATCAGCTCTGTCCGGTGGTCACTGGCTGGTCGGACGGCTTCGTGTGTTTGCGGAACTCGGCGGTCGATGACACCAGGCACTCGTTTTCGTAAGCTTCGATGTCGCTCAGAGGTAGATGACCTTGCCAGGCAGCCGGATGTACTTTGGTCCGGTGCCAATGACGCGCCAGCGCGCCAGCGTCTTGGGTGACAGCCCCCAACGCTCGGCGAGTTGCAGTTGGTCAAAGTGGGTGGTGGTAGTCATGGTTAACTCCTTGTGGTGGATAGGAACCCATGAACGCTCTGTTTCGGGAAGGTAGCAAGTCCTGCGGGGGGAGGCCTGGGCTGTACATGGGACGCTTTGGTCCCTGTTGGAAAAGGGTAAGACTGGTAACCAGTCTCGACGCCGATGGACCGTGGTGGTGGCGCGGTCAGCAGACAGAACACTGCCTGCGGCACCTTCGTGGCGACTCCTGCGACAGCGCTCAAGCTGGAACGATGTTTTGCGGGCAAGCCGACCCTGCGCTTCCGGTTTCATTTTCGAAAGATATCCACCTTCGTTTCAAGGCACTTGCGCAAGCTCAGATCATTCGCGCCCACCTCGAACCAGCTGCCAGGTTTCTGGAAGAAGTCCAACCCCCGGCCAATCTTGATCACCCAGCCGTTGTCGATCCGGATCTCCCGATCGTGCATGTTCGGGTTGAGCTTTACCTCCAGCTCGACATCGAACTCCAGCAGGCTTTGCTTCAGTTCATCAAGCTTCCCGGCAATGTCGGCCAACTGGGTCTTGTCGTCGTAGCCAGTGATCAGGCTGATCTTCTTCACGGTTCCAGCCTTCAGCACCGTCTCGCAGAAGCGCACGAAGTTCTGAATCTGATGCGGTAGCCGGATGTAGGGGTCCTCGATGAGCACGGCCTTCGCTCCTTGCAGATACGGCCCCATGATCGACTCATAGCTGTAACCGGTATCGCCATAGAGAATGGTGAAGTGCTGTTCCTTGAGTTCGACCAGTGGCAGCGAAATTGCAACAAGGTCCGGTGATACCGGCGTCGGTTCTGCTGGAGATTCCGCAGCAGCAGGCGCCGGTTGCGCAGCGGTTTGCACCGCAACCACCTCTGCAGGCTGCCCATCCGCCTGATTCAAGCGACGGCGCGCTGGCTCTTGCGTTGCCGGCGCATCCTTCGATTCTGGGCAGAAAACCACCACTTCCTCGCCACTGGCCTTGAAGTAAGACAGATTGATGCGAGCAAACTCGTCATCCGGTTTGCGCTTGTTCATCTGCTCCTTGACGCGGCGGCGGCACTCGGTGGCATAGGCCACGTATTCCTCAAACTCCTCGTCCGTGGGTGGCCCATTTGGATGCAGGACCTTCAAGAACGCACAGACGGTCTTCTTGATACCTTTTTCGTCGCGCCCCTCGATTGATTTGCCGAGCCGAATGCGCTTGCTCACTTCCTCATACCGATTCGTGTGCTTGAACTGGTAGTGAAAAGCCTCCGCCAGGTAGTCGGTGATGAATCCGTAGTTGCTCGTCAGGAACTCGCTACTGTTCTTCGGCATCTCCCAGCCCGGGATATAGGCAGCGAAACGGTCCATCACAGCCAAGTCGAGCTCTGGCGGCAACGGCTGGAAAAGATCGTGCTCGTTCGAATTGACCACCTGCTGCACCGACACGTCGATGTTGCCAACGAAGCTCAAACTGGCATCAGCAATAACCTCAGCCCCGCGCGAAAAGCGACCGTTGGCCATGAAGTCCTTCATGATCTGGATGGTGTCCGGATCGCGAATCTTGATGCCCCCGACCTCATCGAAGGCGACCGTGTCCCAGAAGCCCACCAGGCCCACCTTGCGGCGCGCGTTGTTGTAGAACAGGGTAGCCTTGGTCGCCTGACCGCCCGAGATCAAGGTGGCGTAGGGCGAGAACTCGCTGAAGAAGTAGGACTTGCCCGTGCCGCGCGGGCCCAGCTCGATGTAGTTGTAGTTGGGCTCAACCAGCGCAGCCAACCTGGCGATGAAGTGCATCTGCACGCGTTTTGCGAGCTTGCCGGGTTCCAGACCGACGGAGCGCAGCACCACTGCGATCCACTCATCGCGCGTGAAAGCGGCGCGGCCTTCTGCGTAGCGGCCAAAGTCGAAACGGGTCAGTTGGATCGGGCGCAGATCCTCGATGGAAAACGCGTAGTCGTCCTCCTCGATGTCGTTGTGCGCCAGGGTCACTTCCGCCCAAATACCTCCTTCCAGCAACCTGTCGTTGTCGCGGTAGAACTTCTCGCCAATCGCGATGCGTTGCGAATTGAAGTTCTCCAGCGCTGCCCAGTGGCGCTTTTCTTTTTCGACGTAACGGACATGGACCTTGTCGATGAAGCGATGCTTGCCCTTGGTGGCCACCTTGGACTGCGCCGCATTGGCCTCGTCTGGCCGCACGTAGTTCTCCTGTAGCGCTGCGAGCACCGCCTCCATGCCGGCATCCATCTCGGCCTGATCGTTGCTGGCGCAATACTTGGCAAGCAGGAACTCGAGCACGAAGGTCGGGACGTTGGTACCTTTCTTGATCCGGTGCAGCAAGTCTTTGCGCAGCACCTTGCCATCGAAGGTGGCGTTCAGTTTTTGGTCGAGTTCATCCATGGACTCATTCCGTATAGTCGGTTTCAAGCGCCAGATTGCTGTAGGCCGCCAGGGTGGTGGGGTTCAGCGCCACAACCTTGAACTTGCCTCTGAACTCATCCTCCATCCTCAGCGCGATCTGCTTGCGCTGGCCTGGCATCAGAGTCACGGTCCGGGTTGCCGGGTTCACCTCGCCGCCCGGGCGCGGCTCGCCCACTACCCTGCCCTTGCCGTCCTGCGCTTCCAGCAATATCTCCACGCTCATCTCTTGCGAGAATATATCGTCGGCCACCAGTATCACTTCGATGACCGGCAATCGCGTAGTGATTCGTTTGGCGCCATTCTTGTAGCTCAGCTCCACCACCACCTTGCGCAAGTCGGCCTGGGTGGCGCTATCGAGCCGCGCGACCAGCACCGGCACAACGGCCTCGGCCAGCGATGCCCCGCCGTGGAAATACAATTGCCCCGCGCGATAGGGCGCCATGCTGCGCGGTAGCGCCACCTGGCGGAAGTCACCGCGAATGCCGAGTTTCTCGGCGCCAAGCACCAGGCTGTGCCCATCTGCCGTGCCATCGCCCAGCAGCATCCGGTCATGCGCATTCACCGGCCACTGCCCTTGCGGCTTGACGCACACATCACCGGCCTGCGCCTGTGCGTTCAGGAAGAAGCCATGGTCTGTGACGATCACCGCTTCCTTAAAGCCCAGGCCGCGCAGCTTGTGCAGTGCCACCCGAATCAGCTTCAGCATGCCGGGGATCAAGCCCAGGGTCGTCTCGGGGTTACTTTCCAGTTGGCTGTCGATTTCCGTGGAGCGCAGCACCAGCAGGTCGACGGTCTCCGCGATCTGCGGATTGCCACGCACAAAATCGTTGAGCGGCATTTCCGCGAAGCGATCTCCATATCGGTTGGCCAGCACATTCATGCGCTGCGGGACGTTGCCCACCGGCGCTCCCGCTAGTTCAGGCAGGAGTGATTCGTTCTCCAGCGCCAGGGTCAAGCCCGTGCGGGCACCAGGCAACAAGCTCGCCATGCCCACCGGGGTGATGCTCGGCAGCTGCGCATAGGCCGCTTGCAGCTCTATCGGGCCGTCTTCCGCCAGCAGTTTTTCGAGCGCCACCCCCAGCTCATAGCGCAGGGCGTCCACCATCAGGTAGGCCACCTTACGGCCGCTTTCCTTGAGGCGATCTGCCACCAAACGATCAAAGACCTCGGCATTGGCCAGACGCCCGGCGGGCGGCCAACCCGCCGTCTCGATGTGCTTCACGAACACGCCCTGGACCTTTTCCGCCAGGCGCCGATAGCGCGCCCGGGCCTGGCTCATCACCTCCTGCATCAAGCCATGTGGGTCAAGGAAGTCGCCCGCCGCTTGCTCAAATTCGCGCTGCAAGCGATCCGCTTCGCGTAGGCTACCCAAGTAGAAGTCGATCAGATCCGCTTGCGAGCGGGCGTGATCCGGTAACTGGCGCTCAAAATCGTCGCAGGCCTCAACCAGGCTCAAGCCAGACCGCACCAACTCCCACTGGGCCTGGCTTTCGCCCTTGCCGAGCCATACCGAATTCTTGTGGCGGCCGAGCACGCGGCGCGTGGCATCGGTGTCGCCGCTGACGATGCCCTTGACGCCCAGGCGCAGGAAAGTCCGCTCCTCGAAGGGGAAGGTATCGCGCTCGCCCAGGTCTTCAATCGCGCCACAAAGATCGGTCAGGTTGAGTTCCGCCTCGGTGGTCTCGGCGCGCTCAATGTATATCGCGCGCGACTTCGGATCGCTGCGCAGCCGGTCGCACACATCCTCAACGATGGGCCTGGCTTCCATCGGTGCATGCGGCACCCCCTTCAGAGTGTCCGGCAGCGCCACGGGCAGATCAAATACAAACTCACTGAACAGCACGTAACGCCACAGTTCATCCGCCAGGGCAGACCACGTCTTGCCGCGCGTCTTCACGCTCAGACCCAAGGTGGCGCGGAGGAAGTCACGTGCCTCTTGTACCCAGCCTTCCTGCCCCTTGAGCGCTTCGGATTGGCTGGCACTTGGGGCCAGTAGTGCAGCCAGAATCTCGCGGCCGGACTCCACCCGCAGCGTGGCTCGCAACTGGGGCCAACTCACTCCACCGCCAATGGCATCGATCACGGCAAAGGTCGGCCCAGAGGGAGACGTGGCAAACACCTGCCGGATCTCGGTGGCGTGATCCGGCCTGGCGCGCAGGCACAGGTTCAGGTACTCGTCGCCATCGTCCTGCGGAAATACCGCGCCGCATTCTGCGTACAGGGCGAATGGATCAGCTTGCTTCTGCTCGTCGGTCTCAGGTCGCTGGGCTGGCACGCAGATCAGCACGCCTTCCAGCGGCGCCTTGGGCTGACCCACCTCGCGCAGTGCCAGCAACGCCGCCTCGCGGCTTTCGATGCTGCTCTCGGACGCATCCACCACCCGCACCTTCTCGCCCGACAGGTCAAAGCACAGTTCTCGGTAGCGCTGATCAGCGTCGTACACCACCAGCGCCCCCGCCTGCAGCAGACGCGGCCGCAGCACGTTATCTCGAATGAATTCGGCAATGTTCATCAACAGTCCTTACGCCATGGCCGCAGTCACAGCTTCAGCAAACGCATGGAAGCTACGGGAGCGGTTACGCTGAATATCCATGTGCACAGCCACCGACCGAGCCAACTCCAACTTGCGTAAGCCTGTACTGAAGTAGCCCGCTTTCTTGAGTAATCGCTCGATTGATTCCCAAGTCCCACCTTTGATGGCATCGGGGTCACGAAACCCCGCCTTCTGCGGAACCGTGGCAGCTACCCGTGGGTAGGCGGCCTGCACAGCCGCCCAGTCACCAAAAAACCAGGCCTCCAACTCCTCGATCGCTATGCGATTGACGACCTGGAAGCGCTGCCCATGCCCAGCATTCGTCTTGGTCACCAAGCCTGCAGCGTCTGCCATCTGCTCCAGACGCTTTTTCAGCTTGTTGCAGTCGTCGTCATCGCGATCCACCAACACAAGAATCCGCCAACTATGCGGCAGCCAAGCCGCATAGCCTTTCAGGCGATCGGGTGCATGCTTGAGCAGGTCATCCTTGCACTGAAAGCGGATGATCTGAAACTCGATATCTCCGAGCAGTTTGGGCAGCAGTTGCTCCAGCGCTGCCTCCATCGAGTATTCCTCGACAAACACAATCAGTCTTTCCAGCATCAGCCACGCCCCTTTTTTGCAGCACGAGGCGCGCCCTGATTCACCAATGGGTCACCCAGGCCAAAATGCCCCTCCATCCACAGGTACCCCAAGGTCGCGCCCGCTTTCACAAACTCGGGTATGCCCTGAATATCGCAAGCCCTGATGGCCTGGGTGAACCCCAGGTCATTTCGGTAAAGCACACGCACCTCCTCGGCGCGCATGGCATTGAGCAAGAAGGGCGAGTGGCTGGTAATCAACAACTGGGAGCGTTCGGACGCGGCGCGGCACTCTTCAGCCAGTTCGGGCAGCAAACGCGGATGCAGGAAATTCTCGGGCTCTTCAATGCCGATGAAGCGCGGAGGGTCCGGGTCATAGAGTACGGTCAGGTAAGCCAGCATCTTCATGGTGCCGTCGGAGGCAAACTTGGACAGCACCGGCTGCTCGAAGGGTGCATCCTTGATCTGCAACAACAGACGGCCATCCGGCATGGGCTCGGCCTCCACTCGTTCCAGACGTGGAATGCGTTGGCGCAGGACCGCAAAAATCTGTTCCAGGCGTTCTGGGTGCTGCTCTTTCAGATACTGGATGACATTGGGCAAGTTCTCCCCGCCCTTGCTCAGGCGTTCTTGCGGGCCGGCTTCCGGCTGGTTGCGCGTCTGATCGATGGACAGGTAAGACACGTACCAGTCGGTAATGAACTCGCGCAGAGCCGCAACACGAGGATGCTCGGTGAATTGTCCCAAGGTATTCACCGCGATCAGATCCGGGGAACGCAGGTTGGTCTCGACACGTTTATCGTCTTCATCCGGCGCTTCACCACTCGCCGCCCTGCCGCTGCCACGACGAAATTCCAGAAATCGAAACGGCTGGCCTCGGGTGCCGCGCCGCCACTGCAACCATTCCTCGACCACTTCTGGTCCTTTGGCTCCCTCATCAATCGACAGGTGGTAAGTGATGACGGGGCTCTTGGGCTGCTCACGATATTTCAGCTCGAAAACGATAGGGCCGGTTGCACCCCGTGTCTTCAGTTCCTTGCCTCGGCCACGCCGATCCCAGGCGTGCCGTAAGCCAAATTGAAAGCACTCGGAAAGGAAATTGAACACATCAAAAACGGTAGACTTGCCGCTGCCGTTGGGGCCTAGCAGAACCGTCATCGGCGTCAATTTATCCAGTTCAACCTTGCGTAGGGCGCGATAATTCTCGACCCGCAAAGACTCGATACGCGGGATGCCCTGTCTCTTCGTTGTCTTGGCCTCTTGGATCATCACATCTCCTTCGTTTGCTGTCTGCCGCGAGTCTTCTTCGGTGCTGCCTCGGGCTCGATGTATAAATCCTCCAGCCCATGCGCGATGGCGAGGCTCTTGTCAGTCTTGCACTTCTCACGCACGCGCTCGGGCCAGTAGTTCATGGCCAGATGCGCCCAGTCGTAGTCGCCTTTCTTGAGCTTCTCCCAGGTGTCCTTGAGCACCTTCTGCCAGGGCTTGTGTCGGAACAGCGGCCACAGCGGTGCGGCGCTGATCTGCACCCCGTCGTCGTGGTTAGGCTTGTAGGTCGGCGCGAGCTTGAGCAGGGTGTCACGCAGCTCGATCAGCTCCAGCTCGAAGGCTTGCAGCGCCTCGAACTGTTTCTCGTCGTCGCGGGTCCGGGCCGAGCCCTTGTTGCGCAGCGTCGCCACATCAGCGCCGACTTGTTTGAGCTTGGGTTCCACGAAGTCGTTGATGGCGGTGTACAGCGTCTGGTTGGTGAGGCTGGGGTAATAAACCCACAGCGTGTAGCTGCCGGAGGGGGTGGCCAGCGGCCAGTAGATCGGCGCTTTGCGGCGGCTCTTGGAGTAGCGCTGCAGATGGAAGGCGAAGAATTCGCGCTGCAGCCAGCGGCGGATGTCAGTACTCAGTGGCCAGTGGTCAGTGGCCAGTGGAGTTTTGCCGACCACCGACCACCGATCACTGAACACTTCATCGAGCACTTCCTCGATCAAGCGCGCGAGGTCATGCGGATGCCCTGGGTCGTCGACCAGGATGCCCGGGTGCGCATGGAAGGGCTCGGCGCCGTCCGGCAACATGCCGGGGCTCCTGGCGGGAAGTGGGTCGAAGGGTTCCGGTTCGGGCGGGGCTTTGCGCTCGCCGGTGGCCAGGCGCCAGTCGAAGCGGCCAAACGCCACGCCGACGGCCCAGGCGAGCAAGTGGTCGGTGGTCTGTGGCCCGTGGTCGGTTTGTGCATCGTCGTCATCCTCAGCTGCCGAGGTGGCGTCCCCTTCGCTGACCACCGCTCCCTGACCACCGGTTGCTGCCTGGCGGTCGGCCTCGCTGAAGCCGTAGAGGTCGAAAGCGTTGGCGTCGATCTCGGTCTGGATGCGCGCCAGCTCCGCTTCGATCACGGCCGGGTCGTAGTCGCCCAGGCGAGAACACAGGGCGGCGGGGAGCAGAAAGGCGTGGGAAGTCTCGTTTATCGTGTCCAGGGTGCGCTTCAAGGACCAGGCGCGACGGGCCAGGGTGGCAAGTCTGGCTTGCTGTTCGGCGCCGAGGTCAGGAATAGGGGTTTGCTGGATTAGCCCTACCTCGAAGGACTGCGCCAACTCGACACGTGCCAATTGGACTGAAACCAGCTGGCCAAAGGCCAGGCTGTTAACCAGGGCGCACAGTGCGAGCAAGGCATCGGGCGAGTCATCGGCAACGAAGGCGGCAGGTCCTTTGTCAGCAAATATGCAGCCACGAGGCATGGCGCGAAAGCTAAGTCCGTTGGTGCGCCGCGGCCAGGTGAGGCCGGGGCGGAAATAATTGCACTCGCGATGGAGAACCCAATTCGCTGTCTCGCCTAGGTATGGGTATTTATGCAAAAGCGCCGCTTCAAGTTCGCTAGCATCGTTTTGCCACTTCACCGCTAGATAAATGTCTGCGTAAAAAGGCGAAAATGCCCCGCCTTTTGCGAACAGCGTCCATTTCGAAAAGTCATTAGCGTTTTCCCACCAAACACGCAAGAATCGAAAGTCATCCTTTGTCGACCCCCCGTGTTGTGCGGTGCGGCCCTCACATTCAAAAGCCGGAAGTCGCTTGAAAACCTGCCGAACCGCTTCGCTGACCCAATACGCAAACGGCTTGCCCGGCACGGCAGCGAAGGATTCCGGCGCGACCTCGAAAATTCTCGGATCAGGGCCCTCTGCATTCTGCCCGCAGCCTGCTGCCCGCTGTTTTCCGCATACTTCCAACAACGCAGCGGCCTTGTCGGGCTCGGCCAAAAGGCGCAGGAATTGGGTCATGGCGACGCCTCGGTGACGATGAGCGAGACGTCCGCGTGGCGGGCAAAGCGCTGGTCGAACGTGTGCACTGGAAGTGCTCGGGCAGCACGCGCCGACTCCAGGATCAAATAATCCGAAAAATCGGCGCTCCCCGTGGCGTAAGACGCCAAAGCCGCGAGCACCGAGGGTTGATCCTCGACAACAACGCCTTCGGTGCGCAGCAAAGCGTCGAGTACCCCATGAATCGCTTGTCGATTAAACCCATAGGATATTCGCAAGACCCAAACGGCCTCGACCAACACCAATCTGGGCAAGAACGCTCCGCCCGCTTCCAGCGCCTGCCGCCAGCGGCTCAACGCTGCAAACGATTGCTGCGGATCGTCCTCCACCAAGATTCGCACGACCCCATTGGTGTCAAAGGTTTCCATCTACAGCGCCTCGAACAATCGCCTTTTCCATATCCTCCAGCGTTACCGGTGCAACGCCCTTCGGCCGTTTCAGGCGAGTCGCCAGGAATTGTTCCAAGGTGATTTTTGGTCGAGCCTTCGCAGGCGCCTCTGGCTCCAGATCGATGGCAATCATCTGTACCCGGTGCCCCAGCAAGGGCAACAGGCCAGGGGCGTCTTTCACCATCGCCTCATTGATCACCGTCTGAATTTGTATCGCCTGTTGCATGGTCATGTCTCCTATTCCGATTTCTGCAAAACGTAGGCTGCCGCTTCGACCATCGCATCGTCCATCACACCGAAGCCCAGGTCGGCCATAACCTCTGGTTTGGCAATTCCCAGCACCACATCTTCCCGCCACTTCTGAAAGCTGGAGAGAAAAAAACAGGTGCGCGAGGTGATGGCGCCAAGGCGGCCACCAGCGCGCAGCAGTTCCAGGCCACGCTCCACCATGATGGCCAACAAGTCATTCTTGCTGCGCGGATAGGCTTTGACGAGCTGATCCTTGGTGTTGGCAGCCAGCGCGCCGAACGGTGGATTCATCACCACCACGTCGAACACTTCACGGCACAGGTCGATGAGCCGCAATCCCTGCAGTGCATCCTGTGCAAATAGTCGCCCCTGGTACGTGGATTTCGCTGCCTGGGCAAATTCAGTCAGCGCCTCACGCAACCGCGCCTCGGCCTGCTGCCAGTTGTCCAGCTCCTGCTCCGCAAACAGGCCGGTGCCGGTGCCGACATAGACCTGGCGGATCAAGTGCGGCAGCTCGCGCTCGGCCTGGAGCAGCACGCCTAGCTCGGGCAGGCCCTTGAGCAGTTGCAGGGTCTTCTCGAACAGCTCGCCGTCGCGCTGATCGAGGTTGGCCGCGAACTGCTGGCGTAGCTCACGCTCGGCCGGCGGTGCAATGGCGGCGACCACATGCCCCCGCCCGATCAGCGGGCGGTCTTTCGCCTTGACGCCGGCCTCGTGCCAGGCGCGCTGGGCCCGCAGCCACAGTGCCAGGGATGCGATCTGCGCGGCGCGCGGGTCGATGTCCACGCCGTAGATGTTGTGTTCGATGATGAGACGCGGCACGTCGCGCAGAAAGGCGGCCTCGTCGTCATAGGTTTGGCTCAGTGGCTTGAGCGCTGCCTGGGGTTGAGTCGATACATCCAGCGAACCGGGGCCGTGCTGTTGCTCCCAGGCCCAGGCCTCGCGGTAGATTTCGGCGAACAGATCGAAGGCATAGAGGCCGAAGTGCATGGAGCCGCAGGCCGGGTCGAGCAGCTTCAGCGTGCGCGGATCTCTGAGAGCAGTGGTCGGTGATCGATGGTCAGTGGTCAGAGAAGCCGTAAGCGGATGCACCTCGCCGCTTTTTTCTCTGATTACCGCCCTATGATCCCGATCGACTTTCTCCCCACCAGCCACCGGCCACTGATCCCTGGCTACTTCATCCGGCTTGACCAGCAGGTACTGGCAGCGCTCGCGCAAGCCCGTTGCCCCGCCGGTGGCGTTGAACCAGAGCCGCCCCAAGGTGTTGTCCACCAAAAACTCGACCACGTAACGCGGGGTGAAGAACTGGTTACGCACCGCGAGCTCGCGGCTGTTGCGTGGCGCCTGCGACGCATCGCGCATCGCCCTGCGCTCTTCCTTGGAGTTGAAGTACTGGTAGATCCAGCCGATGGTTTCATCCTCGCTCCACAACGGGGCGATGTCGGCATCGTTGATCTGGTTCAGCACTTGCAGCAGCGCGGCTTCGCGCGGGAACAGGCGGCCCTGCGGTGAGTAGCGGTCGAACAGTCCCGGCAAGTCCTGGCTCAACTCATCGAACACACTGAACAGGTAGGTGCGGTAGGCATCCCCGGTTTCCCCCAGGCCGGTGCCGGCCAGGCGAGCGTAGAGTTGAAAGCCTTTGGCCTGGAAGCCGTTACCGACCGATTCCATCAGCAGGCCACGGGCCTCCGCCATGCGCAGCGCCGCCAGGCGGTTGAGCACGGTAAAGGCCTGCTCGCGGACGATGCGTTGAAGTTCAGTGACCAGTGACCGGTGATCAGTGGTCGGAAACTGGTCACCGGCCACCGACACCTGACCACGGTAATGCGCCAGGGTGTCGCGCAGGATGCGGGCAGTTTCGCGCTGCGCGTCGTTGATATGGCGCAGACTGGTGAGTTCCGCCACGGTGCCCGCGTTCGGGTCCATGCCGTAGTCGTTCTGCAGCTGGCGGGTGAATTCCTCCTCCAGCACGCGACGGGCGTCGTTGACGAAGCGCTGCAGGCGGTTTCGGGTGGTTTGGTCGAAGGCCATGCGTCAGTGTCCGGTGGTCGGTGGGCAGTGGTCGGATTGGCGCGCTGTCAGCGACCGTTGCAGTCCGTTGAGCATGCGGCCGACTTCGCTTGCAGCACTCAATAGTTCGTCCTGCGCCGCTTGGTTCATGTATTCCAATCGATGTGCCAACATGATTTGTGTCTCTGTTTCCTGCAGCGACCCGTAGGCAATCGACAGGTAATGCTGGAATGCTTGGGTCGTATGCCACCCTTGCCCCTCAGCGATGTTCGATGGGATCGAAACGGCAGCACGACGAAGCTGGCTGCTTAACCCAAACAACCCTTCTTTGGGAAATGCTTGCGTGGCACGATAAACGCTCTCGACGAATATCATCGCCTTTTGCCAAACCTCCAATTCCTGGTAACTCTTCACTTTCACGTGCTGAACACCGATCACCGATTACCGACCACTATCTCAACTTCGATCTCAGCGTAGAGGCCAAGCTGTGCCTTGATCTCGTGGAGCTGCTGAATCAACGAATCGATATCTGCGGCCGATGTCATCTTCATGGGCACTGCGATCGACTTGGTGAGCTTGGCCGGACCTTTCTCACCAGTCTTGGCGCGCTCTTCCTCCATGCGCTGGCGCAGGCGTTCCTGCCCTTGGCGCTGGATGGAGCGCTTGAGCTCTTCCAGGGTACTGTTGATGTCGTAGTCACGCGCCAGCAGTTTCTTGAGTCCGGCCAGGTCCTGGGTCGCGGCCAGGGCGAGGCCATCCAGGCGGTTGACGGCGTTGCCGCGTTCTTCCTGGGTGAGCTCTTCCCATTCGGGGATGCGCTGCAGGTCCTCGACACCTTCTTTCAGGCGCAGCTTCTGCTGGTCGGAGAGCGTGATCACCGCATCGCGCACGCGGCCCTTGAGATGGGTGAGCTGTGAATTGAAGTCGGCGGTGTGTCTGTAGAAGTCCTCTTTGCCCAGGCGCTCTGACAGGGTTCCCAGGTCTTCGGCAAGTTCGCGGCGCAGCTCCCCTGGCACGCCGGTGTCCGGCAAGGCCTCGATGTCGCGGCGATGGGCTTGCAAGTCGCGCAGGGTGGCGTCGAGCCCATTGTCGAGCACGCGCTTTACTTCCTGCGCCCACTTGAGGTTGTCGTAAATGGCGGAGGTTTCTGCACCCAGGCGCTGAGGCGCGTCGGAAGCATCGGTGAACAGGACGTCGGCAATGTCCTGGTTCAAGGTGCGGATGCGTTCGCTACCCGCCAGCCCAAGGCCACTGAGCTTTTCAGCCAAGGAGCCGTAGTCGTGCTGGAAGCGCGGGAAGTGCTTGGCCGCCGCCTTGCTGATCTCTTGCTCAAGCGGGATCACCATGTCGCCCACCAATTCGGTGAGCCTTTCAGCGGCACGTCCGAGCGTTTCGATGGACGGGCGCTCGTCGCGCAATGCGACGCCGATCTGCTTGAAGGAGTTGTTGGTCTTGAGCGCGTCGATGGCCTGCTGGCCTGCGGTCGTGACTTCACGCCCGGAGACCTTGAGCTTGATCTCGCCGGCCATGAGCATGGCGGCGATGAGGTAGCGCGTGGTATCCGGTGACCAGCCGAACGGGGCGCTGGCGAAGTCGTCAAGCAGACGCTTGCCATCGACCGTGCCGCGCTTGTCGATGTAGTCGCGGATGCTGATCATCGCCTTGTGGTCGGTCTTGAAGGAGGCGCGACCGGCCACGGTTTGCACCAGGCCGAGCGGGTCGAGCGCGCTGCTGATGGCTGCGGGGTTGGCAACTTTCAGGAATTTCTCGGCGGTGTCGGTTCCGGCACGTACTGGGGCTTCTACGTACCGGTCGAACACCTGGTCAGCTACGTCGGAAAGCAGCTTCTTGGCGGCCTCCAACAGGTCGGCATCCAGCGCCGATACCGCCGTTGCCTGCCCACGGAACACAAATGAACCTGCCTGCAGGGTTTGCTTGATTTTGCTCTGGAGCTGGGTAGCCAGCTTGGCAGCACGGTCGAGCTGGCCGGTGCAGTAGTCTTTGACCTCTTGGTCAGGCTCGTTGCGATGCAGTTCGGCGATGCGCTGACAGCGATAGATTTCGTTGGCCAGGTCGTCGAGTTCGGAGTTGGCGCGCGCCAGGAGCCCGATGACGTTCTGGCCCACGCGGCCACGGGAATCATCCAGCATCCGGTTCTTGGCGGTGTCGTAGTCGCTGGCGGGCACCAACTCGACAACGGTCTGGATGGTGTTCTGATCACCGGCCAAGCTGGTGATGGCGCCGCTGGCCTGGACTTTCAGGCCCGTGGCGACGGCCATCGTGCCGTGGAGCGTGACGCGGGGTAGCGGATCGAAAGACTCGCGCAGCGCATCGTTGAAGATGCGCTTCACGTCCATGGTGCGTAGCGCAATGGCGCCACGCTCCTGTTCGATGTCGCGCAGCTTTTCGCTGAGAAAGATGAGGCTGCCGTCTTTCTCACCCAGGGGCACGTACACATCGCCCAGCATTTCTTCCACGGCCTTGCGCACCGTATCGAGCTGCGAGGGGGCGGTGACGGAGGGGTGCATCAGGCTGGCGACGTTCTGCACCGTGACCGGCAGGTTGCCGAGGATCTGCAGCACGGCCACCGATTTGGCGATGTCCTGGTGGAGCGGCGAATCCGGAAAGCGGATCTGGACCTTGCCGACCGCCTGGTGGAGGGAGGGAAAGGCGCGACGGATATCCTTTTCCAGTTCGTCGTACAGCGTTACCGTGGTGGCCAGCCAGCCCACCGGCTGATCGGCCATTGCCTTGGTGCCACCTTCACCCTTGAGAACGTCCTGGATCACCTTGATCGCCGAACGCAGGCCGATACCGCCGGTGGACTTGGCGAGCGCACCCAACAGGTGCAACAGGATGTCGAAGTGTGCCGGCAGGAACGGGTAGAGATTGGTGAAGCTCGCTTTGCTGAAGTCGGCGTCGTAATACTTGGCGTCCTGCAGCTTGGTGTTGTGTCGCAGCGCCTGGCCGTGGGCATCGAACAGCTTGCCAAGCTCCGCCTCACCCGCCGGTGATTTGCCAAGCAGGCGGCGGTAGCAGATCTCCTTGATGTCGCTCGATTCGAGGTCGATCTGGATCGGGAAGCGGTCCTTGAGCTTGTAGAGCTTGTCGGAGTTGAGTGCGGCGCGTGGGTCGTCTTCCGTCAGCGTCTGCTGCGCGGTAGAGATGATCCAGGCCCTGCCATCGCCGAGCCGCTTGAGGTTCTTGGCCAGGCCATCGAGATTGAGGATCAGGTTGTCGCGCGAGGCGACGTACTGGCCGACTTCATCGACGATGAAGATGATGTTCGGCTTGCCGCTTTTTTCGCGGACGATGTCGATCATCTCCTGCACGCGCTGGTCTTCGAACTGGAAGAAGCCTTCGGTGCTGGACGAGAAGGACTTGGCCTCCGGGAAGAGTGCCGGGTACATCTCATGGGCGATCTTGGGGATCAGTCCGTCGATGGCCAGGGGGTTGTTTTGCACGCGGGCCCAGGTTGCGCCCGGCAGTGCCTGGGCGATCCGTTCATGGAGCTCAGGCGTGCGGCCATCCTTTTCGACCATGCGCTCGAAGGCCGCGACCTTGAGGTTGCGCGAGTAGCCGGCCCACTGCAGCACCTTGAAGTAGAGGACGGTGGAGACGTCTTCCATCGTCGCGCCGGCGAGCATTTCACTGGCAAGGTCCAGCATGACCACGGCAGCCGGGAAGCGCTTCGCCACAGTGCTGAGGAGGGCCTTGGTTTGTGGCTTGTGCAGGCGGTCCTGCAGGTAATTGATGAACGGCGTGCCGTCGATGGTGCGCTGATCGTCAAACGCCAGGCCGAGGTACTTGGTGAACGAGCTCTTACCGGAGCCGTAGAAGCCTGAGACCCAGACGCCCACCTCGTTTTCGCCGCCGGACTCCATCGCGAGCTGCATGCGATCGAGGAGCTTGCGGAACTGCTCCTCGATGCTCTCGGTAACCACGTATTCGGAGATCTCAGCCTTGAGGCGGACATCAGTCGAGGCGCCATAGGTGATGACCTTCTCGATGGTCCGGTAGATGTCCTTGCTGGGGTCGAAGAGTGAGCGGATGGTCATAGGTTTATCCCAGGGTTCTTTTGTCTATTCAGCCGCCGACGTGGACGGAGCGGTAATTGCCGTCTTCTGGATAAAAGCCGAGAAACTTCAGGCGCGTCTTGCCGGTTCGCACGCCGGGGTACAGAAAAATCGTCGGCACATGAAACTTGCCCTGGAGCTGGCTTTCGATGGCGCCGATGCGCATGAAAGGATGCAGTGCCTCGAGGTCGGTGACCAAGAGTAGCGCGTTCTGCCGGCCTTCGAGCGGCTGCAAGGCCGCCTCCAGCCGCTTCAACAGGCCGTCATCCGCCGTCAGGATATCCGCCAGCGCCTGGTTGGTGCGCGGCCAATCCAGGGGCGCGGCCTTGTCTTCCATCACGCAGAGCGGCCACAAGGGGTCCTCCTTGAGCAGCGCCCAGACCTGCTCGGTGATGGAGAAGGTGTGCACGTCCCAGCCCTCCTGGCGCAGCCTGGCTACCCAGGCGGGCGTTTGCCGCTTGACCTCGAGGATCTGCTCCGGCGGAAAGACGAGGTAGTAGATCGGCTCGAAGCTCGCATGACCGAGCTCACGCCCGTGCCGGATGCGCTCGCGCAATTCGTCGAAATCAGCTTTGAGTGAGGACATCGCAAAGCGCCTCCATGTCTTGTTGTTTCCAGCTGATGCGGATCACGTCGCCAGCCGCCTGGACGATGAGCAACCCCTTCAGCGCGAGTCGTTTGATTTCCTCCAGCACGTCTTCGCGCGCCAGGCCGAAGAGCTGCCAGTCTGCGTGGATCAGCAAAGCGTTGTCTCCGACGCCGGAAAAATGCAGATCGTAGGCCAAGTAGGCGGCTACGGCTGGCGAAATACGGAATGGCAGGATGCGGCGGCTCGTGCGCCGGCCTCGTTCGAGCATTCCATAATCGGCACAGCACCCGGTCAGGTAGGCGGAGACGCGCCGCACTGTCGTCTCAGACCAGCGTTTAACTGTCTTGCCGTCATCGATGCCTCGCTCGACAAAGGCACGGGCGTCTTCATTGGTGATCTGTGTGTATCCACCGGCGTATCGAGCCCAGTAAACGTGGCGCACGAAGTCACCAAGAATGGGATTGGCGCGGCTCGTGAAAACCAGCATGAGCTGCGTCAGATCAACAGTGGAAATTGTTGCCGACAGGCGCTTGAGGTGAGCAGCCGGTGTACCGCCATTGACCAGATAGCGCGGGGCAAAGCATTCGACGACGATGTTGCGGAGTCGGCGCGCGGTAACTGTGGGGAATCGGCCAGACTCCAGCGCGACTTGATGCAACTGATTCGCCGACATGCCTGGCGACCACAGCTCGAGCAACGTCTTGGTCTCGTTGACGAGCCCGAGGCCTGCTTGTAACTGTGTCGTGTAGGGCTTGTTGTCGGCCACGATCAACCCACCAGATACGGATATGTTTTGGCGTCCTGCGTGAACGCCGATACATAGGCCGCAGCGATAGCCTTCAGGGTGTCGGTGGAATTGAGGTCCTTGATGCTTCCGACCGCCATTGGGCCGACTCTGGACGTGCCGCTCGTCGAGGCCAGGCGCTGCAACGCATCCAGCGCCGCCTCTTTGCCTGGTGGCGTCAGGCTGGCGAGCTCCTCCCCTACGCTGCTTTGCACGATCGCATGCAGGTTTTGCTCGACTTCTTCGGGCAACCGGAACAGGTGGTAGCTACCCACGCTCAGATGCTCGTCGTGCAATCGCCTGGCTGCTTCCAGCACACCGTGGTACTGAGCAAGGCGAGATGTTTTCGAGAAGACCGGTTCTAGGAAGAGCTTACTTGATGCCTCATAGAACGCCGTGGGCCACCAGGCGCACTGAGCACGCTCGCCAAGGAAGCCCACGAGGCGCCTCATTTGCAGCAAGGTGGGTAGGTAGGATTCTTTCATCTCGATTCTCGTCATTCGTTTGTTCTACCGATGCCTCCGGCGCCGGCAGGGGTGGCCATCGTTCAATCACATTCCGCGCCTGTCCGGGCCGCATCCAAGCGGCACCTACCCCGGGGCGCGGTCGATCGGGGATCAAAGGCCCGGACATGCCAGCACACGCCGGTATCCACCAGGGCAGAGGGCACGATGGTCCGTCCGGACGCAGCACTACTCATTGAGTGGTGGTGGATGGCGACTGGCCGCCTGGCGTGGATCGCCCGGCAGACCGGGGCCAGCACATCCAGCAAGGTGACCGTATGCACAACAAATTCAGGGCACACCCGGCCCTGATCGGGGGAAGACACCTGGCCGCCGCTCCGGATCTTCATCAGGACAGGGCGCCGAGGGCGGCGGTGTAACGGGGCAGCAGGTCTTCCGGACCCTTTACGGTCATGCCCAGGTCGCGCACCAGGCCGTCCTTGAGGCCGTAGATCCAGCTATGCACGGTGAGGGGCTGGCCCCGCTTCCAGGCATCCTGGACCACATAGGTCTGGCAGACATTGGTGGCCTGTTCCAGGGCGTTGAGTTCGCAGAGCCGGTCGTGGCGCTGCGCCTCGGGCAGGCTGTCCACCTCGTCCAGGTGCTTCTGGTGCACGTCCTGGACGTGCCGCAACCAGATATCCACCAGCCCGGCCCGCTCCTTGTTGAGCGCCGCCTTGACGCCGCCGCAGCCGTAGTGGCCCACCACCATGATGTGCTTGACCTTGAGCACATCCACGGCAAACTGGATCACCGACAGGCAGTTGAGGTCGGTATGCACCACGACGTTGGCGACGTTACGGTGCACGAACACTTCGCCGGGCAACAGACCGACGATCTGGTTGGCGGGCACGCGCGAATCGGAACAGCCGATCCACAGGTATTCCGGGCTCTGCAGCCGGGAGAGCTTGTCGAAATAGCCCGGGTCGATGGCCTGCATCTGGCGCGACCAGGCCCGGTTGAAGTCGAACAGGTGAAACAGATTCTCGTTGCGCACCTCTTCCTCGGACCAGTTTTCCAGATCGAGGGAGAGGAACATGGTGCCCTCGACCGGGGAATGGTAATAGGCCGGGGCTTCCTGGAACCCCAGTTCCCGGTAGAGTTTCACCGCCATGCGCATGGCAGGCAGGGTATCGAGCATGATGCGCCGGTAGCCTAGTTCCCTGGCGGCGCGGATGGCGGCCAGGGCCAGTTGGGTGCCGATTCCCAGGCCCCGCTCCTCGGGGCTCACATAGAGGCGCTTCATTTCGCACATGCCGTCGGAGAGGGGGCGGATGCCGACACAGCCGGCCGGCCGGCCGTCTACCTGGGCAAAGAACAGGCGGCCCTGGGGGGCGCCGTAGGCACCGGGCAGGGAGGCCATCTCCTGGTCGAAGTTCTGGTAGGAAAGATCCACTCCCAGCCAGGCCGCGTAATTGCGAAAGAACTGGCGCACATGCTCGATGGCGGGATCTTCTTTGGAACGGATGATTTGCAGCTGGATGCCCATGCGTTTCCCTTTGTTTTGGCCGGCCGGGCAAAGATGCCGGACCGGGCCGGTTGCCGTGATTCCTTTTTTGCGCCCGCAAGGATACGTTGAAGCCGGGGCCCTCGGCCAGTCCTGGCCCGATGGCCGCCCGGGCTCGCCCGTCCCATGCCGGGATTTTCCGGGGTCGCGCCCCTTCCTGTGGCAAAATGCAAGGCTTTTCCGCATCCCGCCGCCATGAAAACCGTCCTCCTCGTCATCGGCCTGGTGCTGCTGGCCTTGATCCTCCCCTTTTTCCTGCCCTCGCCGGCCTCCGACGGCAAGGGGGACCCGGACAGCAACCTGCCCTGGCAGATCCAGCTAGATGACCAGGGCAACAGCCGCGTCTTCGGTTTGACCCCCGGGCGCAGCACCCTGGCCCAAGTACGCCAGCGCCTGGGTAACGATATGGACATCGCCATCGTCGCCGGCCCCGGTGAAGTGGGCGATCTGGAGGCTTATTACACCCAGGTTCCCCTGGGTTTTGTGCTGGCCCGCCTGATCCTCACGGCCGACCTGAGCCCGGATGCCATCACCGCCATGCGCGAACGGGCCCTCAAGGCCGAACGCATGGAAAGCAGCACCCGGAAGATCACCCTGCACCCGGACGATCTGGCCGCAGTGGAAAATACCCCGATCCGGGCTTTCAGCCTGATTCCCAACGTGAATCTGGATGAAGCCACGATCATCCAGCGCTTTGGCCAGCCGGTGGAGCGGATTGCCGTGGGCGCCAACCTGACCCATTTCCTCTACCCCCACCTGGGCCTGGACGTGGTGCTCGACCGCAAAGGCAAGGAATTGCTGCAGTATGTGGCGCCCCGCGATTTCGAGGCCCGCATCCGCGCCCCGCTGCGGGCGGCCCAGGCCAAAGCGGTAGCCGACGCAGCCGCCAAAGAGGCTGAGGAAACGGCCAGAAAAACGGCCAAAGAACCGGCCAATTAAGAACCGGCCAAAGAACCGGCCAAATAAAGAACCGGCCAAATAAAAAAACGGCTAAATAAAGGACCGGCTAAAGAGTCGCCAGCCGCCAAAGAGAGGTCAGCTCCGCCGCCCGGGCCTGGTGCAGGGGATCGTCCGGGTCGCTCGCCTTGGGATGGCGGGGGCGGATGTCGTGCTTGCCTCGCACCTCGAGCCCGGCGGCGGCGATCCAGCCCAGCAGTTCCTCCCGCCGGCGCAGGCCCAGGTGTTCGGCCAGGTCGGAAATGATCAGCCAGCCCTCCCCGCCCGGCTCGAGATGCTCGGCCAGGCCGGCAAGAAAGCCCTTCAGCATGCGGCTGTCCGGGTCATAGACCGCGGCTTCGAGGGGAGAACTGGGCCGGGCCGGGAGCCAGGGCGGGTTAGAGACGATCAGCCCCGCCCGCCCCGGGGGAAACAGGTCGGCTGCAAGCAGTTCCACCCGTTCTGCCATCCCCAGCCGCTCCAGATTCTCGCGCGCGCAGGCCAGGGCCCGCGGGCTCGTGTCCGTGGCCACCACTTTCGCCACGCCCCGTTTGGCCAGCAGGGCGGCCAGCACCCCGCTGCCGGTGCCGATGTCGAACGCCACCTGGCATTCCGGTAGCGGCGCCGCCGCCACCAGATCGAGATACTCGCCCCGCAAGGGGGAATAGACGCCGTAGTGGGGATGAATGCGGGCGCCGCCCAGGGCAGCAATTTCCACCCCTTTCTTGCGCCACTCGTGTGCGCTGATGAGGCCCAGCAGCTCGCGCAGGGAGATCACGAAGGCGCCCCGCTCCGGACCCAACACGGCAGCGCAGGCTTCGCCCACCTCCGGCGCCCGGCGTAGCGGAATCCGGTAGCCGGCCTCGACCTGAATCAGCAGCTGGCCCAAAAGCCGGGCGCGCTGCGACTGGGCCAGGCGATGCCGGTGGAAGGCCTCCCGGGACGCCAGCTCGGCCTCGGCCTTGCCGCCCGCTTTGCCAGCCTTACCGGATTTTCTGTCCACCCGCCGGCCCAGGGCCTGGAGCAGTTGCCGGGCGTTGTGAAAATCCCCGCGCCAAAGGAGGGCCGTGCCTTGGGTGACGAGCCGGTAGGCGGCGTCGGCGCTCAGCGTGTCGTCTGCCGGCCGCACGTTCTTTGGCGGCGGCAGGCCGGCTTCGGACTGCCAGGGGGCGCTCAGGGTCTGGCCGGCTTCAAGCCAGAAAATCAGGGGGGCATCATTCATGGGGCAATTCCTCTTCGGTCATCCCTGGCAAAAACCCTGTGGCCGCAACTTGCGGACAGGGCGGTCCAGCGCAGCGCATACCCGAGGAAGATGCGCTGCGCCAACAGGGTGAAGCCAACATGCGCAAACGCAATGCCAAGGCCACTCCGGTCCAATGGAGATTCGCTCTTCCAAGCTGCCCGACGCAAGCTCGCCTGCATTTGCCTGCATATTTCCTCGCGTTGCAATGTGGCGGCTAGAACGGCAGCTTGCCCTGGGGCTCATCCTGGGCGGCCTCGGCCGTCACCGGCACCAGGGCCCCGCAACGCACGCCCAGCAGGCGAATCCGCTTCTCCAGGGGCACCCGCTTCAGGCACTCCCCTGCCGCCCGCCGTATCACCGCCGCATCCCCTACCGCCACGGGCAGGGTCACGTCCCGGGTCACTGCCTGGAAATCACCGTAGCGCAGCTTGATGCCGATAGTGCGGCTCAGATAGCCCTTCCTGGCCAAGTCCGCCGCCACCCGCTCGCACAGGGCCGTGAACTGGCGCGACAGTTCGGGGCGATCCTGACGCACGTGCAGATCCCGCTCGAAGGTGGTTTCCCGGCTGATGGATTTGGGTTCCCGGCTCGTCACCACCGGGCTATCGTCCACCCCGTTGGCCGCCCGGCGCAGCCAGGCCCCGGTGCCGGCGCCGAAGTGGCGCACCAGGAAATCCTCCGGCGTGGCCGCCAGGGCGCCAATGCTGCCGATGCCCAGCCGCTCCAGCCGGGCCGCCGCCTTGGGGCCGATGCCGTTGATCTTCTTGGGCGCCAGGGGCCAGATGCGGCCGGGAATATCCGCCGCCTCGAGCAAGGTGATGCCGTCGGGTTTGTCCAGGTCGGAGCAGATCTTGGCCAGCAGCTTGTTGGGGGCCACGCCCACCGAACAGCTCAGCCCCGTGGCTTCCAGCACCGCTGCCTTGAGCCGTTGCACCAGGGGCAAGGTGGCCTCCGCGTGGTCGGTGAGGTCGATATAAATCTCGTCGATGCCCCGGTCCTCGATGATGGGAGCGATGGCCGCCACGGCCGCCTTGAAACGGTATGAATAATCCCGGTAGGCATCGAACTGGGCCGGCAGCAGAATCGCCTCCGGTGCCAGTTGGGCCGACTTCATCAACCCCATGCCGGAAAACACCCCCAAGGCCCGGGCCTCGTAGGTGGAGGTGGTCACCACCCCCCGCCCGGCGTAATCCTTCAGGCGGGCAAAGCGCCGGCTCACATCGGCCAGGGTCTCCGGCGCAGGCACCCGGGCCCCGCCCACCACCACCGCCTGCCCCTTCAGCTCGGGATAAAAACGCAACTCCACGGAAGCAAAAAAGGCGTCCATGTCCAGGTGAGCGATGCGGCGATTGCTGTTCATATGTACAGTATATGGCAGCTTGGCATAGCGGGGAAAGCAGGCCCACCCTGCCCGCCCTGCATTCGCCATCAGCCCTTCTTCCGTCGCTTCGAGCCTGAACAAAAGCGCCGTCGCTGCCAAAGTTCCACCGTTCCACCTCCTTGCATCCGCCGGGAGGTGCATATTCTGTCCACCTTCCTGTTCTGTCCACCTTCCTCTTTGTCATCGATCGGGGCTTGGCAAACCGGGGGCGACCCTCCAGGGGCTGCTAGAATTGCGATTCCATGTCTGCAACCCCCACATCCCTCCGGGAAGCCGAACTGCTCGCCAGCGTGGCGCGTCTGAACCAGGAACTGGAACACACCCGCGCTCAATTGCAGGAGGCCCGAGGTGCCAACGACAGCATCACCGCCGCCCTCTCGCGCAGCGAGGAACGGCTACGCCTGATCACCGACACCATCCCGGCCCAGATCAGCTATTTCGACAAGAACCAGATCTACCGCTATGCCAACCGGGGCTATTCCGACTGGTTCGGGCTGCCGGAATCGGAAGTGATCGGCTCCCCGATTGCCAAGGTGATCGGGGAAAAGGGCTACAACTCGGTCAAACACTACATTGCCCGGGCCCTGTCCGGAGAAACCATTACCCACGAATACAGCATGCGCCAGAAAGGCAAGCGGGTGAATGCCCGCAGCACCATGGTCCCGGAAATGGGGCCGGACGGGGTACCCGTGGGTTGCTTCGTGTTCTCCTTCGACATCACCGAGGTAAAACGGATGCAGGCGGCCCTGGCCCAGGCCCAGAAGATGGAAGCCATCGGCCAGCTCACCGGAGGCGTAGCCCACGACTTCAACAATCTGCTCACCATCATCATCGGCAACCTCTCCACCTTGAAGGAGAGAAACCCGGGCCGGAACGAAACCGCGGAACTGGCCGAACCCGCACTCCAGGCCGCCCGCCGTGGCGCCCAGCTGGTCCGCAGCCTGCTCTCGTTCTCGCGCCAGCAGCCCCTGAAGCCGGTCGCCGTCAATGTGGGCGAACTGGTGGCGGATCTGGAGACCCTGATCCGCCGCTCCCTGCCTGCCTCCATCCAGTTCAGCACCCGCCTGCCCGCTCATCCCCTGTACTCCCGGGTGGACCCGGGCCAGCTGGAAAGCGCCCTGCTCAACTTTGCCCTCAATGCCCGGGATGCCATGCCCGAAGGGGGACGACTGGTCATGCGGGTCCGCCCCGGCGTCCTGGACGAGACCCGGGCCGAAGAGCACCAACTCCCCGCCGGCCCCTATGTGCTGATCGAAGTCTCGGACACAGGCTGCGGCATGGACGAAGCCACCCGCAGCAAGGTGTTCGAACCCTTCTTCACCACCAAGGGCTTTGGCCAGGGCAGCGGCCTGGGGCTCTCCATGGTTTACGGTTTCGCCCGCCAGTCCGGTGGTTGCGTCAGCGTCAGCAGCAAACCCGGAAAAGGCAGCACCTTCACCTTGCTGCTGCCCCCTGCCCCACCGGGCAGCCTGGAGGAAGCCTTGCCTGAAGAACAGGCCCCGGCAACCGCCGCCCCGGGTGCCCTGGTCCTGCTGGTGGAGGATGAGCCGGATGTGCGCCGGGTCGTGCGCAACCTGCTTCTGGACCTGGGCTACCCGGTGCTGGAAGCGGAAAACGGCAACCAGGCCGCAGAAATCCTCTCCCAGGTCCAGGACATCACCGTACTGCTCACCGATATCATCATGCCCGGTGGCATGAATGGCAGGGAGCTGGCCCGTCTGGCCCAGCAGGAACGGCCCGAACTGCATGTGGTCCTGATGAGCGGCTATGAGGAACAGGCGGCCCTGAGCCAGGCCGATCCCTCCCACCTGCGCCTGCTCGGCAAACCCTTTTCAAAGCGGGAACTGGCCCGCGCCCTGCAATCCTGAGAAGCCCATGAAACCGATGCCCTCCTCCCTCATTTTCATCGTCGAGGACGACCGGGATGTTGCACGGACCATGGAACTGGCCCTGCAAAGCTTTTCCTTCACCACCCAGTGCTGCCGCAACGGGGCGGAGCTGATGCGCCGCCTGCGCACCCAGACTCCGGATCTGTGCATCATCGACCTGGGCCTGCCCGACATGGACGGCATGAACGTCATGCAGCATGTGCGCAGCATCAGTGACTGCGGCATCTTGATCGTGAGCGGACGCACCCATGTCAGCGACCGGGTCATGGGCCTGGAACTGGGCGCCGACGACTACATGGTCAAGCCCTTCGAGGCCCGGGAACTGGTGGCCCGCATCCGCAGCATCCTGCGCCGGCGCCAGATCCCGGACCTGTCCAGCCGCCAGCCCAAACCCCCGGTGGCGGAGTTTTCCGGCTGGCACTTCAATCCGGCCAACAACACCCTGAAGGCGCCGGACGGGATGGAGCAGGTGCTCAGCACCGCCGAGGCGGACCTGCTGCGCATCTTCCTGGCCAATCCCAACCGCATCTTGCAGCGGGAACAGCTGCTGGGCAACCGCGAGCAGGCCCCCACCGACCGCAGCATCGACGCCCGGGTTTCCCGCCTGCGGCGCAAGCTCGATTGCGAAGGACAGAACAAGGAAATCATCAAGACGGTCTATGGTGCCGGCTACCTGTTCCTCTCCAGCGTCCTCTGGCAAACCGGCACGGAGCCTGACCCCAAGTCCTGACAATTGTCGTTACGCAGTCCCCACCGGACCGGCAGCCCGGATTCGCAAGGAAGCCGGATCTCCCATTTACGGGTCCCGCTCCCTTCGACGGGCCGGTTTCAAGCCCCGGCCTTTTTCATTTCAGGCCAGCAGCAACCTTTCCGGCCCCGCGGGCACTACCTGACCGATCACCGACGCATGGATGAAGCCTTGCTGCAGGAAGATGGACAGGACTTCCGTCACGGTTTCTCCGGAGCAGATCACGGCCAGGCCGCCGTTAAACTGCGGGTCCCTCAACAGGGATTGAGCCTGCTGCCGCAGTTCCAGCCCGTTCAGCAGGTCCCGGACCCGGGTCATCGTGGGAATGGCCGCCACCTCCAGGCGCAGGGAAGTTCCGGCCTGCTCCAATTCCTGCAAGGCGCCCAGCAAGCCCTGCCGCCCCACTTCCAGGATCTGATGCACCCCATCCAGACAATCCAGGGCAGGCCCCGGGCTGTTGGGCTGGGCCGCCAGCGCCATCCACTCCTGCAAATCCTGGGGATGGAGTTCGCCCCGGGCCCGGGCAGCCTGATAGAGGCCCTGCCCCAGGGGTTTACCCAGGATCAGCCGGTCCCCCAGCCGCGGCAGGCTGCCATGGGCCAGATTGCGTGGATTGATCTGCCCCAGGGCCAGCAGACCGCAGGACAAGGTGGGGGTCACCTGGACGTGGATGCCGGCAAGCGCCACCCCGGTGTCCTGGCAACAATGGGAAATACCCGCTTTCAGCGCCAGCAGCATGTGGCTGGGAATATCGGGCTCGGGCAGATCGAGCAGCGCCAGGGCCGCCACGGGTCTGGCTCCGGCGGCATAGAGCCCGCCCAGAGCCTGGGCTGCCGCGATGCGCCCAAAAGCAAAAGGCTCCGAAAAGGGAGGCTGACAGGAACGCAGCGTGAATTTCAGGGCCAGGTTTTCAGGCCGGGTATAAACGCCGGCTTGGGGATCACGGGCCACCGCATCGAGAAAATCGGGAGGCGCCCATTCAGGCCCCAGCCGGGACAGCAGCGCCAGCAAATCCTCCTGGCTCAGGAGCGGCGCGGGATCAGGCCGCGTCAAAGCCGGCCTCTTCAATGACCGAACAAAGGTGAGCCCGGCTCAGTTTCTGGCTATCAAAGCTGACCCGGGCCTCGCCGGCCTCCAGGGAAACCTGCACCTGTCCGACGCCCTCCAGGGCCGTGAGCAGGCCGGTGATCGTCTTGACGCAACCTTGGCAACTCATGCCACCTACCTTGATGATCGTGTTTTCCACTCAGGGCTCCTGTTGCAAAAAAATTTGTTTTCCGGCTGCCGGCAGTTTTTTCCGGACCTTTTCCGGACCTTTTCCGGACCTATCCCGGGGCCCTTCATCGACGCGGCCGCCAGGACTTGAGGCGCAGGGAATTGCTGACCACGGAGACGGAAGACAGGGCCATCGCCGCCCCGGCCAGCACCGGGTTGAGAAAACCCAGAGCCGCCAGGGGAATCCCCAGGACATTGTAGATAAAGGCAAAGAAAAGGTTCTGACGGATCTTCTTCAAGGTGGCATGGGAAAGATCCAGGGCATCGGCCAGGGCCTGCAGGTCGTTGCGCATCAAGGTCACGTCGGCGGTCTTGATGGCGGCATCGGAACCCGCGCCCATGGCAAAACTCACATCCGCCGCCGCCAGGGCCGGGGCGTCATTGATGCCGTCCCCCACCATGCCCACCTGCACGCCTTTTTGCTTCAATTCCAGCACGGCCCGGACCTTGCCTTCGGGCAGGATGCCGGCCTGAAATTCCTCGATGCCCGCCTGCCGGGCAATGGCCCGGGCAGTGCGCGGGTTGTCCCCGGTCAGCATCACCGGGCGCACCCCCTTCTCGATCAGGCGCGCGATGGCGGCCGGGGTGCTGGGCCGCAAGGGATCGGCGATGGCGATCAAACCCAGGAGCCGGGGCGTCTCCCCTGCCTCGGCCAGAGCCACCACGGTCTTGCCCTCTTCTTGCAGCCGGGTGATCTCAAGGTACTGCTCGGGGTACTGCTCGGGGTACTGCTCGGGGTGCTGCACAGAGTGCTCAGGGTGGGTTTCTTCGGCATCCTCCAGGACCCAGGCCGGGGCGCCCAGGCGCAAGACACGTTCCCCGACCCGCCCGCTCACGCCGCAGCCGGGGTGGGCCTCGAAATCGCTGGCCGCGCTCACCCCCGCGGCTTCCGGCTCGGTCAGGATGGCCCGGGCCAGAGGATGTTCGGAGCCCTGCTCCAGGGCGGCGGCGAGCGCCAGGATCTCCGCCCGCTCGGTCGCGAGCGGCAGCACATCCGTTACCCGGGGCTGCCCCAGGGTCAGGGTGCCGGTCTTGTCGAGGGCCAGGACCTGAACCCGCTCCGCCCGCTCCAGAGCCTGTGCATTACGGATCAGGATGCCGGCCCGGGCGCCCTCGCCCGTACCCACCATGATCGCCGTGGGGGTGGCGAGACCCAGGGCGCAGGGACAGGCGATCACCAGCACCGCCACCGCATTCACCAGGGCCGTGGCCAGGTCGCCGCCAAAGCCCCACCAGGCCAGGAAGGTGAGAAGGGCGATGCCGCACACCACCGGCACGAAGATGGCGGCAATCCGGTCGGCCAGCCGCTGCACCGGGGCCTTCGAGCCCTGGGCCTCGGCCACCAGGCGGATGATGCCGGCCAGCAGGGTCTGTTCCCCCACCCCGGTCGCCTGGCAGCGCAACCTGCCGGCACCGTTGTGGGTGGCGGCATACACCGGGTCGCCGGCTTTCTTGTTCACCGGCATGCTCTCGCCGGTGAGCATGGCTTCATCCACCGCCGACGCGCCTTCGAGCACCCGGCCATCCACCGGCACCGCCTCGCCGGAGCGCACCACGAACACATCCCCGGGCATCAGGCGCTCTACCGGCACTTCGAGGAGCTGTCCGTCTTGCTCGATGCGGGCCGTGCGGGGCTGCAGGCGGATCAGGGACTCGATCGCCTCCGAGGTGCGCGCCTTGGCCCGGGCTTCGAGCAGCTTGCCCAGCAGCACCAGGGTGATGACCGCCGCACTGGCTTCGAAATACACATGCAGATGGTCCAGCCCGGCCAGGGTGACCACGGCGGAAAAGCCCCAGGCCATGGAGGTGCCCAGGGCCACCAGCACGTCCATGTTGGCGCCGCCGCCCCGCAGGGCCTTCCAGGCGCCGTCGTAGAAGCGCCAGCCGATCCAGAACTGCACCGGGGTCGCCAGCAAAAGTTGCAGCCCGCGCGGCAATTCGGGATGTCCATGCTCCCCCTGCCCGCCGAACATCAAGAACATCTGGCCCAAGAGGGGCAGAGTCAGCAGGGCGGCGATCCAGAAGCGCCGGAATTCGGCCCGGTAGGCGGCTTCCTTGCCCGCCTTTTCCGCCTCGAAGGATTGACCTTCGAGGCGGGTGGCGGTGAATCCGGCCCGCTCGATGGCAGCCAGCACCTGCGCCTCATCGGCCAGCCCCGGCTGCCAATGCACCTTGGCCCGTTCGCTGGCCAGATTGACCGTGGCCTGAACCCCAGGCAACTTGTTGAGCACCTTCTCGATCCGGGTCGCGCAGGCGGCGCAGCTCATGCCGCCAATGGCCAGATCCAGGGTCCGGGGCCGCACCTGGAAACCCGCCTTCTCGATCGCCGCCACGACCTGAGCGGCGTCGGTTTCCCCGGTCTTCAAGACGACACCGGCCTTCTCGCTGGCGAAATTGACGCTCGCCTCCACGCCGGGCAGCTTGTTCAGTACCTTCTCGATCCGGGCGGCGCAGGCCGCGCAGCTCATGCCGGCAAGGGGAAGTTCCAGTCGTTTCTCGGTCATGGGGGTCCTGTCAGGGGGGGCCAGTCAGCTTGCTCACACGTTTTGCGCCAATCCCAGCGCGCCATAAAGGCCATAGAGGCCGTAAGCCAGAATCAGGAAACCCGCGAGGGCCCGGACCAGGGGCTTTTGCACCCACTTCCGGAAACGGGCCAGCAGCAGGCCCGCCAGCAGCAGGTTGGGCAGGGTGCCAAGGCCAAAGGCCAGCATCAGCAGGGCGCCCTTCCCCGCCGATCCGGCGCCCAGGGCGGTGGCCAGGGCGCTGTACACCAGGCCGCAGGGCAGCCAGCCCCACAGCAAGCCCAGGGGAAAGGCCTGGGCCACGGTCCGGGCGGGCAGAAAGCGCTTCCCCAGGGGTTGCAGGCGATGCCACAGGCGTTGTCCCAGTTGTTCGGTTAATGCCAGGGCCCGGGTCACGCCGAGCAGGTAGAAGCCCAGGGCCACCAGCATCAGGTTGGCGAATGCCATTAAGACCAGACGCAGGGGCAATTGTTCCGAGAGGGCCATGCTGCCGGCCCCCAGCGCCCCCACGATGGCCCCGGCCAGGGCGTAGGAAAGGATGCGGCCAAGGTTATAGGCCAGATGCAGGGAGAGGCGCGGCGGGCCGCCCAGGGACAGGGCGCCGACGATGCCGCCGCACATGCCGACGCAGTGGGTGCCACCTAGCAGGCCGACCAGGAACAGGGCCAGAAATACCGATTCAGGCATGAAAGATGAACCTCGTTGATCCGCAGCAAAAAGGGCCGGAGAGCCCCGACCCCTGTCCAGCCTGGAGAGACCCGGTCAGATCACCTTGGAATAGCGGGTGCGCTGCCGGTCCGCCCGCAGGTAGCGGTCGAACACCATGGAAATGGCCCGCACCAGCATCCGGCCCGGCGGCTCGACGGTGATCCATTCATCATCCACCCGCACCAGACCGGCCGCCTGCATTTCCTGCAAGTCATCGAGTTCCGCAGCAAAGTACTTCTTGAAGTCGATCAGATGGGCGCTTTCGATGGATTCGATGGACAGTTCGAAATGGCACATGAGCGCCTGGATGATGGCCCGCCGCAGGATATCATCGGCATTGAGTTCGATGCCGCGGAAGACGGGCAGGATCTGGGCGTCGAGCCGGTCGTAATACTCATCCAGGGTCTTGACGTTCTGGTAGTAGGTAGGCCCCACCTTGCTGATCGAGGAAATGCCGAAGGACAGCATGTCACAATCGGCATGGGTGGAATAGCCCTGGAAGTTCCGGTGTAGCCGCCCCTGGCGCTGGGCCACGGCCAGTTCGTCATCGGGCTTGGCAAAGTGGTCCATGCCGATATAGACATAGCCGGCATCGGTGAGCTTCTTGATCGCCAGGGCAAGGATCTGCAGGCGAGTATCGGCGGTCGGCATGTCCGCCTCGGCAATGCGGCGCTGAGGCTTGAAGAGCGCGGGCAGGTGGGCGTAGTTGTAGATGGAAAGCCGGTCCGGGTCCATGGCGATGACCCGCTCCAGGGTGCGGTTGAAGCCCATCACCGTCTGCCTGGGCAGGCCGTAGATGAGGTCGACGGAGATGGACTTGAAGCCGTTGGCCCGGGCGGCGCGGATCACGTTCACCGTTTCCGCTTCGCTCTGGAGGCGGTTGATGGCCTGCTGCACCCCCTCGTCGAAGTCCTGCACCCCGACGCTCATGCGGTTGAAGCCCAGTTCCCCCAAGAGGGCCACCGTGGCCTCATCCACCTTGCGCGGGTCCACCTCGATGGAGAACTCACCCCCGTCGACCAGCGTGAAATGCTTGCGGGTAGCCGCCATCAACTGGCGCATTTCATCATGGGACAGGAAAGTGGGCGTGCCGCCGCCCCAGTGGAGCTGAATCACTTCATGCTCGCCATCCAGGCAGCCGCTCTGAAGGGCTATCTCTTTTTCCATGTATTTCAAATACTTGGCACTGCGGCCATGATCCTTGGTAATGATCTTGTTGCAGGCGCAGTAATAGCAGATGGTATTGCAGAAGGGGATGTGGAAGTATAATGACAGGGGTCGGCTGATGCCGCCGATATTACGTTTGCCCAGCCAGAGCTTTGCCGCCTCGGCATCAAAAGCCTCCACAAAACGGTCTGCAGTGGGGTAAGACGTGTAACGTGGACCATTCACGTCAAAGCGGCGGATGATCTGCGGGTCGAAAACCAGGTTGGCAGTAGAGAAATTCATTGAAACACAGGGCCTTGAGTTGAGCGGATTATGTTTGCGAGCCGGCCTTTTCCGGTTGACATGGATCAAACCCCCCGATAACGGCTTGACGAGGAAAATCGATGTCCCTGAGTCCGGTAGCCAAGGAAATGTCCATTCCGGTCATCAAGACCGCCTGTTCCAACTGCAACCTGCGTGAGCTTTGTCTGCCCTTCGGGCTCTCCGAAGAGGAAATGGCCCGTCTGGACGACCTCATCAATGTCCGGAAGCGGGTCAGACGGGGGGAACATCTGTACCGGACCGGCCAGACTTTCGAATCCATCTTTGCCATTCGCTCCGGCTTTTTCAAGACCGATGTCCTGCTCGAAGATGGCCGCGACCAGGTTACCGGCTTCCAGATGGCGGGCGAACTGCTGGGTCTGGATGGCATCAGCAGCGAACAGCATTCCTGCAATGCGGTGGCGCTCGAAGACAGCGAGGTCTGCCACATTCCCTTTTCCCGCCTCGAACAGCTGTCGCGCGAAATCGAGACCCTGCAGCACCATTTCCACAAGGTCATGAGCCGCGAGATCGTGCGCGACCACGGGGTGATGATGCTGCTGGGCACCATGCGCGCCGAGGAACGCCTGGCCGCCTTCTTGCTCAATCTCTCCCAGCGCTTCACCGCCCGGGGCTTTTCCCACGCCGAATTCAACCTGCGCATGACCCGGGAAGAGATTGGCAGTTACCTGGGGCTCAAGCTCGAAACCGTGTCCCGGGCCTTCTCCCGCTTCCAGGAAGAAGGACTGGTCGCCGTACAGCAAAAGCACATCCGCATCCTCGATATCCCCGGCTTGAAGCAGATCATGAGCCATCACAGTCACTGAACCGCAGTCACCGCGCCTGCTCCCGCCCTCATGCAAACCAGGCTGGCGGCTTGATCAGGCCTTGGCCTGCCCTTCCGGCTTGAGGGGCTGGCCCACCTGCACCACCTTCAGGGCCGTGGCCACCAGGGAAGACATGTCCGCCATATTGCCGGGCACGATCAGGGTGTTGCCCGCCTTGGCGAGATTGCCGAAAGCCTCCACATAACGCTCGGCCACTTTCAGATTCACCGCTTCCATTCCCCCGGGTGAGGCAATCGCCCCAGCGACCAGGCGCAGGGCATCGGCCGTCGCCTCCGCCACCAGACGCACCGCCTCGGCCTCGCCCCTGGCCTTGTTGATGGCGGCCGTCATGGCCCCTTCCGACATGGCCACGGCCGCCTGCTTATCCCCCTCGGCCAGATTGATTTCCTTTTGCCGCTCCCCTTCCGACTCGGCAATCTTGGCCCGCTTTTCACGCTCAGCCGTGATCTGGAGCTGCATGGAACGCAATACGGCATCCGGGGGCACGATGTCCTTGATTTCGTAGCGCAGCACCTTTACGCCCCAGGTGGTTCCGGCCTCATCCAGCGCTGCCACCACCGAACGATTGATGGTATCCCGGTCTTCCAGCAGCCGGTCGAGGGCCCGCTTGCCAACCTCGGAACGCAGGGTGGTCTTGGCCAGTTGCTCGATGGCCAGTTCAAAATTGGAGGTGCCATAGGAAGCCTGCCTGGGATCGGTCACCTGGTAATAGAGGATGCCGTCAATCTGCACCTGGGTGTTGTCCTGGGTGATGCAGACCTGGGGATCCACGTCATAAGGGATTTCCTTGAGGGAATGGCGGTAGGCCACCCGGTCCAGGAAGGGCACCAGAAAATGCAGGCCCGCCGTCAGGGTATCCTGATAGCGGCCCAGACGCTCCACCACAAAAGCCGATTGCTGAGGCACCACGCGCACCGACCTGAATACAAAAATCAACGCCACGACCACCAGCACTACGGAAAAAGACAAGCTGCCCATTGCAAACTCCTGTCAAGAATCAAGCCGACGCCCCACCACCAGCAGGGAACCCTCCTGCGCCAACACCACCAGCAAACTGCCCTCCTGAACCGATAAACCATCCTGACCCAGCCGCGCCGGCCACTCGCTACCCCGATACCGAACCCGCAAACACCCCAGCGCATCGGGCGGCACCACCACCTGCACCTCTTGCCCCACCTCTTCAGTCTCCATGGGCAGGGAGCGCTCATGCTTGAGGCGATGCCAGGCCAGCACCGTGCCCGCCACCGAGGCCAGGGCGAAGATGGCAATCTGAGCCGTCAGGCTAGCGGCCGCCAGATAGGCCAGCACGGCCGCCGCCAAGGCGCCGAGACCGGCAAATAACAAGGCAAAAGTCCCCGTCACCATTTCCAGCGACAGCAGGAGCGCAGCCAGTATCAGCCAGAGCCACATCGTTGACTCCTCAATTGACTCCTCACGCCGGACGGGTCCAGTTTTCGAGATATTCGCGCCAGTGGGGCTGATCCAGGCGGGCCAGTTCCGTCCGGACAAAAGCCTCTTCCGCCAGGGCCGTTTCCCGATCCAGCTCGCCGCGCATCAGGCGGAAACGGTTATAGACCAGGTAGGTATTGACCACATCGGTTTCACAATAGTCGCGTATGGCATCCGCCTGGCCGGCCTGCCAGGCCTCCCAGACCTTGCTGCCCTCCATGCCCAGCTTGCCGGGGAACCCCATCAACCTGGCCAGGTCGTCCAGAGGGGCATTGGCCCGGGCCTGATACATGGCCAGCAGGTCCATCAGGTCCAGATGCCGGGTGTGGTAACGGCTGATGTAGTTGTTCCACTTGAAATCCCGGGAGTCGGCATGGTCGCCATCCCCCAGATCCCAGTAGCGGGGCGCTACGACACGGTGGATCAGGCCGCGATAGTGAAGCACCGGCAGATCGAAGCCACCACCATTCCAGGAAACGATCCTGGGGGTGAATTTCTCGATGCCATCAAAGAAACGCTGAATGATTTCGGCTTCAGACAGGGCCGGAGCCGCCAGGGACCAGACCTTGAAGCTCTCCCCGGCACGCATGACACAGGAAATGGCGACCACCCGCTGCAAATGCAGGGGCAGAAAATCATGGCCCGACTGGGCACGTTTTTGCTGAAAGGCCAGTTCGGCCACTTCGGCGTCGGAAAGCACCGGGTCCAGGCCATGCAGCCGGCGCAGGCCGGCCACATCCGGAATGGTTTCGATATCGAAAACGAGGACGGGGAAACTCACTTCTTCTTCCACTGGCCATTGTCGTCCTGGACCCACCAGCCCGGACGGGCTTTCTCGATCCAGCGGCGACCGAAGGTCCGGGCGATATCGGCCTCCCATTCCGGATGCTGATTGGCGCGGGCGATTTCCCGGTAGAGCGCCGCCCGGTCACGGTTTTCCGCCCCCACCAGATTATTGGCGACGGGGCGCTGAGCCAGGGGAATCGCGGCTGGATCGTGCACCTCCACCTTGCCGTCCCGGGTCAGGCCCAAAGCCCCGGCAGAAAACAGGGGTTCCAGTTGGGCAAAGCGGCTCTGCATGGAGGATTTGAGGCTGTTGATGACAGGCGTGTCCACTTCCAGATTACCTTGGGCCTGGGCTGCCAGGCCGAGGGCCAGCAGGCCCAGCATCAGCCATTTTTTCATGGAGTCACCTTGTTCTGAGGATGAGAAGATCCGGGCTCAGGCAGCGCCTGAGAGCTGGATTGTTGCAGTTGCCAGACTTCGTCGATGATCCGGTCGGCCGCCTTTTCAGCCGCCGCCGCAGGAAAATAGATGTTGATGGTGACACAGGCCGGCAACAGGCCGGCCAGTATCAGGATGAACATCCGGACAGCGAGGGTCTTGTGCATCCAGGGCCTCATTTGATGACGGGAGGTGCGGAGGAACGGATGGCCGCCTGGAGGCGGCTGACCAACTCATTCCAATCGACGTTTCGATTGTACCCGATGACGGTCAGGGCCGGGATGCCGCCCCCTTCGACAATGGCATACCCTCCGTTGCGATCCTCGCCCGCGATCCCCCCCATGTGGCAGACGCCATTTTCCAGACGGCAGGAAAGACCGATGCGACGGTAGCCGAAGTCCTGAAAGAAGCGCAGGAAACTGCCCTGCACCGCCGCCATGGCCCCGCCTCCGCCCAGCGCCGTGATGTTCTCCACCGCCTTCTGGCTGATGCGCCGGGGATAACTGCCGGGACTGCTGACAATCCGGGCATCAAAAGCCAGCGGCCGCCACTGGGCGATTTCCAGCTGGCGCAGGTCGGCGTCGATGAAGCCCGTCATCTGGCCGAAGGAGAAGGTCTGGGTCATCTGTCCCAGGTCCAGATGGCGGGCGGTTACATCCGCCAGGATGCGCGGCATGGGGCCAAAGGGGTCGATCAGGCGCAGCTCGGTACAGCTCAGGTTGCCATCAAAGACCTGAATCACCAGGTCTCCCTCCAGGCTGGCCTCACCCCGGGCATAGTGGATGGCCGGTAGATTGGCCGAGAGACGCCCCGTCATGGTCGGCAGATCCAGGGCCCGGGTCAGGGCCTCCAGGGCGAGGGGCTGCACGGAAAGCCCCAGCCGGCCCTGCCAATCTCCGGGTCCGGGCAGATAGGTGAACTTGAAATGGTCGACAACCACCTGAGTCTCGAGCAGGGGAATGTGAAGCGCCTGGCGCAAGGCAAGCTCGCGCCCCTGAAGCCGCAGTGGCACGCGAAAGGCCCCCGTTTCCAGCCGCCCCAGCGCCAGGCGTTCCAGGCGCAACTCCCCTTCCCGGACCTGATCCCGCTGCCACTCCAGCCGTCCGGAGAGCCCTTCCAGGGCCAGCCGCCCACTGTCGACGACCAGGCCCGCCCCTCGGGGCTCCAGGCTGATCTGCTGCAGGCCACTGCCCTGCCATTTCAGGGCGGCGCCGCCCCGACCGGAGAGGGCCATGCGCGGCAGGCCGCGGCTCTCCAGCCAGGGCCGCAGCAGGACTTCTCCCAAGGTCTGCAGATCGAGGTCGGGCAGGCGTAACTGCCCAGCTTCAAGCGCCTGCCAGCTACCCTGGCCCTGGGCCTCGATTTCGCCCAGACGCGGCCAGTCGAGCACGGCCTCATCGAGTTTCCAGCCGCGTCCATCCACCCGGCCCGCAAAGCGCAGGCGCTGGTTGGCCGCCTCGAGCAACACGGGCTCCTGATAGAGCAGGCCGGCAGACCAGCGGGCCGACCCTTGCACTTGCCAGACCTGGGCCTGGCGCCGCCCCTGAATCTCGAATTGCAACTGCAAGGCTTCTGCTGCCTGGCGGCCATCGGGACTGGAATAGCCCGCCTGGCTCAGGCTCAATCGTGCCTTGAATCGATGCGCATCCCCCTCCAGCTCCCCGTTCAACCGCCCCTGCAGCGCCTTGGCGCGCCAGGACGGCAGCAAGGTGGTCAGCAGCCGGGGGCTGGCATTGTGCAGGCTGAGCTGGGTACGGCCATTGGCCTGATACCGGAACCGCCACATCTCATCTGCTCCCGGTTGCAGCCGCAGCCACCAGTCGCCCCCTTGCTGCTCCAGTTCCAGTGCAATTGCCGCCTGCCCGGGCAGTTGCAGACGGCCCTGATGGCAGCGCCAGCGCCCCGGGGTCAGATCCAGCTGGCCACACTGGAGTCGTACCCGGTTCCAGCGCTGCCCCAGCAGGGCCAGGCTTCCGATCTGCAGTTCCCCCTGGCCTTCGTGCACCTGCAGTTGCAGGGCCTCGATCACGACAAAAGGGTGTTCCAGCCGCGCCAGTTGCAGTTGCAGATCGAGCGGCTCCGGATTCTCGCCATAGGCCGCCCCGGCCAGCAGAATGCCGCCGGCCAGCCACAACCAGATGCCATGGGCCAGGCGTTTCAGGCGGGGAACACGCCAGTGGAGAGATAACGGTCGCCCCGGTCGCAGACGATGGAGACGATCACGGCGTTTTCGAGCCGGTCGGCAAGGCGCAGGGCCACGGCCAGGGCACCGCCCGAGGAGATGCCGGCGAAAATACCCTCTTCCCGCGCCAGGCGCCGGGTCATTTCTTCCGCATCGGTCTGGGCGATGGATTCGAGCTGATCCACCCACTGACGGTCATAGATTCTGGGTAGATAGGCTTCGGGCCACTTGCGGATGCCGGGGATCTGGCTGCCCTCTTCCGGCTGGCAGCCAATCACCCGGATCGCCGGGTTCTGGCCCTTGAGGTAGCGGGAGGTGCCCATGAGGGTGCCGGTCGTCCCCATGCTGGAGACGAAATGAGTGATGCTGCCAGCCGTGTCGCGCCAGATTTCCGGCCCGGTGCCTTCGATGTGGGCGAGCGGATTGTCCGGGTTGGCAAACTGGTCGAGGATGATGCCCTTGCCTTCGGCCCGCATCTTTTCCGCCACATCCCGAGCCAGTTCCATGCCGCCTTCGCGGGGCGTCAGCACCAGTTCGGCCCCATAGGCGCGCATGGACTGGCGCCGTTCGACGCTCTGGTTTTCCGGCATCACCAGAATCATCCGGTAGCCGCGCAGGGCCGCCACCATGGCCAGCGCTATGCCGGTATTGCCGGAAGTCGCCTCGATCAGGGTATCGCCGGGCTTGATGTCTCCCCGGGCTTCGGCATGGCGGATCATGGACAGGGCCGGCCGGTCCTTCACGGAACCCGCCGGGTTGTTGCCCTCGAGCTTGAGGAGGATGACGTTGTGGCGGCGGGCATTCTCCATGCCCGGCAGACGCTGCAGCTGTACCAGAGGCGTGTTGCCGACGAAATCGTCGAGGGTCTTGAACACGGGCTTCATGAACGCGACAGCCAAGCTATGTACTGGGCCACGCCCTCTTCCACCGTGGCAAACGGAGCCTCATAACCGGCGCCTCTGAGACGCGTCAGATCGGCCTGGGTGAAGGCCTGGTACTTGCCCTTCAGGGCATCCGGGAAGGCCGTGTATTCGAGCAGGCCCCTGCCCTTGATTTCCTCCAGGCTCAGAACCCCTTCACCTTCCAGCATCCGGCAATTATTGACCACTGCTCGCGCCACGTCATTGAAACTCTGGGCCCGGCCCGTCCCCAGGTTGAAGATGCCGGACTTGTCCGGGTTGTCCAGGAAGAACAGATTGACCTTGGCCACATCGCCGACATAGACGAAATCCCGCTGCTGGCCGCCATCGGGATAGCCGTGCGAGCCCTCGAACAACTTCACCTTGCCTTCGTTCTTGAACTGGTGGAAATGGTGCCAGGCCACGGACGCCATGCGCCCCTTGTGATTTTCCCGGGGGCCATAGACGTTGAAATAGCGCAAGCCCACCACCTGGGAGGAGGTTTCAGGCAGGCGCTGGCGCACGATCTGGTCAAACAGGAACTTGGAATAGCCATAGACGTTGAGGGGCAGCTCGTATGGGCGCTCCTCCTTGAACACGCTGCTGCCCCCGTAGATGGCGGCGGAAGACGCATAGAGGAAGGGCACCTCCTGCTCCAGGCACCAGTCGAGCAGGATCATGGAGTAACGGTAGTTGTTCTCCATCATGTAGCGACCGTCGGTCTCCATGGTGTCGGAGCAGGCGCCCTCATGAAAGAGGGTCTCCACCTCACCATCGAAATGGCCGTGCTGGAGGCGCTGGATGAAGTCTTCCTTGTCCAGGTAGTCGGCAATTTCGCAATCCACCAGATTCTGAAACTTGCTGGCCTTGGACATGTTGTCGACGGCAATGATGCGGGTCACACCCCGTTCGTTCAACGCCTTGACGATGTTGGAACCGATAAATCCGGCCGCACCGGTGACGATGGTATACATGGTCTTCCTTCCTCAATTCAAAGCAGTCTGCAGTTCCTGGCGGGTCACCACGGCGGTGCCCAGTTTGCCTACGACGATGCCCGCCGCCACATTGGCGACATGGATGGCCTCGTCCCAAGGTGCGCCGGCGGCCCGCATCACGGCGAGGGTGGCAATCACCGTGTCACCGGCACCGGAAACATCAAACACTTCCCGGGCCACGGCGGATTCATGCAGGGTCTCGCCGTCGGCAAAGAGGCTCATGCCTTCCTCGCTGCGGGTGACCAGGAGGGCTTCCAGCCCCAGCTCGTCGCGCAGACCGCGGGCCTTCTTTTCGAGCTCGGCTTCGGAGCGCCAGCGCCCCACCACGGCCTGCAGCTCCCCCCGGTTGGGGGTAATCAGCGTCGCTCCCGCGTATTTGGAAAAATCATCGCCCTTGGGGTCGACCAGCACCGGTTTCCCGGCCGCCCGGGCCAGGCGGATCATTTCATCGATGTGGGTCAGCCCGCCCTTGCCATAATCGGACAATACCACCACATCGCAATCCCTCAGGCGACGCTGGAAGTCCTCCAGTTTGGCGCGCAGCACCTCGTGCGAAGGCGTGGTTTCGAAGTCGATGCGCAGCAATTGCTGCTGACGGCCGATGACCCTGAGCTTGACCGTGGTGTCGATGCCCTCGTCCACCTGCAGGCCCGAATCGATGCCCCCCTCCTCCAGCAAACGCTGCAGGCAGCGCCCCGCCTCATCGGGACCCACCACGGACAACAGGGAACAGCGCGCGCCCAGGGAGACAATATTACGGGCGACATTGGCTGCCCCGCCCAACCGCTCTTCCTGGCGCTCCACCTTGACCACCGGCACCGGCGCCTCGGGAGAAATACGGCTCACCTCGCCAAACCAGTAACGGTCCAGCATCACGTCGCCAACTACCAGCAGGCGCACCTGTTCCAGCCGTTCGAGTTCCATCATGGCCGCCCGATGGGCTCGTATTCCAGGCCGCTGTCCCGCACCAGCCCGGGATCATAGAGGTTACGGCCATCGAAGAGCACGGGCGTCTTGAGCTTGGCCTTGATGGCGTCGAAATCGGGGCTGCGAAATTCCTTCCACTCGGTGACGATCACCAGGGCATCCACGTTTTCGAGTGCATCCATGGGGTTCCCGGCATAGGTGATGCGGGGATCGTCGCCGAAAATGCGCCGGGTTTCGGGCATGGCGACCGGGTCATAGGCACATACCGTGGCGCCGGCTGCAAACAGGTCGGCAATCAGTTCCCGGCTCGGGGCCTCGCGCATGTCGTCGGTGTTGGGCTTGAAGGCCAGGCCCCAGAGGGCGAAGCGACGGCCCTTCAGCTCTTCGCCGAAGCGGGCTTTGATCTTGGCGGTGAGCACATGTTTCTGGTACTCGTTGGCGGCTTCCACGGCGGTCAGTACCTGCAGGGTCATGCCGGCGTCGTCCTTGGCGGTCTGGATCAATGCCTTGACGTCCTTGGGAAAGCAGGAGCCCCCGTAGCCGCAACCGGGATAGAGGAAGTGATAGCCAATGCGGGGATCGGACCCGATCCCCTGGCGCACGGCCTCGATGTCGGCCCCCAGCTTTTCCGCCAGATTGGCCAGCTCGTTCATGAAGCTGATACGGGTGGCCAACATGGCGTTGGCGGCATACTTGGTCAGTTCGGCGCTCTTCACGTCCATGACGATCAGGCGCTCATGGTTGCGCTGGAAAGGCGCATAGAGGGCGCGCATCAGGTGGATGGCCCGGTCATCCTCGACACCGACGACAATGCGGTCGGGGCGCATGAAGTCCTCGACGGCGGCACCTTCCTTGAGGAATTCCGGGTTGGAGACCACGGCGTAGGGAATCTCCACTCCGCGCTTTTGCAGTTCGGCGGCCACGGTGGCGTTCACCTTGTCGGCGGTGCCCACGGGCACGGTGGATTTATCGACGATCACCTTGTAGTCGGTCATGTGCTTGCCGATGTTGCGGGCGGCGGCCAGCACATATTGCAGGTCGGCGGAGCCGTCCTCATCGGGGGGAGTGCCGACCGCGATGAACTGGATGGTGCCGAAATCCACGGCCTTGTCCACGTCCGTGGTGAAGTGCAGGCGGCCAGCCGCCACATTGCGGCGCACCATTTCCTGCAGGCCCGGTTCGAAAATGGGCAGCCCACCCGCTTCCAGAATGCGGATCTTGTCTGGATCCACGTCCAGACACAACACATCATTACCCACCTCCGCCAGGCAGGTGCCGCTGACCAGGCCCACATACCCGGTCCCAACCACGGTTACTTTCATTGATTATCCTAAAGTGATGAATCGAATTCTTCAGCCCGGCGCGGGGGGTAGGTTTCCCAGCCACCACAGGCGGGGCAACGCCAGTAGAACTGGCGGGCGCGGAAGCCGCAATTATCGCACCGATAGCGGGCCAGCCGACGGGTGTAACCCTGCACGATGGAACGTGCCATCTCCAGATCACCCCGGGTTTCCGGGGCCACCAGAGGCAAGCGTGCCCCGATCAGCTTTTCCAGTCCCAACAAGGAAGGATTGCGCAGCAACTCGGTGCGCACCAGCTTGTAGGCGGCTGCGCTGCCCCCTCCTTCGAGTTCAAGCTGATACACGCTATCGAGCAGATCCAGGGAGGGATAGTGCTCCAGATAGGCGCGCAGCAAGGCCAGGCCTTGCTCGGCCTGGCCCAGACGCCGGTAGGCCTCCAGCAGGCGCTGAGCCACCAGGGAGAGATAGGCCGGGTCCTGCTGTTCGATACGCTGCCAAGCCTCGATGGCCGCCTCCGGGCGGTTCTGCTGTAGCGCCATATCCCCCTGCAGCAGGCTGGCCCGCACACACTTGCGATGTCTTTGGAGGGCTTCGCCCAGATGCTGCTCCACCGCCTCGAAGCGGGAACGCATCAATTCCCCGGTGGCGAGCTCACAATGAAAATGGGCGATTTCCTTGCCAGAGTAAAGATCCGGCAGGCTTCCCGCCACATCGATGGCCTTTTGCCAGTCCTTTTCCACCTGATAGATTTCCAGCAAATAGTGCTGGGCCTCATCCTTCAGGGTGGAGTCCCGCAGCTTGACGAAAACCTCTTCGGCCCGGTCGAGCAAACCGGCCTTGAGATAATCCTGGCCCAACTCGGAAAGGGCCTGCAGGCGCACATCCTCCCCCAGGTCATCCCGCTCCATGAGACTCTGGTGCATGCGGATGGCCCGCTCCGTTTCACCCCGGCGACGGAACAGCCCGCCCAGCGCAAAATGCAGTTCCGCCGTTTGGGAATCGCCCTTGGCAACCTCCAGAAAAGCATCGATCGCCTTGTCCGGCTGCTCATTGAGGAGAAAATTCAAACCTTGAAAGTAGGAGCGGGGCAAGACCCGGGATTCCTGCACCACTTGGCGGATATCCACCCGGGCAGCCATCCAGCCCAAACCAAAAAAGAATGGCAACAGCAGGAGTTGCCAGTACTCCAGTTCCATCAGGTCTCCGAAGGAAGCTTGGGGGCCGCCGTGGCAGACAGCCGCTCCAGATCCCGGCGCAGTGCGGCAGAAACCCGGCGCTCCTTGAACAGCGCCCCGACCACCGCAAGTATCCCCAACAAGATGCCCGCCGCAAAGAAACCGAGCAGCAGCAGTACCAGGGGCAATTGCCAGACCTGCCCAAAGAAAAACTGTAAACGGACCTCCGCTGTGTTCTTCAGCGCGAAGACGAACATGAAGATGAACAGCGACAGACGAATGAGCCAGGTCAGGATGCGCATGGTGAACGAGGGAACTGGGAAAAAGCCCGGGCACAGGAAAAAAGGCGGCAACTTGCGTTGCCGCCCCGAAATCTACCACAGCTCACGGTCTGGCGTGGCGGGTTATCGTTGCTTGGTTATCGTGGCCGGTTATCGTGGCCGATTATCGTGGCTGATTATCCACCCGCTCGCGCAATTCCTTACCCGCCTTGAAATGAGGCACCCATTTCTCCGGAACCTGAACTTTCTCTCCAGATTTTGGATTACGCCCCATTCTGGGTGGGCGATAGTTGAGAGCAAAGCTGCCGAATCCGCGGATTTCGATGCGATCCCCGGCCGCCAGGGCGGCGGACATCGCATCAAGAATCATCTTGACCGCAAAATCCGCATCCTTCGCCACCAACTGGGGGAAACGAGCCGTCAGCCGGTCAATCAATTCGGATTTGGTCATGCTGAACAAATCTCAACCCTGCTGGTTCAGCTTGGCCTTCAGCAAGGCGCCCAGGTTGGTCGTGCCAGCGGATGCGGCGGAATCGACACTGAACTTCTGCATGGCTTCCGCCTGCTCAGCCTGATCCTTGGCCTTGACGGACAGATTGATGGAACGGGTCTTGCGATCCACGTTGGTCACCATGGCCTCCACCGTATCGCCCACCTTCAGCACCTGAGACAGGTCGTCGATGCGGTCACGGGAGAAATCAGAAGCGCGCAGGTAGCCTTCCACTTCGCCGTCGAGTGCAATCACGGCACCCTTGGCATCCACGGACTTGACGGTGCCGCGGGCGATGGTGTTCTTCTCGTGGGTGGCGATGTAGTTGGTATAGGGATCACCTTCCATCTGCTTGATGCCCAGGGAGATGCGCTCCTTCTCCACGTCGATGGCCAGCACCAGAGCTTCCACTTCGTCGCCCTTCTTGAAGTTGCGGATTGCTTCTTCGCCGGTGGCATTCCAGGACAGGTCGGACAGATGCACCAGGCCGTCGATGCCGCCGGGCAGGCCGATGAAAATGCCAAAATCGGTGATGGACTTGATGGCGCCGGAAACCTTGTCGCCCTTCTTGTAGTTCTGGCAGAACTCTTCCCAGGGATTGGCCTGACACTGTTTCATGCCCAGGGAGATACGACGGCGGTCTTCGTCGATTTCCAGGATCATGACTTCGACTTCGTCACCCAGCTGCACGACCTTGGAAGGATGGACGTTCTTGTTGGTCCAGTCCATTTCGGAAACGTGGACCAGACCCTCGATGCCCTGTTCGATTTCCACGAAGGCGCCGTAGTCGGTCAGGTTGGTGACCTTGCCGAACAGGCGGGTGCCGGCGGGGTAACGGCGGGCAATGCCCACCCAGGGATCCTCGCCCAGTTGCTTGAGACCCAGGGAAACGCGATTCTTCTCGGCGTCGAACTTGAGCACTTTGGCTTCCAGCTCGTCGCCCACGGCCAGCACTTCGCTGGGGTGACGCACACGACGCCAGGCCAGGTCGGTGATGTGCAGCAGACCGTCGATACCGCCCAGGTCGACGAAGGCGCCGTAGTCGGTGATGTTCTTGACGATGCCCTTGACGATGGTGCCTTCCTTCAGATTTTCGAGCAGCTTTTCGCGCTCTTCACCCGCGGAAGCCTCCAGCACGGCGCGGCGGGACACCACCACGTTGTTGCGCTTGCGGTCGAGCTTGATGACCTTGAATTCGAGGGTCTTGCCTTCGTAGGGGGTGGTGTCCTTGATCGGACGCATGTCCACCAGGGAACCGGGCAAAAAGGCGCGCACGCCGTTGGTCATCACGGTCAGGCCGCCCTTGACCTTGCCGGTGATGGTGCCGGTGACCAGGGAGTTGTCATTCAGGGCCTGCTCCAGGAAGTTCCAGGAGGCGATGCGCTTGGCGCGATCGCGGGACAGACGGGTCTCACCATAGCCGTCTTCCAGCATTTCGATGGCGACCTGAACGAAGTCGCCGACGGCGGCTTCCACTTCGCCCTGATCGTTGAGGAATTCTTCAACGGGGATGTAAGACTCGGATTTCAGGCCGGCGTTGACCACGACAAAGTTCTGGTCGACGCGCACCACCTCGGCGGTGATGACTTCGCCTTGACGCATTTCCTGGCGAGCCAGGCTTTCTTCAAATAGTTGAGCAAAAGATTCCATGAGGGATAAAGCCATTCTTGCTGCAAAGCAGCGGTTAGTTGATGAACACTGCAGGAAAAGACGATCCCGCCAGCACCCCGTTTTCCCCGGACAACCCGGGAAGCTCGGGATGATAGCAGAAAAAAAGTTTATTGATCAAACGGTTATTGCGCCAATATTGCGCCAGTCGAGAGGGGCCGCGGGACCCCGCAAGGAGAGCGGACAGCCCGCCTGGCCAATATAATGTGACAACCCCCTGGCTACCCGGATGCCTTCATGACCATCGCCCCCGTTTTCGTCAAACTTGCCGGCGCCGGCGTCCTCATCCTTGGACTTGCCCTTGGGCTTCGCTATGGCCTGGTGGAACGGGAGGGGTTGGGAACGGCTTGCGCCCAGGTGGAGGATATTCGTTGTAGCCTGCGGCAATGGGTCATCGAAATTTTCACCCACAACCGGCTCGGTTATCTGAGCCTGGGGACGGCCTGTCTGGCCTTGCTGCCCCGGCTGCGTCCTTTGGCCTGGCTGGCCTGGTGCGGCGGACTCATGGGGCTGGTACTCTACTGCTTCGATCTTTCAGCCCCGGCAGCCCTGCTTTCCCTGCTGATATTGGCCAGGACAGGCATGCCCAGCAGCAGACAGAGTGCGGCCCAGCCCTGAGCTTCAGGATTGCCGGGCTCCAGGAGCCAGCGAGCCAGACCACAAGCCACCAGCACGGCGGCCAGCACGCCCTCTTCCAGCCCATCCTCGACCTGGAAGCGCGCGATGGCCAGCAAGGTGGGCAAGGGTAAAAGGTAAAGCGCAAAAGGGAAATCCCGATAACGAGGATCCGCAAACAGCAGGATAGCGACCGTCGCCGCGGCAAACAGCAGCCCCAGGCGTACGCCCCGCAGCCCCTTGCTCCGCCAGCTTCCCGTTTGCCGGACGGAGATCCGGGAACGGCCGCAGGAACCGGGAAGCATGTACCCGAGCACCCATATCATGCCCAGCCAGACCACGCCTCCCGACACCCCCCATTCCCAGGCATCACGATAGGCGACCCGCCCATGCTCCCAGGCCATGAACAGCATGCCCCCCAACCAGGCCCCAGCGATGGCGGCGGCTGGCCGGCTGACGGGACGCTTTCTCCCGCCCAGGCACGCCAGCCCGAGACCCCCCAGCAGGCCGCAAAGACTGGAAAATAGTGGCGCCTGCAGGGACTGGCGCTCGGAGACCGCCCCCTGAAAAGGGAATTTGGCTTGCAAATCAACGTCCAGGATGCCCCAGTAGCCGCCGACAGTGCCTTCCAGCCGGCGCTTCCAGGGTTGATCGATGGCTTCAATCAGGTTGTAGTTCCAACCCCGGACATGGGCTTCATGGACAAAACTGCGAATATAGCGCGCCTGCGCCACGCGCCCCGGACGGGCCGCATTCCGTTGCCGACCCCGGCTTGGCCAGCCCGTCTCGCCGATGAGAACGGGTTTCCCGAAATGCTCGCGTATCCGGTCATGAATTGCAGCAACATGGGGAATGGCCTGTTCTACCGCCACCGGCTCATCCTCCCAGTACGGCAGAATGTGCAGGGTGATGAAATCAACACTTTTGGCCAGGCCCGGATGACGCAACCAGAATTCCCAGACATCGGCATAGGAGACCGGCACCTGGACACGGCGGCGAGCCTCATCCAGCAGGGCTTTCAGCGCGGCTTCCGATTGTTCGCGGCGCAGCATGACCTCATTACCCACGATCAAGCCACGCACCACGTCCGGGTAACGGTTGGCCAGGTCAATGGCGGTTTCCAGTTCCTGGCGGTTGGATTCCGGCTGGTAACCCACCCAGGCCCCCAGCAGAACTTTCAACCCAAGCGCCCTGGCCACATCCGGCACCTGTTCCAGCCCCTGGTTAACCGCATAAATACGCACACAGCGTGTCAGCGGCACAAGGCTCGCCAAGTCAGCCTCGATCTGCTGCCGGGGAATGTATACCGCCGGATCGAGCGGAGTTTGTCCAGGCCGGCGAAAAGGGCTATAGGAGACGCAGTCGAGTTTTTCCCCTGCCGCCAACTGCAGATCCGGCAACATGACAGGACGGATCTGCAACAGGAGCAGCAGCGCCAAAGCGAGGCAGGCCAGCAGATGCAGCAGCAGGAAGCGCTTGCGAAACCGGGGCAAGGAGGCTCGAAGGTTGGGCATGGGCTCACAAGGGTACCGCCCGGGGCAGCGGTTGTCGGCGCGCATTCTACCCCTGCCAGCCCGATGGCGTGATTTCCGGTTCCCGGAAGGCCACGGTACAATGCGGCCTCCCCGCCCGGGTGATGAAACTGGTAGACATAGCGGACTTAAAATCCGCCGGCGCAGGCCTTACGGGTTCAAGTCCCGTCCCGGGCACCACCGAACTTTCCCTGCTTGTTTCCTATCTTCCTATCCGGAAACCGCGCTACGACGTGGCTTTTGTCGCCCCGGCTTCCCTGATTTTTCCGTATCGGAACAAGTGGGGTCGCCTTGACTCCCCGTTTTTCCCCACGGCATTCCCCCTGGCATCGAGCTTTCCCCCGCAAGCGCGGATGGGTGCGCAGGTAGGTGCGCAGGTAGGTGTTCCGGGACTCCGGGATGCTCAGGTTTTTCCTGCCAATGGGGATGGCGGAGGCCTGCCAATGGGGATGGCGGAGGCCTGCCAATGGGGATGGCGGAGGCCTGCAACAGAATGGGACAGAATGGAATATGAAAAAAGGGAAAGCCTCCCGGCCTTCCCTTTTTTTTCTGGAGCGGCAGAAGAGTCTCGAACTCTCGACCTCAACCTTGGCAAGGTTGCGCTCTACCAACTGAGCTACTGCCGCAATTTTTTTCGCATTGCCGGGCCGGCCATGCTGCACTGCGGGCACTGCGGGCACTGCGGTATTCCTGGAGCGGGTATTCATGGAACTGCCATTCCTGATTCCTGGAACTGCCATTCATGGAGCTGCCATTCCTGGAGCGGCAGAAGAGTCTCGAACTCTCGACCTCAACCTTGGCAAGGTTGCG
>JANLJE010000035.1 GCA_029255645.1 Comamonadaceae bacterium | reverse complement strand
GCGCCGAAGAAATCATCGACATCGGCTACCGCAGCGCGGCCGAACAACTGGCCCAGTGGGCAAGAAGGAAAACCCCTGTAGCGGGACAGGGCGCTTGAGCGCTTGATGTCCCTTGCCAGGCCGTATCGAATCAGGCCTCCACGCCGCCGTGGCGAGTCTCCTGGCCCGTGCGGCCGTGCTGGTCCGCCATGCCTTGCGCCTCGAATGGTCTGATGCGGATATGGGCCGCCTGCAAGGCCGGCAAATGGTCCTTCAGTTCCTGCTCGAAGGCAGCCGCCACCGCGTCGGCCTGGGCTACGGTAATGTCGCCGTCCACCGCGATGTCGAGTTCCGCGACAAGCCGGTGTCCCAGCCAGCGGGCGCGCACATCGAGCACGGTGCGAACCCCGGGGACATGCCCGGCGACATGCCGGATTGCATCGGGCAGCGATGGCTCGACCCCATCTAGCATGCGCGTCAGCACCGCCTTCGCCGCTTGCCAGACGATGCCAAAGATGGCAAGGGTGATCAGCAGCCCGATGATCGGGTCGGCCAGGGGGAAGCCGAGCCAGACGCCAAGCGCGCCGGCCACGACCGCCAGGCTGGTCAGCCCATCGGTGCGCGCATGATAGCCGTCGGCCATGAGTGCCACACTGTTGATCTGCCGGCCGACACGGATGCGGAAGATCGCCACCGCTTCGTTACCCAGGAAGCCGGTCAGACCGGCCACCGCGACCCACAGTAGTTGCTGGATCGGCTGCGGATGCAGCAAGCGATCGATCGCCTCATGACCTGCGACGATCGCGCTGAACAGGATGATGAGCACAATCACGACACCGGCCAGATCCTCGACGCGCCCCAGGCCATAAGTGAAGCGCGGACTCGCGCCGCGCCGGACCAGGCGGAACGCGATCCACAGCGGGATCGCGGTAACGGCGTCACCAATGTTGTGGATCGTATCTGCGAGCAGGGCCACGCTGCCCGACAGCAGCACGACTGCAACCTGGAGCAAAGCCGTGATGGCCAGAATCACGAACGACCACTTGATCGCCCAGATACCGCGCTCCGTCGTAGCGAGGGTCGGGTCCACGACGCCGTGAGTGTGGCCATGGGCGCCGCCATGGTCATGAGGTCGGCCGTGGGTATGGTCGCCGCCGTCTGGCGGAGCAAAACCGAGCCAGACAAGCACCGCCTTGAATCCGGAGGATGAATTTTTCATGGTCTTGGGTGAGTTCCTTGAATTCGTGGATCGATGCCCGCATCGTTTGAGTACCGGCAGTACCGTACCGGGAGTACCGGGTGAGTTTAGCGCGGCGGGCAGCGCAGGGGGCTGTTTGCGATGAAATCGCAACGCCCCCGCCGGATGGCCGAGGCATTCAGAGGGCGGTGTGGCGCCCGCCTCATCCACCCGCCTCATCCGCCCGCCTCCACCGGGCGGCGCGGCTCGGGGCCGGGGGGGCCGGGATCGAGCTGGGCAAACAGCGCCGCCGCGAGCACGGTGATGGCGCCGACACAGAGGAAGGTCAGGCGAAAGGCCTGCAGCACATCGGCCTCCATCGTGAAGCCACCGAGCAGCGCGGCAGCGATGGCGACGCCCAGGCTCATCGAAAGTTGCACCACTACCGAGAGCAGGCCGTTGCCGCTACTGGCCTCGGTGTCGCTGAGGTCGATCAGGGTGATGGTATTCATGGCGGTGAATTGCAGGGAATTGACCGTGCCGACCAGGCCCAGATGCAGCGCCAGCAGCCAGCCCGGAGTGTGCGCGCCGATGCCTGCCAGGCTGGCGATCAGGCCGCCGAGCAAGAGCGTGTTGCCGAGCAAGAGGCGGCGATAGCCGAAGCGGTCGATGATCGGCTTGGCCAGGGACTTGACCGCCATGGCGCCGAGCGCGAGCGGGATCATGCTGATGCCGGCCTCGGCCGGGGAATAGCCGAGCGCCACCTGCAGCAGCAAGGGCACGAGAAAGGGCAGGGCGCCGCCGCCCAGGCGGGCAAACAGGTTGCCGAGGATGCCGACGGCGAAGCTGCGGGTCCGGAACAGCCGCGGGCTAAAGAGCGGCGCCTCGACGCGCCCGGCGCGCAGCCAGTAGGCGGCCATGCAGGCGGTGGCGCAAAACAGGAGCAGCATCACCCGTGCATGCGGCATGTGCAGCTCGCCCAGGCCCTCCAGGGCGATGGTGATCAGCACCATGGCGGCGCCGAACAAAAGAAAGCCCGGGGTATCGAAGCGCGGCCGTAGCGCCGCCTTGAAATCGGGCATGAAGCGTAAGGCGGCCAGGCAGCCGAGCACGCCCACCGGCAGGTTGATCAGGAAGATCCAGTGCCAGGAGGCGTACTCCACCAGCCAGCCGCCCAGGGTGGGCCCGAGCAGCGGCCCGACCAGGCCCGGCAAGGCGATGAAGGCCATGATGCGCACGAACTCGCTGCGCGGATAGGCGCGCAGCACCACGAGGCGCCCCACCGGCAGCATCAGCGCGCCGCCCAGCCCCTGCACGACGCGGGCGGCGATCAGGAGATCGAGCCGCGGCGACAGGGCACAAAGCAGCGAGCCCAGGGAAAACAGCAAAATGGCGGCAACGAAGATCTGCCGGCTGCCGAAGCGGTCGGCGATCCAGCCCGAGGCTGGAATCAGCAGGGCGACGGTGAGCATGTAGGCGATCACCACGCCCTGCATGCGCAGCGGGTCCTCGGCCAGGTCGAGGGCCATGGCCGGCAGCGCCGTGTTGAGGATGGTGCTGTCGAGCGTCTGCATGAAGAAGGCGGTCGCCACCAGCCAGGGCAGGAGCCGTGCGCTGCGGGGGTCGAGAGGGAGGGTCGGTTGCATGGCTCTGGCGGAATTCCAGGGACGAAGCGTCATTTTGCTCAGGGAAAGCCCGGCAGGCTGCTAGAATGGCGCCCTTTTGTTTTGGAGGGGGGCTTCGGGGTTGATGGATCGGGGGCTGATGGATCGGGGCTGATGGATCGGGGGCTGATGGAGGCCGGTTTTGCCACAGAGCCACAGGGACAGAGCCAGAGCCAGAGACGCAGAGGGAGGCCGGTTTTACGGATGGTGCCGAGAGAGGGACTCGAACCCTCACACCTTGCGGCGGCGGATTTTGAATCCGCTGCGTCTACCGATTCCGCCATCTCGGCACGAGATGAAGAGGGCGGATTATCCCTGAATCAACCCGAGGCCACAAGATACCTTGCTGAGCTTAGATGACTTCGATTTTCCCCTGCCGCCGGCGCTGATCGCCCAGCATCCGGCCCCGGAGCGCAGTGGCAGCCGGCTGCTGCATGTGCACGGAAGGCAGCTTACGGACCTCTATTTTTTCGATCTGCCCGATCTGCTGGCGCCCGGCGACCTGCTGGTGTTCAACGACACCAAGGTGATCAAGGCGCGTCTGTTTGGCCAGAAGGACAGCGGCGGCCGGGTGGAAGTGATGCTCGAACGCATCCTCGATGCCCGCCGCGCCCTGGCCCAGATCCGCGCCAGCAAGCCGCCCAGGCTGGGCGGGCGGATGTGCCTGGCCGATGCCTTCTGGGTGACGGTGGTGGGGCGCGATGAAGGTTTCTTCACCCTGGAACTCGAAGGCGAGGGAGATTTCTGGGAACAGGCCGAGGCTTACGGCAGCCTGCCTCTGCCCCCCTACATCACGCATCGCCCGCAAGCGGTGGACGAAAGCCGTTACCAGACCGTCTATGCCCGGCATCCCGGCGCCGTGGCGGCACCTACCGCCGGCCTTCATTTCGACGAGGCCCTGCTGGCCCTCCTGGCAAGCCGGGGGGTGCACACCGCCCAGGTGACCCTGCATGTCGGGGCGGGCACTTATCAGCCGGTGCGGGTGGAGCGGATCGCCGACCACAAGATGCACTCGGAACGCTATCGGGTGCCCGAGGCCACGGCGGCCGCCATTGCCGCCGCCCGGGCGCGGGGCGGGCGGGTGATTGCCGTGGGCACCACCTCGATGCGGACCCTGGAAGCCTCGGCCCTGCCCGGCGGCCAGGTGCAGGCGGGCGAGGGGGAAACCGACATCTTCATCACGCCCGGCTATCGCTTCCAGGTCGTGGATCGGCTCATCACCAACTTTCATCTGCCCAGATCGACCCTGCTGATGCTGGTTTCCGCCTTTGCGGGCCTGGACGATATCCGCACGGCTTACGCCCATGCGGTGGCAGAAAAATACCGCTTCTTCAGCTATGGCGACGCCATGCTTCTGGAAAAACGAGATGCAATTTGAACTCCTGAAAACCGACGGCGCCGCCCGGCGTGGCACCCTCCACCTGGCCCACGGCGTGCTGCAGACTCCCGTGTTCATGCCGGTCGGCACCTATGGCACGGTCAAGGCCATGACGCCCCAGTCCCTGCACGACATCGGCGCCCAGATCTGCCTGGGCAACACCTTCCACCTCTGGCTCAGGCCCGGGCTGGAGGTGATCAGGCAGTTTGGTGGCCTGCATGATTTCATGAACTGGCAAAAGCCCATCCTCACGGATTCCGGCGGGTTCCAGGTGTTTTCCCTGGGCGCCATGCGCAAGATCGGCGAGGAGGGGGTGAAGTTTTCCTCTCCCATCGACGGGGCCAAGCTGTTTTTGACGCCGGAAGGTTCGATGGACATCCAGCATGGGCTCGATTCCGACATCGTCATGATCTTCGATGAGTGCACGCCTTACCCGGCGAGCCTGGACGAGGCGGCCCAGTCGATGCGCCTGTCGCTGCGCTGGGCGCGGCGCTCCAGGGATCAGCACCACAAGCTGGGCAATACCAATGCCCTGTTCGGCATCGTCCAGGGTGGCATGTACGAGCCGCTGCGCGATGAATCGGTGGCGGGCCTGTGCGACATCGGCTTCGACGGCATGGCGATCGGCGGGCTTTCGGTGGGGGAACCCAAGGCGGAGATGGCGCGCATCCTGGCGCATACGGCGCCGCAGCTGCCCGCCGACAAGCCCCGCTACCTGATGGGCGTCGGCACGCCCGAGGACCTGGTGTTTGCCGTGGGCCAGGGCATCGACATGTTCGACTGCGTCATGCCCACCCGCAACGCCAGGAACGGCCATCTGTTCACCCGCTACGGCGATGTGAAGATCAAGAACGCCGGCTACCGCCAGGACAAGGGGCCGCTCGATGCCAGCTGCGACTGCTACACCTGCAGGAACTTCAGCCGGGCCTACCTGCATCACCTGTTCCGGGCCGGGGAAATCCTCGGTGCGATGCTCAACACCCTGCACAACCTGCGTTATTACCAGAACCTGATGGCGGAAATGCGCAGTTCGATTGAACAGGGGCAATTCGATGCTTTTGTCAGAAAATTCCGGGACGACCGTCAGCGGGGCGTCCGCTAAAGGGATGTTAGAATCGCCGCCTTCATGATTTTCAATTGGGAGTACCCGTCCATGATTAGCCTTGCCCATGCTCAGGAAGCCGTTGCCGCCGCTGGTCCTGCCGGTGGTCTCATGCAGTTTCTGCCCTTGATCCTGATGTTCGTGGTCATCTGGTTCCTGATGATCCGTCCCCAGATGAAGCGCGCCAAGGAACACAAGGCCATGACCGATGCCCTGCAAAAGGGTGACGAAGTCGTGACCCAGGGCGGTATCACCGGCCGCATCGCCAAGGTGGGCGACCACTATATTGCCCTGGAAGTGGCAGAAGGCGTCGAGATCGTGGTGCAGCGTCCGGCGGTGCAGATCGTGCTGCCCAAGGGCACCCTCAAGTCCGCCGTCTAATTCCGGCAAACCATGCGGGAGGGGGCCGCGGCTCCCGTCCCCGTCCTTGTCCTGTTTCTGGATCCAGCCTCAAGGTTTCCCATGAATCGTTATCCCCTCTGGAAATACATCACGGTGGCCGTGGCCCTGCTGATCGGTTTCATCTATGCCTTGCCCAACTTCTTTGGCGAGGCGCCGGCGGTGCAGGTTTCCTCCAACCGGGCCACCCTCAAGGTCGATGCCGGCATCTTGCCGCGCATAGAAGACATCCTGCAGCAGGCCCAGGTGGCGGCGGATGGCATTTTCGTGGAGCCCAACGGGATCAAGATCCGTCTCAAGGATGGCGATGCCCAGTTGAAGGCCAAGGATGCCCTGGAAAAAGCCCTCAATCCCGACCCGGCCAATGCCGACTACGTCATTGCCCTGAACCTGCTCACCGCCTCGCCCAAGTGGCTCACCCACATCGGCGCCCTGCCCATGTACCTGGGCCTGGACCTGCGCGGCGGGGTGCACTTCCTCCTCCAGGTGGACATGCCCGGCGCCCAGGCGAAGCGCCTCGATTCCATCAGTGCCGATCTGCGCACCCTGCTGCGCGACAAGAATGTGCGCCATGCCGGCATCGACCGCGAAGGCGATCGCATCGTCATCAATTTCCGCGATGCCGGAACGCGTGACAAGGCCCGTGCGGCCATTGCCGCCGACATGGCCGACCTGAGCCTGGTTGAACAGGACGACGCCGGCAGTCTGCGCCTGGTCGCCACCCTGAAGCCCGAGGCGCTGGTCAAGCTGCGCGAATACGCCATCAAGCAGAACATCAACACCCTGTACAACCGCATCAACGAACTGGGGGTGGCCGAGCCGGTGATTGCCCAGCAGGGCGCCGACCGGATCGTGGTGCAACTGCCGGGGGTGCAGGATACCGCCAAGGCCAAGGACATCCTGGGCCGCACCGCCACCCTGGAAATTCGCATGGTGGATGACACCCCTGGCGCCCTGGAGCGCGCCCTCGCCGGCCAGGTGCCGTTTGGCACCGAGCTCTACACCGAGCGGGGCGGGGCGCCGCTCCTGGTGAAGAAGCAGGTGGTGCTGACCGGCGAGCGGCTTACCGATGCCCAGGCCGGCTTCGACAGCCAGACCAACGAACCTGCCGTGCATCTCACCCTGGATTCCTCCGGGGCCCGCATTTTCCGCGATGTGACCCGGGAGAACGTGGGCAAACGCATGGCCATCCTGCTGATCGAAAAGGGCCGGGGCGAAGTCGTGACGGCCCCCGTGATCCGCAGTGAAATCAGCGGTGGCCGGGTGCAGATTTCCGGGCGCATGACGACCCAGGAAGCCAATGACACCGCCCTCCTGCTACGCGCCGGTTCGCTGGCCGCGCCCATGAACATCATCGAAGAGCGCACCATCGGCCCCTCCCTGGGCGCCGAAAACATCAAGAAGGGTTTTGATTCCACCCTCTGGGGCTTCGTGGCCATCGCCGTGTTCATGATCATTTACTATCAAGTGTTTGGTGTCATCTCGGTGGTGGCCCTGGCCTCCAACCTGCTGTTCCTGGTGGCCCTGCTCTCCATGCTTCAGGCCACCCTGACCCTGCCCGGCATCGCCGCCATCGCCCTCGCCCTGGGCATGGCCATCGACGCCAACGTCCTGATCAATGAACGGGTGCGGGAAGAACTGCGCAATGGCCTGCCGCCCCAGACGGCCATCACCACTGGCTATGAGCGGGCCTTCGGCACCATCCTCGACTCCAACATCACCACCTTGATCGCCGGCCTGGCGCTGCTGATCTTCGGCTCCGGCCCGGTGCGCGGCTTTGCCGTGGTGCATTGTCTGGGCATTCTCACCTCCATCTTCTCGGCGGTGGTGGTATCCCGCGCCCTGGTGAACCTGATCTATGGCCGCCAGAAGAAACTGACCAAGGTCGCCATTGGCCAGGTCTGGAAACCTGACGCCGATACGGCCAAGTAAGGGGAAGCAGCATGGAACTGTTCCGCATCAAAAAAGACATTCCCTTCATGCGCCATGCGCTGGTGTTCAACATCATCTCGGTGATCACCTTTGCGCTGGCCGTGTTCTTCCTCGCGACCCGGGGGCTGCACTTGTCGGTGGAATTTACCGGCGGCACCCTGGTGGAAGTGAATTACGAGGAGGCCGCCGATCTGGAAAAAGTGCGCGGCGCGCTATCCTTGGCCGGGTATTCCGATTTTGCCGTGCAGAACTTCGGGTCGTCCCGCGATGTCCTGATCCGCCTGCCGCTCAAATCGATCAGTGCTGATGAGGCCGCCGGTGAGCAGGGCATGGTGCGTCAGGGCGAGCAGGTCCTGGCGGCGCTGGAGACCGAGGCCCCCGGTGCCCACCTGCGCCGGGTGGAATTCGTCGGTCCCCAGGTGGGTAAGGAGCTGGCTGAAAACGGCGCACTGGCGCTGCTGCTGGTGATCGTCGGCATCATGGTGTATCTGGCCCTGCGTTTCGAATGGCGCTTTTCCGTTTCCGCCATCATCGCCAACCTGCATGACGTGATCATCATCCTGGGCTTCTTCGCCTTCTTCCAGTGGGAATTTTCCCTCTCGGTGCTGGCGGCCGTGCTGGCCGTGCTGGGGTACTCGGTGAACGAGTCGGTGGTGGTGTTCGACCGGGTGCGGGAAACCTTCAAGAAGGCGCGCAGCCTGAGTACACCCCAGATCCTGGACTACGCCATCACCAGCACCATCTCCCGCACCGTGATCACGCACGGCTCCACCCAGATCATGGTGCTGTCGATGTTGCTGTTTGGCGGGGAAACCCTGTACTTCTTCTCCCTGGCGCTGACCATCGGCATCTGCTTCGGCATCTATTCCTCGGTACTGGTGGCTTCGCCCTTGGTGATGTGGCTGGGCGTGTCCCGCGAGCAGTTCGTCAAGCCGCCCAAGGCCAAGGACCCCAACGTGACCGAGGACGGCGCCTGCGTCTGAGGACAGGGCCGCCGCTCCGGGGTGCGGTCCTGCGGTGGCGGGCATCGATGGCTTCATGACACGCCAGGCCCTGCCGTCCTGCATGGCCGCCTCCTGCCCGGCTGCCCAGGCGGCGGGCATTCGGCTATCCTTGCCGCGCGGCCCGGGAAAAGGGCTTTTTCTTCAGGAGAACGAGATGCAGAAAATCAGGCTTTGGGACTTGCCCACCCGGCTTTTCCACTGGCTGCTGGCAGCGGCGGTGCTGGCTCTGTTCGTGACCGGCGAGGTGGGCGGCAATGCCATCGAGTGGCACGGCAAAATCGGCCTGTTCGCGCTGGGGCTGATCGCCTTTCGCCTGGTCTGGGGCTTCGTCGGCCCCACCTACGCCCGCTTTGCCCAGTTCTTTCCTTTGCCGGGGCGCATTCGTGCCTATCTCCACGGGGAATGGCGGGGACTGGGCCACAACCCGCTCGGCGCCCTGTCGGTCTTCGCCCTGCTCGGCCTCGTCGGCTTACAGGCGGTGCTGGGCCTCTTTGCCAATGACGACATCGCCTTTCGCGGCCCCCTCTATGAGCTGGCGGGCAGCGAACTCTCCAGCCGCCTGACGGGGATGCACCAGCTGCTGAGCAAGGTGATCCTGGCCCTGGTCGCCCTGCATGTGGGCGCCATCCTGTTCTACGCCCATGTGAAGAAGGACAATCTGGTGAAACCCATGATTACCGGCTGGAAGGAGGCGGATAAGAGGGAGCTGGGGGAGCAGGGGGAGCAGGGGGAGTCGGCCCAGGGCGGCGGCCCGCTGGCGTTGATCCTGGCCCTGGCCCTGGCGGGGTTGGCGCTGTGGGGGGCAGCAGGGTCCTGGATGCCGGCACCGCCGCCTCCCGCCGCGGTGCAAACGCCGGCCTGGTGAGAGGCCGGGTGGCAAGCTCGGGGCACGGATGGCTGCACTGAGAACTTTTTGTCTTGAGGCGGGCGCAAAAGCATGAAAATCGGTTTTATCGGACTGGGGATCATGGGCAGACCCATGGCCCTCAATCTGCTCGAGGCAGGGCATGAGCTCAAGGTATGGGCCCGTCGTCCCGAGTCGATGGCGCCGCTCCTGGCGGCGGGGGCCGCGCCAGGGGAAAATCCGGCGGATCTGGGGAGCTGGGCGGAACTGGTGATTTCCATGGTGGCCGATGCCCCGGATGTGCGCCAGGTGATGCTCGGCGAGCAGGGGCTGGCCTGCCGCCCCCGTTCCGGGCTGGTGGCGGCAGACATGAGCACCATCGCCCCGGTGGCAGCCCGGGCCATCGGCGGGGATCTGGCGGCAGCCGGGATCGATTTCCTCGACGCCCCGGTTTCCGGCGGCGAGGCCGGGGCCATCGCCGCTACCTTGGCGATCATGGTCGGCGGCAGCCAGGCCGCCTTCGACCGGGCGCTGCCCGCCTTCACGGCGATGGGCAAGAACATCGTCCATGTGGGCGCTTCCGGCGCCGGCCAGGTCGCCAAGGCGGCGAATCAGGTGGTGACCGGGATGGGGGTGCTGGCCGTGGCCGAGGCCTTCAACTTCGCGCGTCAGTCCGGGGTGGACCCGGCCAGGGTGCGGGAAGCCCTGCTGGGCGGCTTTGCCCATTCAAAAATCCTCGAAAACCATGGTCAGCGCATGCTGGAGCGCAATTTCAAGCCGGGTTTCAAGGCGTGGATGCACCAGAAGGACATGAATATCGTCATGGCAACGGCCTTTGAACTGGGGGTGATGCTGCCCGGTGCGGCGGCGACGGCGCAGTTGTTCAATGCCATGGTCGGCCAGGGCCTGGCGGAAAAGGACTCCATCGCCCTGCTCGAGCTGCTCGAACAGCTTTCGGGGCGTTAAGACATGCCGGCCGCCGTTTCCTGGTTCGTGCGTCTGCGGCAACTGGCCGGTCTGCTGGCGGCGGTGCTGATCTTGAGCATCTGGCTGGCCGTGCAGCACGAAACGGGGGAGATTCACGCCCGGTACGAGACGGCCCAGCGCATCCGGGCCGAGAACATGGCCCGTGTCTATGGCGAAGTGGTGCGCAGCGCCCTGCAGGAACTGGATGTTGCCATGCTGGTCCTGCGCGACCTGTTCCAGCGCGGCGATACCGGGCTGTTCAAGCGCACGACGGCCCTGCTCTGCCAGGGGCCGCTGGCCGGTCTGGTGATCCAGGTTGCCGTGATCGGGCGCGATGGCCAGTTGCAGTATTCCAGCCTGGGCACGCCGGCCCGGCCCGTTGATCTTTCCGACCGTCCGCATTTCCTGGTGCATCTGGGTGAGGACCGGGACCGTCCCTACATCGGCGCGCCCGTGCTGGGGCGGGTATCGCAGCAATGGACCGTGCAGGTATCGCGCCGCCTCGACGATGCCCAGGGCCGCTTTGCCGGGGTGCTGGTATTTTCCGTTCCGGCCCGTGCCCTGGCCCAGGTCGGACACGATATCGATCTGGGGGAGGACCATGTGCTGACCCTGATCAAACCCGATCTCACCGTGGTCAGCCGTTATCCCCAGGTCGACGCCTATCTCGGGGTGCGACTGCCTGAATCGGTGCGGCCCTTCATCTCGCCGCCCTACCAGGCGCATTTGCGCCCCAGCACGCTGGATGGCCGGGAACGGATGATCGCCTACCAGCCCCTGGCGGAGCAGGACTTGCTGGCCGGCGTTTCCCTTTCCATGGCCGGCGTGCGAGCCGGGATAGGCAAGGAATCGCGTCAATACGGCTATCTGGCCGCTGCGGCAACGGCGCTGGTGCTGCTGATATGGTGGGTTTCCTGTCGCTATCTGCAACAAAGCGAACGCGTCGAGCGGCTGCGCCAGCACGAGCGCGAGCGCCTGGAAGAAACCCTGAACCTGGCCGGCTTTGGCAGTTGGGAAGAAGACCTGGTGCAGCCATGTCTGCGCTGGTCGCCCTCTGCTCAAGATGTTTTCGGCTTTGCCAGGGACGAGCCGCCGCCCAGCGTCGCGGCTTTCATGACGCGCATTCATGCCGATGACCGGAAGCGGGTTGAGGCGGCAGTGGCGCGCTGCAGGCAGGAGGGGCAGCCCTTCGAGGTGGAATACCGGATGTTGCCGGCAGATGGCCGGAGCGAAAAAATCCTGTTTGCCCGGGGCGTCCGTGAAGTGGATCCGGCGGGCCAGCCCATCCTGATCCGCGGGGTGGTGTTCGATGTGACCGAGTCACGGCGCATGGCCGCGGCCCTGCACGAGGCGGAGCAGCGCTGGCAGTGGGCCGTGACCGCCTCCCGGGATGGAGTCTGGGACATCGATCTGCGGACCCGGGCGGCCTGGTATTCGCCACGCTGGAAGGCCATGCTCGGTTACAGCCCCGAAGACATCGAGGATGACTGCGAGACCTGGACAAGGCTGATGCATCCCGATGACCTGCCGGAGGCGATGCGGCTGGCTCAGTCCTGCCGGGAACGCCGCCCCCCTTTCTACGAAGCGGAATTCCGCATGCGCACCAAGGAAGGGGGCTGGCGCTGGGTGCTGTCCCGGGGCCAGGCGGTGGAGTGGGATGAAGCGGGGCTGCCCTGCCGTTTCATGGGGATGCAAACCGACATCAGTGAGCGCAAGGCGGTCGAACTGGCCCTGGTGCAGGAGCGCCAGCGCCTGGCCGAAGTGCAGGCGCTGGCCCAGATGGGAGGGTGGGAGTGGGATATTGCTTCGGGGGGGCTGTGGTGGTCCGACGAAACCTTCCGCATCTTCGGCCTGGAGCCGGGCGAGTGCAGCCCGACGCTGGAAGCCTTCACCCTGCGCATTCACCCGGATGACCGGGGCCGGGTCCAGGCCGCCATCGATGAAAGCCTGAGCGACCGGCGGCCCTATCAGGTCGACCACCGCATCCAGCGTCCCGATGGCGGCATCCGTTACGTCCAGGAGCGGGGCAATCCCCTGTTCGATGCCCAGGGCACGCCGGTACGCATGCTCGGCACCGTGCAGGACATCACGGCCCGCAAGCGGGTGGAAGATGCCATGGCCGAAAGCGAGGCGCGTTACCGCTCCCTGGTGGCCGCGATGGCCGAAGGGGTGGTGGTTCAGGATGCCCGGGGCGTCATCACCTTTTGCAACGATGCGGCCTGCCAGATTCTCGGGGTGAGCCGCGCGCAGATGCTGGGGCTCGATAGTCTGGATAGCTGCTGGCAGGCCATCCGGGAAGACGGCACCAGCCTGTCCGGGGCGGAGCATCCGGCGACGCTGGCCAGGGCCACCGGCCAGCCCGTGGATCGGGTGGTGATGGGGGTGCTGCATCCCGATGGCAGCCGGGTCTGGCTCACCGTCAATGCCCGGCCCCTGCTGCTGCCAGGCGACGAACAGGCGCATGGGGTGGTCATCACCTTTGCCGACATCACCCGCGCCAAGGCGGCTCAACTCAATGGCCAGCTGGCCGAGGCGGTGGTCAATTCCACCAGCCAGCCCATCGTCGTCACCGATGCCGAGGGCTGCATTGTCCAGGCCAACCCAGCCTTCTGCCGCCTGGCCGGCTACGCGTTGCCGGACATCGTCGGCCGCCCGGTGGGCGAGGTGATGAACCCGGGGCACCCGAATCCGGCGCTCCACCGCGATCTCTGGCAGAGCCTGCGCCAGGAAGGCAACTGGGAGGGCGAGGTGTGGAACCGCCGCCGCACGGGCGAGATGGTGCCGCAGTGGCTGGCCATCACCGCCATCCGCAACCCGGGCGGCGGCGTGGAGCGCTATGTGGGCGTCTACATGGACATCACCGAGCGCAAGCGCCGCGAAGAGCGGATGTGGAAAGCGGCCAACTATGATTACCTGACCGGCCTGCCCAACCGCCTGCTGTTCCACGACCGGCTCAAGGCCGGCCTGGCCCGGGCCCGGCGCCTGGGTACCCGCCTCGCTGTGCTGTTCATCGACCTGGACCGTTTCAAGCAGATCAATGACAGCTACGGCCATCAGGCTGGCGATCGGGTGCTGCAGGCCATAGCGCGGCGCATGTCCCGCTGTGTGCGGGAAGATGACACCCTGGCCCGCATTGCTGGCGACGAATTCATGGTGCTGCTGCAGAACCTCAAAGAACCGGAGCAGGTGGAACAGATCGCCGCCAAGCTGCTGGCCGCCGCCCTCCAGCCGATCGACCTGGGCGAAGATGAGGTGGAGGTTTCCTGCAGCATCGGCTACACGGTATTCCCGGACGACGACCCGGAGGGGACGCAGCTGGTGGAGCAGGCCGATCAGGCCATGTACCGTATCAAGGAACAGGGGCGAAACGGCATCGCCCGATTCATCCCGGGGGAGGCGCAGTCATGAAGGTAGGATTCATCGGTTTCGGTGCCATGGGGCTGCCCATGGCGCGGCATCTGGCTGGCGCGGGGCATGAGCTGCATGTCTGGGCCCGGCGCCCGGAAGCATTGGCGCCGCTGGCGGATTGCGCCGCGCGGGAGCTTGCAAGCCCGGCGGCCCTGGCGGCAGCCTGCGAGGTGGTGATCAGTAGCGTCACTGCCGATGCCGACGTGGCCGGCCTGGTGCAGGGCAGCGCGGGCCTGCTGGCCGGGGCCGCGCCGGGCTTCATCCATGTGGACATGAGCACCATCAGCCCTGGCACCGCCCGCGAACTGGCGGCGGCTTACCGCGACAAGGGGGCGGATTTTCTCGATGCGCCGGTCTCGGGCGGCGCCCAGGGTGCCGTGGCGGCCAGCCTCGCCATCATGGCCGGCGGCCGCACCGAGACCCTGGAGCGGGTGAGGCCACTGCTCGCCTGTCTCGGGCAAGGCATCGTGCATGTGGGGGAAAGCGGCGCCGGCCAGGTCGCCAAGGCCTGCAACCAGATGATCATGGTGGCCGCCATCGAAGCGGTGGCCGAGGCCCTGCATCTGGCCGTTGCCGCCGGGGTTGACCCGGCCCGGGTGAAAGCGGCGCTGGCCGGTGGTTCCGCCGCCAGCCGGGTGCTGGAGGTGATGGGCGAGCGCATGGTGCAGCGTGATTTTGCGGCCGGTATCGAGGCCCGCCTGCATCACAAGGATTTCGGCATTCTGCTGCGCGAAGCCTTCCGCCTCGGGGTGCCTCTGCCCCTGGCGGCCCAGGTCGGCCAGCAACTCAACGCCCTGATGGGCCAGGGCTGGGGCCGGGACGATACGGCCGCTTTGCTGCGGGTGCTGGAGCAGGCGGATCGGGGCGGGAATTCTGAGGGGCCGGCCAGCCGTTCATGCTCGCCCCTCCTTGAATGGGGGCCGCGAGGCTTGGTTTGAGATGCCCATGCCAGAATTGAATGCAGAACTGAGCGCCGGGACCCGCGGGGCCGTGGCCCATGACGCGAGCCGGGAGCAGGAGGTTTGCTATCACTGCGGTCTGCCCATGCCGGACGGTGCCGGCTTTTTTGTCCGGATTCGTGGGGTGCCGCGGCAAATGTGCTGCGTCGGGTGCCAGGCTGTTGCCCAGGCCATCGTGGAAAATGGACTGGAAGATTATTACACCAGCCGCGATGCCATGCCCGAGTCGCCCCGGGAGGCCATGCCGGCGATTCTGGACCAGCTGCTGATGTTCGACCATGCGGAGTTCCAGAAGAGCTTTGTCCGGGAACTCGGTGAACATGAGCGGGAAGCTTCACTGATCCTGGAGGGGATCACCTGCTCAGCCTGCGTCTGGCTCAATGAGCGCCATATCGGCCAGTTGCCGGGGGTGACCGGCGTCGATGTCAATTACGCCACCCGGCGTGCCCGGGTGCGCTGGGATAGCCGCCGGATCAAGCTCTCCGACATCCTGTCGGCGATCAGCGCGATCGGTTATCGCGCCTACCCATACGATGCGGCCAAGCACGAGGAACTGGCAAGGAAGGAGCGCCGCGAGGCCCTGTGGCGGCTCTGGGTGGCCGGTTTCGGCATGATGCAGGTGATGATGTATGCGATCCCGGTCTATCTCGCCGGCGAGGGCGACATGTCCATGGATATCGAAACCCTGATCCGCTGGGCCAGCCTGGCCCTGACCCTGCCGGTGATGCTGTATTCCGCCGCCCCTTTCTTCAAGGGCGCCTGGCGGGATCTGAAGTTGCGCCGGGTCGGCATGGATGTGCCGGTGGCCTTGGGGATTGCGGCCGCCTTCGTGGCCAGCGTCTGGGCAACCCTGACCCGGACGGGGGAGGTGTATTTCGACTCCGTGGTGATGTTCGTGTTTTTCCTGCTGGGCGGGCGCTATCTTGAAATGACGGCCCGGCAAAAGGCGGTCAGTGTTTCCGAGGCCCTGGCCAGGTTGCAGCCGGCGTTCTGCCAGCGGGTGCAGGGCTTTCCCGCGAACCGGGAGCCGGAGCAGGTGGTGGTGTCGGACCTCCGGCCCGGAGATGTGGCCCTGGTGCGGCCGGGGGACACCATTCCGGCTGACGGCCGGGTGCTCGAAGGACATGGCAATGTCAACGAGGCGCTGCTCACCGGCGAGAGCCGGCCGGTGGCCAAGCAGGCCGGCGATAGCGTGACCGGGGGTTCCATCAATATGGAAAGCCCGCTGTTCATCCTGGTCGAGCAGGTGGGGGAATCCACCCGGCTTTCCGCCATCATCCGCCTGATGGAGCGGGCCGCCGCCGAAAAGCCGCGCATCGTGGAACTGGCAGACCGTATCGCGCACTGGTTCGTGGCTTGCTTGTTGCTCTTTGCCGCGCTGGTGGCCCTGGGCTGGTATCTGGTCGATCCCTCCCGGGCCTTGTGGATCACGGTTTCGGTGCTGGTGGTGACCTGTCCTTGTGCCCTGGCCCTGGCGACGCCGATTGCGCTGACGGTAGCCGCGGGCGCCCTGGCCAGGGATGGTCTGCTGGTCACCCGCGGTCATGCCGTGGAAACCCTGGCGCGCGCCACCCACTTCGTGTTCGATAAGACCGGCACCCTGACCAAGGGCGAAATGTGCCTGCAGGACGTGGCCGTGTGCAGAGGGGAGCGGGCCGAGGCCCTGGGGCTGGCGGCGGCGCTTGAATGCGCTTCCGAACATCCACTGGCGCTGGCCATCCGCCGTGGTGTCGAGGCTGGCGGGCGGCTGCCCATGGCCGAAGCGGTGCGAACCGAAGCGGGGCAGGGGCTGGAGGGCGTCGTCAGCGGGCGCCGCCTGCGGATCGGGCGTCCCGATTATGTGGCGGCCCTGGCAGCTGCCGGCGCGGTGCCCTGGCCCGAAGGCTGGCAGGCCGCAGGCGATACCATCGTGGCTCTGGGCGATGAGGAAGGCATCCTGGCTTTCTTCAGGATCGGTGACGAATTGCGGCAAGAAGCGCGGGAACTGGTGGCGGATTTGCAGGCGGCCGGCTGTCAGGTGATCCTGATGTCCGGCGATGCGGACGCGGTGGTTCAACGGCTGGGCTTGTCGCTCGGCATCGCCGACGTGCGGGCGGCCATGTCGCCCCAGGCCAAGCGCGATGCGGTGCTGGCCCTGCAGCAAGCGGGAGCGGTGGTGGCGATGGTGGGGGATGGCGTCAATGATGCGCCGGTGCTGGCCCAGGCCCAGGTCTCTGTCGCCATGGGGGCGGGTTCCCAGTTGGCCCGTACCCAGGCAGACCTGCTGCTGCTCTCCGAGAACCTCGAATGTCTGCGCCGTGGGGTGCGGCGCAGCCGTTTCGCCTTGCGGGTCATCCGCCAGAACCTGCTCTGGGCTTTTGCCTACAATTTCCTCGCCTTGCCCCTGGCCGCCATGGGTCATGTGACGCCCTGGGCGGCAGGGATCGGCATGTCCGCCAGTTCATTGCTGGTGGTCATGAATGCCTTGAGAATTCAGCGAAAGGAAGTGTAATGGAGATTCTGTATCTGCTGATACCGCTGTCGGTGGTGCTGGTGTTTGTCATTGCCGTGGTGTTCTGGATGTCCGTCAGAGGGGGGCAGTTTGATGATCTCGAAGGGCCGGGCTTCAAGGTGCTCATGGATGACGACAGGCCCAGGGAGGCGGCCGCGGCACCCGGCGTGGAAAAGGAAAAAAAACCTTCTGTTTGATTTGGGTCAAGCCCGGGGGGCCGCCGCCGGGTATGATCCGCAGCACTTTGCCGCAAGTTCACTACTTGCTTTGCAACAGGTTTGATTGTTTCTCTGTTGGGGTTGGGGTGCGTTACGGCGCACCCTTTTTTTGTGTCCGGGGCAAAACTGCCGACGGGTGGGCAGGGGTTCAGCAGGGCCCGTCAATCCGGGCTTCGGTGCGCTTTTGGGGCTGAATTGATCTATGTCAAATAGCCCCGCCCTAGGCTAAAATAGCATCCCGTTCCATGCGCCGCCTTGGTTTTTGGGGGGGTGGTGTACAGTCTTTTTCATTAAACGAGAGGTGGGTCCATGTCGGAAACGCAAACCACATACAACTATAAGGTCGTACGGCAATTTGCCGTGATGACCGTCATCTGGGGCATCGTAGGCATGCTGGTCGGTGTCGTCATTGCCGCCCAGCTGGTCTGGCCGGAGCTCAATTTCGGCCCCTGGCTGCACTTTGGCCGCCTGCGCCCGCTGCATACCAATGCGGTGATTTTCGCCTTCGGCGGCAGTGCCCTGTTCGCAACTTCCTACTATGTCGTTCAACGTACCAGCCATGCGCGGATTTTCTGCGACAAGCTGGCCGCCTTCACCTTCTGGGGCTGGCAGCTGGTCATCCTGCTGGCGGCCGTCTCCCTGCCCCTCGGCTTCAGCACGGGCAAGGAATACGCCGAGCTGGAATGGCCCATCGACCTCCTGATCGCCGTGGTCTGGGTTTCCTACGCCATCGTGTTCTTCGGGACCATCGCCAAGCGTACCGTGAAGCACATCTACGTGGCGAACTGGTTCTATGGCGCTTTCATCATTGCCATCGCCCTGCTGCATATCGTGAACAGCGCGGAAATCCCCGTGACCCTGACCAAGTCCTACTCTGCCTATGCCGGCGTGCAGGATGCCATGGTGCAGTGGTGGTACGGCCACAACGCCGTGGGCTTCCTCCTGACGGCCGGCTTCCTGGGCATGATGTACTACTTCGTTCCCAAGCAGGCCGGGCGTCCGGTGTATTCCTACCGGCTGTCCGTGGTGCACTTCTGGGCCCTGATCTTCACCTACATGTGGGCGGGTCCGCACCACCTGCACTACACCGCCCTGCCTGACTGGACCCAGTCTGTCGGCATGATCTTCTCCCTGATCCTGCTGGCGCCCTCCTGGGGCGGCATGATCAACGGGATCATGACCCTGTCCGGTGCCTGGCACAAGCTGCGTGACGATCCCATCCTGAAGTTCCTGATCACCTCCCTGTCCTTCTACGGCATGTCGACCTTCGAAGGCCCCATGATGTCCGTGAAGACGGTAAACGCCCTGTCGCACTATACCGACTGGACCGTGGGTCACGTGCACTCCGGTGCGCTGGGCTGGGTGGCCATGGTCTCCATCGGTTCCATCTACTACCTGCTGCCCCGCCTGTTCGGCAAGCCCGAGATGTACAGCGTGCGCCTGATGACGGTGCACTTCTGGGTCGCCACCATCGGTGTGGTGCTCTACATCGCCTCCATGTGGATTGCCGGCGTGATGCAGGGCCTGATGTGGCGCGCCGTCAATGCCGACGGTACCCTGACCTACAGCTTCGTGGAGGCCGTCAAGGGCTCCTATCCCTTCTGGACCGTCCGTTTCATCGGTGGCGCCTTGTTCCTGGTGGGTATGCTCATCATGGCTTACAACATGTTCAAGACCATTGCCAGCGGCAAGACCGTGAATGACGCTCCAGTTCTGGCTCCTGCCGCTCAACACGCCTAATCCAGGAGGACAGCGATAATGTTCAATCAAGAAAAGATCGAGAAGAACGTAGGCTTGCTCATCGTTCTGACGCTGCTGGTGGTGAGCGTGGGCGGTTTGCTGGAAATCGTGCCGCTCTTCTTCCAGAAGTCCACGACTCAGGCCGTCGAAGGGGTGACGCCTTATGACCCCGTGCGTCTGGCAGGGCGTGACGTGTATCTGCGTGAGGGCTGCTACAACTGCCACTCCCAGATGATTCGTCCCTTCCGGGCCGAGACCGAGCGCTATGGCCACTATTCCGTGGCGGGTGAGTTCGTCTATGACCATCCCTTCCAGTGGGGCTCCAAGCGTACCGGTCCCGACCTGCAACGTGTCGGTGGCCGCTACTCTGATGAATGGCAGCGTATCCACCTGCGCAATCCTCGCGACGTCGTGCCCGAGTCCAACATGCCCGCCTTCTCCTGGCTGGAAAAGACTGCCGCCGCTCAAACGGTCGGCAAGGATATCGAAGCCAAGATGCTGGCGCTGAGGAAGGTCGGCGTGCCATACACGGACGCAGAGATCGCGGGTGCCAGGCAGGCCCTGGAAGGCAAGACCGAAGAAGATGTTCTGGTCGCCTACCTGCAAGGCCTTGGCACCGCCTTGTCCAACTTCAAGTAAGAAGGCCATGGATATCAACGATTTCCGCTCCCTGACCACAGTCCTGGGGTTGCTCTGCTTCCTCGGGATCGTGGGGTGGGCCTACAGCAGGAACAGCAAGAAGGGCTTCGATGAGGCCGCCAACCTGCCGTTTGCGGATGATGATGATTCGGTGCCTGGGCATGACACCCGGCACCGCTGATCAAAGGATAAAGAGATGAGCGATTTCGTCAGCGAATTTTGGAACTTTTACGTTACCGGCATCGTGCTGGTCAGCGTCATCGGCTGCGCCGTGTTCCTCTGGAGCCAGGGTTCCGCCAATTTCACCGTGGGCAAGACCACCGGTCATGCCTGGGATGAGACCCTGGAGGAGTACAACAACCCGCTGCCCAAGTGGTGGAGCTGGATGTTCTACATCACCGTGCTCTTTGCACTGGGCTATCTGGCCCTCTATCCTGGCCTGGGCTCCTTCAAGGGCTGGCTGGGCTGGACCTCCGCGGGTCAGCACAAGGCGGAGGTCGACAAGGCCAATGCCGCCTTGAAGCCCATGTACGACAAGTATCTGGGAATGGATGTCAAGGCGCTGGCGGGCGACAAGCAAGCCATGGAAACCGGCAAACGCCTGTTTCTGACTTACTGCCTGCAGTGTCATGGGGCCGATGCCCGTGGTTCGAAGGGCTTTCCCAATCTGACCGATGGGGACTGGTTGTACGGCGGCGAGCCTGCCAAGATCGAGGAAACCATCAGCAACGGCCGGATGGGTGTCATGCCTCCCCATGCACACCTCGGCGCCGATACGATCAAGAATCTGGCGAACTATGTGCGATCCCTGTCCGGTCTGCCCGCCGATCCGGCGCGCGCCGCCAAGGGCCGTGAAGCCTTCATGACCGTAGGCTGCACCGGCTGTCATGGCATGGATGCCAAGGGGATGCAGGCGATCGGCTCTCCCAACCTGACCGATGGTACCTGGCTGTATGGCAGTTCCGAGGCCACCATCACGGAAACCATCACCAACGGGCGTCAGAACAAGATGCCGGTCTGGAAGGACTTCCTCGGCGAGGGCAAGGTGCATCTGCTGGCCGCCTATGTGTATGGCTTGAGTCACCCCCAGTAATTCTGCCGTGAATGAAACGGGGCGGAAAACCGCCCCGTTTTAATTTCCTTGAGCATCAGTAAATACTGATCTGTATCAAAAATGGATGGACGCAAGCGGTCGAGAATGGCGCCTCGTACAATTCTGATACGGTACATGAAAAATGAACGATAACCGCGAGAACAGCACCCCGGGTCCTGGGCCGGAGGGAGAGAAGGTGGTCTCCCTCTATGAAAAACACAAGAAGATCTACGTCCGGCCGGTGACGGGATGGTGGGCGACATGGCGTTGGGTGTTTGTCTGGGGTACGCAGGCCCTGTTCTATGGGCTGCCCTGGCTGCAGTGGAATGATCGTCAGGCGGTTCTCTTTCATCTGGTGGAGCGCAAGTTCTACCTGTTCGGAATGGTGCTCTGGCCTCAGGACGTGTTCTATCTGGCTGTGCTCCTGATCATTTCCGCCAATGGCCTGTTCCTGTTCACGGCCGTGGCCGGACGGCTTTTCTGTGGTTACACCTGTCCCCAGACGGTGTACACCGAAATTTTCATGTGGATCGAGAACAGGATCGAAGGAGATCGGCTGGCCCGGATCAAGCTCGACAAGGCGCCCCTGAATGGGCGCAAGCTGCGTCTCAAGCTCACCAAGCATGCTCTCTGGCTGCTGTTCTCCCTATGGACCGGCTTTACCCTGGTAGGTTATTTCACGCCCATGCACGAGCTGGTCGACAACCTGGTCACCTTCAATTTTGGTGGCTGGGAGATCTTCTGGATCCTGTTCTATGCCGGCTTCACCTACATGATGGCGGGTTTCATGCGCGAGCAGGTGTGCAAATACATGTGTCCCTACGCCCGCTTCCAGTCGGTCATGTTCGACCCGGATACCCTGGTGATCACCTATGACGCCGAGCGAGGCGAACCCAGGGGGGCCCGCAAGAAGGATGCGGATGTCTCCAGGCTGGGGGATTGCGTGGATTGCGGCATCTGCGTTCAGGTCTGCCCCACCGGCATCGACATCCGCAATGGTCTGCAATATGAATGCATCGGTTGCGGGGCCTGCATCGATGGCTGCGATGCGGTCATGGACAAGTTGGGCATGCCCCGGGGCCTGATCCGCTATACCTCCGAGAATGCCCTGGCCAGGAAGTTTGATCGCACTGGCCTGCTCAGCCATATCGTGCGGCCGCGCATCATTCTTTACACCGTGATCCTGGTCCTGATCGTCCTGGCCGCCGCCTGGTCGATCGCAACCCGGATTCCGCTGCGCGCCGATGTGATTCGCGATCGCGCCACCCTGGCCCGGGAAGTGGAGGGCGGTAAAATCGAGAACGTCTACACCATGAAGGTGATGAACGTCAGCGAAGCTCCGCGTGCCTTCCTGATCAGCGTGACGGGCCTGGAGGGCATCGAACTGGCTTCCGAACGGCGCGTCGAAACCGGTCCGGCCGAAAACCGGGAGGTGACGGTCAATGTGCGTGTGCCCCCCGAGGCCGCTCCCAAGGGGTCTCACAAGATTTTCTTCAATGTGGTCGCCGAGGATGATGCCCAGGTGGCAGTGCATGAAAAAACGACTTTCCTGATGCCATGAGCGCTAAACCGATGCCTGTCAAAACCCTGTCCCAACCCTGGTACAAAGAGCCTTGGCCATGGATTCTCATGGCCGGCCCCAGCGCCGTGATCGTGGCGGGTGCCATCACCCTCTGGCTGGCGCTGACCTCGTTTGACGGCATGGTCGAGGATGATTACTACAAGCAGGGCCTGGCAGTGAATCAGCGCATTCATCGGGATCGCATGGCCGAAGAACTGGGTCTGCGGGCCGAGGTGATGCAAAGCGGCCCCCAGCTGCGCTTGATTCTGACCGCACAAAAGGAAATGAATTTTCCGGCCCAGTTGAATTTTCGCATCATCCATCCGACCCGGGGTGGCATGGACCAGACGGTGGTGCTGACCCATGAAGGCCAGGGTTTTTACAGGGGTGCCCTGGGGACCGAAGTTGACGGGCGCTGGCATGTACTTTTAGAAGACCAGGACTTGACCTGGCGTTTGCAGGGAGATTGGCAACTCGATGCGGATGCTTCCTTGCAACTGCGACCCCTGCATTGATTTTTGTTGTCGATTAACGTTACTGGGAGGTGACTCATGGCTTGGCAATTGCTTTTCGGATCCGATATCGGTCTTCTGAGTGTGTTTACCATTGTTTTCATAGTGCTGATGGCCGTTTTCTTCGTTCGATATTTCACGAAGAAGATGGACGAAGATGCCAGAAATCAACGCAACTGATTCATGTGCCCTTGAATGACTCCGGTCCGGCCGGAGTTCGCAAAAAAACTCCAGAGCGATCCTCTGGAGTTTTTTTGCGAACTGATCGGGCCATGATAGTGGATCCAATACCATGCGCCTGCCATTTGATGGAGGCTTCGAGCCTTTGGCAGGCAGAGCACGGACCCGCCACCAGGCAAAGAGGCGGCTGATCATGGCGATGCCGGCGCCCAGTGCGGGTTTGTCATGGGCCCTGGGGATCTCCCTGCTGGCGCACCTCTTCGTGCTGCTCACCCTGCATCCCGAACCGCGGCCCGAATTCAGGGCAGGGAGCCGCCAGATGCAGGTGTTGTTGCGCGGCAAACAGGAAAAGACTGGACCCGGCCCATCTCAGCCGGCCCCGGCGGAGGCTGACTTCGGCTTGTCCTCTCCCGGATTGGCGCGGAGCATGCCTGCCCGACCGACTGCGCCACTCAAGCCCCGCACACGACAAAAACAGGCGCACATAACAGCGCAGGCGGCTGTTGCGGCTGTTTTGCCGGAGTCGGCGCCGCCTGACGCCGCACCGCAAGCTTCGAGTCCGGGCGGTGCGCAGGCGGAAAAGGGGCGGCTCAAGCCAGAAATGACGGCCTCTGACCCGGAATCCGGGGTGGATGAAAATGCCCTGCGGCAATATCGCATCGCCTTGGCGCAAGCGGCCAGGGAATTCCGCCGCTACCCGGCGCTAGCCCGGGAACGAGGCTGGGAAGGTGTGGTGCGCGTGCGTCTACAGTGGCCCCGGGGCGGTGGCGAGTGCGTGGTAGAAGTGCTGAAGGGGTCCGGCCATTCCCTCCTGGATGAGCAAGCCGTCCTGATGCTGGAACAGGCGGCACGCCGCTCTCCTTTGCCGGAAAGTCTGAGGGGACAATCTTTTGAGTTGATATTGCCCGTCGAATTCAGCCTGCAACAGCCTTGAGCGGCATCCTGCCAGGCCGCATGAAATCGAGGCGCGAGGGTTGCGATGGCGTTCACCTCGTGGGTGAGGGCATCCCGCCGCCGTTTCCAGGTTCAACGGCCTGGCATTGTGGCCTTGCCATCCGGAGTGGCGTCGTTCCAGCTGCCTCCTAGCACCTTGTACAGCGTGATGCGGTTGACCTGCTCGGCCAGCGCCAGCCCGATCAGCGTTTGCTGCGCGCTGTAGAGCGAGCGCTGGGCGTCCAGCACCGGCAGGTAGCTGTCGGCGCCCAGCCGGTAGCGTGCTTCGGAGAGCTGCAAAGCCCTCAGCGTGGCCGCCTGCAGCGATTGCTGGGCCAGCAGGCGCTCGGCCAGCGTGGCGCGCTCGGCCAGGGCATCGGCCACTTCGCGGAACGCGGTCTGCACGGCCTTGTCGTACTGGGCCAGGGCCGTGTCGCGCGTGGTTTCGGCGATCTGGAGGTTGGCGCGGTTGCGGCCTGCATCGAAGATGGGCAGGTGGATCTGTGGCGCAAAGCTCCAGGTGCCGTTGCCGCCGTCAAACAGGCCCGACAGCGCGTTGCTGGCGGTGCCCGCCGATGCCGTGAGCGTGATGCTGGGGAAAAACGCGGCACGCGCGGCGCCGATGCTGGCGTAAGTACCGCGCAGCGTGTATTCGGCGGCGCGCACGTCGGGGCGGTTGAGCAGCACCGTCGAGGGCAGGCCGGCCGGCACCGCCAGCAGCGCGGCGGCGGGCGCGGCCAGGGCGGGTGCGGGCGCCGCCAATGTCGATGTAACCAATGCCGGTGCGGGCGATGTCGGTGCGACCGATGTCGGTGCGGGCGGTGCCTCGGGTGCCGGGAGCGCAACTTCGGGCAGCAGTGCCGTGGGCACCGGCGCGCCGACCAGCAGGGCCAGCGCATTGTGGTCGCGCGCCACCTGGCTGGTGAAGGCGGCCACGTCGGCGCGGGCCGCATCCACCGTGGTCTGGGTTTGCGCCAGCGTCAGGCCCGAGGCAGCGCCCAGGGCATGGCTGCGCTCGGTCAGCTCGTAAGACTTCTGGCGGCTGCGCAGGGTGTCTTGCGCCAGTTGCAGGCGCCGGCCATCGGCGTCCAGCGTGAGCCAGGCGTTGGCCACCTCGGCCACCAGGCTGAGCTGCACGCTGCGACGGTTTTCGGTGGTGCGCCAAAATTCCTGCAGCGCGGCCTCGCCGAGATTCCGCACGCGGCCAAACAGGTCGATTTCGTAGCTGCTGAACCCGAGCTGCGCGCTGTACTGGCCGGTGGTGGACGAGCGGCCGCTGGTGGACAGATCCTGCGCCGTGTGGGCGCGGCTGCCGGCGGCGGTGGCGCCCACGGCGGGGAACAGGTTGGACTGCTCCACCCCGTATTGCGCGCGGGCCTTCTCGATGGCCAGCACGGCCACGCGCAGGTCGCGGTTGTTCTGCAGCGCCAGCGCCACCAGTTCGCGCAGGCGCGGCGCCTGCAAAAAATCCTGCCAGCCCATGGGGCCGGCCTCTGGCGCCAGCGGCGTGTCGCCCGGCTCATCCGCGCTGGGCAATGTGGCAGGCACGGGCAGCGCCGGGCGCGCATAGTCCGGCGCCAGGCTGGTGCAGCCAGCCAGCGCGAACAGCGCCAGGGTGCTGGCTGCGCGCGCCAGGGTGCGGTGCGGCACGATCCTGGGGATGCGGCTCATGCGCTGGCTCCGGGTGCGGTGGCTGGGCGGCTTGCCGCGCGGCCTGCGATGTAACTGCGGATCAGGACAAAGAACACCGGCACAAAAAAGATGCCCAGCACGGTGGCCGACACCATGCCGCCCAGCACCGCGGTGCCGATGGCCTGGCGCCCGCCGGCCCCCGCACCGGTGCCCAGGGCCAGGGGCAGCACGCCAAAGCCAAAGGCCAGCGAAGTCATCAAAATCGGCCGCAGCCGCAGGCGCACGGCCTCCAGCGTGGCATCCACCACGCTGCGGCCGCGCTCTTGCAGCTGGGTGGCAAATTCCACGATCAAAATGGCGTTCTTGGACGACAGCCCCACGGTGGTGAGCAGGCCCACCTGAAAGTACACATCGTTCGACAGCCCGCGAAGCCCGGTGGCCAGCAGCGCCCCGACAATGCCCAGCGGCACCACCAAAATCACCGAGAACGGCACCGACCAGCTTTCATACAGGGCGGCCAGGCACAGGAAAACGAACAGAATCGACACCGCATACAGCAGCGGCGCCTGCGAGCCCGACAGCCGCTCCTGGAACGAGGCGCCGGTCCATTCGTAGCCGATGCCCGAGGGCATTTCCTTCATGATGTCTTCGATCGCCGCCATGGCCGCGCCCGAACTGACGCCCGCGGCCGCATTGCCCACGAACTCGTAGCTGGGGCTGCCGTTGTAGCGCTGCAGCTGGGGCGAGCCGTAGGTCCAGCGGGTGCTCGAGAACGCCGAGAACGGCACCATCTGCCCCTGGTTGTTGCGCACCGTCCAGGGTGCCACATCCTGGGGCAGCATGCGAAATGGCGCATCACCCTGCATGTAGACCCGCTTGACGCGCCCCTTGTTGAGGAAGTCGTTGATGTAGGTGCCACCCAGCGCGCTCGAAAGCGTGTTGTTCACGTCCACCGTGGCCAGGCCCAGGGCGCCGGCCTTGCTGTCGTCGATGTCCACGCCCAGCTGCGCGGTGTCATCGAGGTTGGTGCTGCGCGTGTTGCTCAGCTCGGGGCGCCTGGCCGCCAATTCGAGCACCTTGTCGCGCGCGGCCACCAGGGCGTCATGGCCCAGGCCGTTGATGTCCTTGATCTGGAAGTTGAAGCCGGCATTGGCCCCCAGCCCGCGCACGGCGGGCGGCAGCAGCACGTAGATGCGCGCGTCGCGGATGGCGGCCAGGTCCCCGGTGGCCTTGCGGGCAATGGCGTCGGCGCTCTGGCTGGGCCGCTTGCGCTGGCTCCAGTCGGTCAGGCGCACGAACCCGCGCGCCGAACTCTGGTCGCCGCTTTGTCCGGTGATGGAGTTGAAGCTGATCACGTCGGGCTGGGCCGCGAAGTATTGCTGCACCTGCGCCATCACGGCCTGCAGCCGGGCATTGGACGAGCCCGGCGGCAGCGTGATCTGCACCGACACCGCGCCCTGGTCTTCGTTGGGCAGGAACGAAGTGGGCAGGCGCAGAAACAGCACCGCCATGGCGCCGCAGACCAGCAGATACACCAGCAGCATGCGCTTGCCCCGGCGCACCACGCTGCCCACGCCGCGCTGGTAGCTGTCTGCCGTGCGCTCGAAGCGCTGGTTGAAGCCGGCAAAAAAGCGGTCGGCCCAGCCGGTCATGCCTGTGCGGGGCGCGCCCTGGGGGCTGTGCAGCCCCTTGGCAACGGGTTCGAGCAAGGTGGCGCACAGCGCGGGCGTGAGCGTCAGGGCCACCAGCACCGACAGCACCATGGCCGACACGATGGTGATGGAAAACTGCCGGTAGATCACGCCGGTGGAGCCGCCAAAGAACGCCATGGGGACGAATACCGCCGACAGCGTGAGCGCGACACCCACGAGGGCGGGGGTGATCTCGGCCATCGACTTGCGCGTCGCCTCCTTGGGGGACAGGCCTTCCTCGCTCATCACGCGTTCGACGTTTTCCACCACCACGATGGCATCGTCCACCAGCAGGCCGATGGCCAGCACCAGGCCGAACATGGTGAGCGTGTTGATCGAAAAGCCGGCGGCCGACAGCACCCCGAAGGTGCCCAGCAGCACCACGGGCACCGCAATGGCCGGAATCAGCGTGGCGCGGAAGTTCTGCAAGAAGATATACATCACCAGCACCACCAGCGCCATGGCTTCGACCAGGGCCATGATCACTTCTTTAATGGAAGCGTTCACAAACGGCGTGGTGTCGTAGGTGGTGAAGGGCTTGAGCTGGTAGGGGAAGAAGGGCTGTAGTTCGGCGATCCTGGCGTTTACGGCCTGGGCCACGGCCATGGCGTTGGCGCCGTCGGCCAGCACCACCCCCATGCCGGCGCCGGGCTGGCCGTTCAGGCGGGAGGTGATGGTGAGGTTTTCTGCGCCCAGCTCGATGCGCGCCACGTCTTTGAGGCGCACGGCGGCGCCGTCGGTGGTGGACTTGAGCACGATCTGCTCGAACTCTTCCTTGGTCTGCAGCTTGCTGCGCGCCGTGATGGTGGCATTGAGCTGCTGCTCGCCCACGGCGGGCAGCGCACCGAGCTGGCCCGCCGAAATCTGCGCGTTCTGCGCATTGATGGCGTTGCCGATGTCCGACGGCATGAGCGCGTATTTTTCGAGCTTGCCCGGGTCGAGCCAGACGCGCATGGCATAGCCGGTGCCCAGCGTGAGGACGTCGCCCACGCCGTCGACGCGGCTGACCACGTCCACGAGGTTGCTCGTGATGTAGTCACCGATGTCCACCTGCGATACGCTGGGGTCGGGCGAGGTGAAGGTGATGATCATCAGGTAGTCGTTGCCGCCCTTGGTGACGGTGACCCCCCGGCTCTGCACGGCCGGCGGCAGGCGCGACATGGCCTGCTGCAGCTTGTTTTGCACCTGCACCTGGGCCACATCGATGTTGGTGCCGGGATTGAATGTGAGCGTGGTGCGCGAGTTGCCCGAGGCGTCGCTGGTCGAACCCATGTAGATCAGGTTGTCGATGCCCTTGAGCTGCTGCTCGATCACCTGCGTGACCGATTCTTCGACGGTCCTGGCCGACGCACCGGTGTACAGGGCGCTGATCGACACGCGCGGCGGCGCGATGTCGGGGTATTGCTCCAGCGGCAATGTCAGGATGGACATGGCGCCGGCGAGCATGATGATGATGGCGATGACCCACGCAAAGACGGGCCGGTCGATGAAGAACTGTGCCATGGCGGGCCGGCCCTCAGCGCGCGGCCGGTGCGGCCGGGGCGGCGGAGGCGGCCGGGGCGGCCGGGGCGGCGGAGGCCAGCGTCGGGGTGGAGGTTGCGGCGGCGGCCCCATTGGCAGCCCCATTGGCGGCCCCATTGGCGGCCATCGGCTTGGGCGCCACCTCGGTCGGCTTCACGGTGTCGCCGGGTTTGATGCGCTGAAAGCCATCTAGCACCACGCGATCGCCCGCCGCCAGCCCGCTGCTCACCCACCAGCGGTTGCCCACGGCCGCTTCCACCGCAATCTTGCGCCGCTCGATCTTGCCGTCGGCGTTGACCAGCAGCACGCTGGCATTGCCTGCCGTGTCCCGGTTCACGCCCTGCTGGGGCACCAGCAGCGCCTGCTCGTCGATGCCGGTTTCCAGCACCGCACGCACATACATGCCGGGCATGAGCAGGCCATCGGGGTTGGGTATCACGGCGCGCAGGGTCACGGCGCCGGTGTTGGGGTTTACGCTCACGCCCTCGAACTGTAGCTGGCCGGGGTGGGGGTAGCGGCTGCCGTCCTCCAGTAGCAGGGTGATGGGCGCCTCGGTCTGGCTGCTTTTCTGGATATGTCCGCGCGCCATGTCGCTCTTGAGGCGCAGCACCTCGGTACTGGACTGGGTGACATCCACATACAGCGGATCGAGCTGCAAGATGGTGGTGAGCACGGCGGCCTGGTTGGCGGTGACCAGCGCGCCGGGGGTGACGGTGGAGGTGGCGGTGCGGCCTGAAATCGGCGCCTTGATGCGGGTGTAGTCCAGGTTGATGCGGGCGTTGTTCCGCGCCGCGCGGGCTACGGCCAGGTCGGCGCGGGCCTGCACCAGCGCGGCCTGGCTGTCATCATGCACCTGCTGGCTGACCGCATCGATCTTCACCAGTTCGGCATTGCGCCGGGCATTGACCTCTGCCGTGCCGACACTGGCCTGGGCCTTGGCCACCGACGCCTCGGCGCCGGCCAGCGCCACCTGATAAGGCGAGGCATCGAGCTGGTAAAGCGCCTGGCCGGCCTTGACCTGCGCGCCTTCGGTGAACAGACGCTGCTGCACGATGCCACTCACCTGCGGGCGGATTTCGGCGCTCAGGTAGGCGCTGGTGCGGCCGGGCAATTCGGTGGTGACGGTCTGGCGCTCGGGCTTCAGGGTGACCACGCCCACTTCCACCGGGCCGCGCGGCGCCGCCGGCGGGGCCTTGCCGGAGCAGGCCCCGATCAGCAAGGCCAGGCCCACCAGGGTGGTCAGGGAGCGTTGGCGAGGCGGGCGGTGGGGTGGCGTGGGCGCAAAGCTGGGAAATGGCGTGGAGGCAGGCCGGTGTTCTGAAAAAAGAGGTGTCATGGGCGCGCGCAGTCCTTGATCGCGAAACATTCTGACGCAAAAAAAGGGTCCCCCGCGCCTCGGACATGGGCAGGTTCCGGCCCCCCGTCCTTCCTGGAAGTTGTCCAGCCACTCCCGATCCTTTCGCGCCAGTCCTGAGTTTTTGAAACCCGACGCGGAGAACAGGTTCTCCACGCCCCTTTTGCTTGCGCCAGGATCGATGCGATATGAGATGGCGTCAGAGATGGGGAGTTGGCGTCAGAGATGGCGTCTGCCGACGCTGTCGGTTGCTCCCGGGAGCAGTCTACCACGGCTTGCGTAGCGGCCGATCGGTGGGCCTGTGGCTTGCCCCCGGCGTTCATTTTTTGCTGCAGCCGGCGCTTTTTCCTGCAATTTTCTCTGCAAACACCCAGCGCGAACTCTTGCCGCTCTGCCGATGGACGCTCTGGCCTACCCGGCGCCACCTGGCGAGCCATTCCTCCGGTTTGCCTGCCCCCGCCCGGCGCAAACCGGCCCTCCCCGGCCCCAACCGGCTGCACAATGCCGGCCGGGGTATCACAAGAGCGGGGGACGGAGGAAAACTGTGTCAGTGGGCGTCAGAGGGTGTCAGTGGGCTGCCATGCGCCCCAACAAGTCGATGCCCACCGGCTCCTGCGCCTGTAATGGAACCACGGCGAAACGCTTGGCATACCGGTCTCGCACCTCGGCGATCAGCGGCAATTCGCGGTTGGCGCGCGTCACCAGGAAAGGCGATGCCGGACGAGCGGCGGCCAGGCTGCCGTTTATCACCCAGGCCCACGGCTCGATGCCCGCGCGGCGCAGGTCGTCTTGCAGGTTGGCCGCTTCCAGCACGGGTGTGGTTTCGGCCAGCGTCACGATGATCACCTTGGTCTTTTCGGGGTCCTGCAATTGCGTCATCGGGGTGATGACCTGCTCGCCGGGCTTGCCCATCTGCCGCACCATGTCGCGGTGGTAGGCACCCGTGGCATCGAGCAGCAACAAGGTGTGCCCGGTGGGCGCCGTGTCCATGATGACGAAATGCTGATCGGCTTGCTTGATGATGCGCGAGAACGCCTGGAATACCGCGATCTCTTCGGTGCAGGGTGAGCGCAGATCTTCTTCAAGCACCGCCAACCCTTCCGCATCCAGCCCCTTGCCGTGGTTTTCCAGCACGAATTGGCGGTATTTTTCGGTTTCGACCTTGGGGTCGATACGGCTGACCGACAGGTTGTCCAAAGTGCCATCGAGCGTGTAAGAGAGATGCGCGGCAGGATCGGAAGTGCTCAGATGCACCTGATGGCCGCGCTGGGCCAAGGCAACCGCAACGGCCGCCGCGACCGTGGTTTTGCCCACGCCCCCTTTGCCCATCATCATGACCAAGCCACGCCCCCCTGCGCTCAGCCCATCGATCAGTTCCGACAAGGTCGGGAAGGTGGTCTCGGGCAGATCGTGCAGGGTCTCCAGCGGCCCGTCCGATTGCTCGCCCAGTAACATGCGCAGGGCTTGCACCCCCATCAGGTTGAAAGGCTTGAGCGGCAAACGATCCTGCGGCAAGGTGGCGAGCTTGGCTGGAAGCTGGGCCAGCGCACGCTGTTCCCGTTCAAGGATCGCGGTGGCCAGCGGATCGCCCTCGGCGGCCTGTTGGGGAAGAACACCATTGATCACCAGGTACTGGGATCTCAGTCCAATGGCATAAAGTTCATCATGGGTATGGGAGGCTTCCTCGAGCGTGGAGAGTTGCGCTCGCGCGACCAGTACCAGGCGGGTTTGCGCCGGGTCGGCCAAGGCCTTGACCGCATCGGCATACTGGCTTTGCTTTTTTTCCAGTCCCACCAGCGGCCCCAGGTTGGCGGCGGCATCGGGATTGTTTTGGAGATAGCCAGACCACGCGCCGGGCAACTCCAGCATGCGGATGGTGTGTCCGGTGGGTGCGGTGTCGAAGACGATATGGTCGAAGTCGCTGCGCAAGGCCGGATTCGTCAACAAGCCGGTGAACTCATCGAATGCCGCAATTTCGGTGGTGCAGGAGCCGGACAACTGCTCCTCGATGCTTTGAACGATCTCGGCTGGCATCGAATCGCGGACGGGATCAAGGACACGATCCCGATAGGCTTGTGCGGCGGCCATCGGATCAACCTCCAGCGCCGACAGACGCGGCACCTGAACGATGGCGACGATTTGATGGCCTATCGGCTGGTTGAAGACCTGGCCGACATTGGAAGCCGGATCGGTGCTGACCAACAGCACTTTTTTTCCTGCATCCGCCAGACGCACGGCGGTGGCGCAGGCCAACGAGGTTTTCCCTACCCCGCCCTTGCCGGTGAAGAACAAGAAAGGCGGGGCATCGTGCAGAAATTTGAATGGCATAGAGTGCTCCGTAATAGGGTGTTCCGTAATCCGGAAAGAGGGGTCCTCAAGGGCGTTCAAGCGCGCGCCGCGGGTGGGCAGCAGCAGGACGTCGATGCCGTGCCGGCCGTGCTGTCAGTGTTGGCCGTGCCGGCCGTGCTGGCCGGGGTGAGTTCCACGCCGAACCAGCGGGCCAGTTCCTCGCGGTTGGGAAGCCGGCCCGTCAACACCACCTCGCCATTGACCAGCGTGACCGGCAAGGCCTGCGTTCCCGAGCTGTCCAGGAGTTCCTTGATGCGCGGATTGCTGATGAAGCTCTGCGGGTTCTTCAACAGGTTGTGGCGCTTCACCTCGAAGCCCTGCTGCTTGCACCAATCCATATCGGCGTTGAAATGCAGCGTGTTCTGGTCGATGGCGACGCTGCTGGTGGCGCAGCATCCTGCGGGTTCAAAGATTTCAAGGGTGGGCATGACATGCTCCTTTCGTGAGCGGGGTGAAAGGGGTAAATGAAAGGGGTGGATGAAAGGGGTGGATGAAAGTGGCGGGTGAAAGTGAAAAAACGTCGTTGCAAACCCAGGCATCGATGGTCAATGGGTTGTTCATCAATGGGTTGTTCGTCTATCCATGGATGGGCAATGTCAAAGCCCAAAAAAAATTACGGCTGTCGGCGGATGTGGGCGGCCACCTCCATCCAGGCATCCATCGCCACCGAGAAGGCTTCATGGCCCTTGTCCGTCAGGGTATAAACCTTGCGTTCGCGCCCCGCGACCGTTTCGGTATGCGCGGTGACATAGCCGCCTTGCTCGAACTCCCGCAGCACGGGATAGAGCGTGCCCTCGGTGGGGGCACAGCAGCCTTGGGTTGAGCATTCCACTTCACGGGCGATTTCATAGCCGTGCATGGGCCGCGTCTTCAAGACACTGAGAATGAAAAACTTGGACAGGCTCATCTTGATGATGCCATTCCAGTACAAGCGGTCGGTGTAATCCACCGGCGCGCGCTCCACGTTTTTCAGGGAAGCCGTCGATTTCGCCATGTCGGCCATTCTATACATTGTCCATCAAGGTATCAACCGGGCAGGGAGCGCCGCTGGGGGCCTCCTGTACGACGAGCGGGAGAACATCGGGCCGCTGTGCCGCGACGGCGGGCCGCATGACCTGCCCTGCCTTCAATCTTCTGGCAGGGGTTGCAGCGTGTGCTGGTGAATGGCGAATTCGCCCCGGCGGCGGTCGGCAAAATATCGTTCCAGGCAAAACCTGACACTGCAAAAAGCCAGCTCATCCCAGGGCATGTCCGCTTCAGCGTAAAGCCGGGTTTCCAGGCTTTCGCAGCCCGCGCGGTGCTCGCCATTTTGCAGTGCGCCGCGATAAAAAAGGTGTACCTGGCTGATGTGAGGAACATCCACCAACGCGAAGAGTGTGCCAGCCTCGACTATTGCGCAGGCCTCTTCCCGGGTTTCGCGCAGGGCCGCGGCCAGGCTGCTTTCCTCGTTCTCCATGAAGCCCGCAGGCAGGGTCCAGAACCCCAGCCGGGGCTCGATGGCCCGTCGACAAAGCAGGATGCGCCCTTCCCACTCGGCCAGACAACCCACGATCAGTTTCGGATTTTCGTAATGGATATGCCCACAGGCACTGCAGATGCTGCGATAGAGGCTATCTCCGGCCGGAATGCGAAGCTGAACTGCCTGGCCGCATTGGGTGCAGTATCGGATCACGGGTGTTGATTCCTGATGAAAGAAGAGGGCGGCTGAGTATTCTGCCACAGGCATTGCCGGGGCTTGGCACCCGGGCTGGCGCTACCGGGCGATTGGCCGGGAGATGTCATGGCCTTGCCACTGTAACCGCCGCCGGTATCATCCACGCCTCGGCAATCGGGCCCTGGCGGTGTTTGCACAACAATTCAGCAAAAAAAGAGCGCGCGCTCGAAGCATCGCTGTCCATTCTGCACGGGACCCCTCAGAATGGGCGCCCTGGAAAACCTGCGCAAGGCGGTGGCGGCAGAAATGTGGCTGACCAGGCTCGCCGGGCAAGGCATGATGGGCGCCGATTTGAACCGATCCGGTGTTGCGCCCACCCAGGATTTTGCACCCGCCAGGAGGCTCTGGATAGAATAGAGTGCTGCGATTCCAAGTGAAAACTCCGCTTTCAGGGCGGTCCAAGAGGAACCCGAATGTTTTTGATCATCGGTTACGTCATCATTCTTGCCGCGTCGTTCGGCACCTATTCGGTGCATGGCAGCCTCGCTGCACTCTGGGTGCCCATGGAGTATCTGGCGATCGTGGGTTTGATGCTGGGCAGTTTCGTGGCGAGCAACAACATCTCTGCCATCAAGGCGGTGGTGGCGGCCCTGCCCGGTATTTTCAAAGGTTCCAGGTACTCCAAGGCGTATTACATGGATGTGCTGGCACTGCTGTTCGAACTGCTGGGCAAGGTGCGCAAGGAAGGCCTGATGTCGATTGAAAATGATGTGGAGACCCCCGAGGCCAGCCCGATCTTTGGCAAGTATCCAGAGGTGCTCAATGATCATCATGTTACCGAGTTCATTACCGACTACCTGCGCATGATGGTGGGCGGAAATCTCAATACGCTGGAAATCGAAGCCCTGATGGACCAGGAGCTGGAAACCCATCACCACGAAGTGGAATTGCCGGGGCACTCGGTTGCCAAGGTCGGAGATGCCCTGCCAGCCTTCGGTATCGTGGTGGCGGTGATGGGCGTGGTGAATGTGATGGGTTCCGTGGGTGAGCCGCCTCCGGTGCTGGGCAAGATGGTCGGTGGCGCACTGGTGGGGACCTTCCTCGGGATCCTGATTTCCTATGGCTTCGTGCAGCCCATCGCCTCGCTCCTGGAGCAGAAGGCCCACGAGGGAACTCCCGTCTTCAGGGTGGTCAAGGCGGTGCTGCTGGCGTCGATGTCGGGCTATGCCCCCCAGGTGGCCGTGGAATTCGGCCGCAAGAACCTGCCTTCCGATGCCCGCCCCACTTTCCTGGAGCTGGAAGAGGATCTGAAGAGCCGCAAGGGCAAGTGAGGGTCACCATGATCTGGACTTTTGGTCCTGTTCCCGAGGGGCGCCCATGAGCGATGATTCCACCCGCCCCATCGTCGTCAAGCGCATCAAGAAGGGCGGTGCCGCCAGCCACGGGGGGGCCTGGAAAATTGCGCTAGCCGACTTCATGACGGCCTTGATGGCCTTCTTTCTGATGATGTGGTTGCTGGGCTCCACGGCCAAAGGGGATCTGCAGGGGATCGCCGAATTTTTCCAGAACCCGATGACCCTGCAAAGCAGTGGCGGCAGCGGGGTGGGAGACGCCACCAGCATCATCCAGGGCGGCGGCACGGATTTGTCCCGGACCTCAGGCCAGGTCAGAAAAGGGGATGTGGAAGCGGCAAAGCGGCGGCTGGCGATCAAGGAATTCGAGCGTCAGGAGCGGCAAGCCCTGGAACGCCTGAAGCAGCGCATCGAGAAGCTCATCGATGACTCCCCCGAATTGCGCCAGTTCAAGAACCAGCTCCTGCTCGACATCACCACCGAAGGCTTGCGCATCCAGATTGTCGATGAGCAGAACCGCCCCATGTTTGATCTGGCCGGAGATCAGTTGAAGCCCTATACCCGCGAGATCCTGCGGCAGATCGGCATGGCCCTGAACGACGTGCCCAATCGCATCAGCCTGGCCGGGCATACCGATGCGGCCCAGTTCGCCGGCGGGCCCCAGGGCTTTTCGAACTGGGAGCTTTCGGCCAACCGGGCCAATGCCTCCCGGCGGGAGATGGTGCTGGGGGGCATGGATGATCACAAGGTGATCCGGGTCGTGGGGCTGTCTTCCTCGGTGCTGTTTGACCCCAACGACCCCCTGAATCCGGTGAACCGGCGGATCAGCATCGTGGTCCTGAACAAGCGGACGGAAATGGCCATTCTCAATGAAGATGGGCCCGAGACCGATGTCGATGCCGAGGGCGACTTGCCTGCCGTGGAAGAACTGGTGTCGCCGCCGCCGGCGGCGGCGCCAAGCCGATGATGAAATGCCGGATCGAGAGAGGGGAATAAATGACAAACGCGACAAAGCTGCGCTGGGCCGGGGGGGGCTGGATGGCTCTGGTGGTTGTCGTGCTGATGGCCGTGGATGAGGGGAGCCGTTCAGGGCCGGTGGGCCTGGCGCTGGCCGTCATCGCCCTGGGCTGGATACTGGCTTCCTGCTTCCTGGCGGCAGGGGGCGAAGGTGTCGTTCAGGGGGCGAGCCAGAGCGGCAGTGCAGAGAATCGGGAAGTCATGGCCCGCAGCAGCGCCTATCTGCAGCACTCCACGGCTGAGCTGGCCCGCCAGTTCGGGACCTCTGGAGAAGAAATCCAGCGCACCCAGCAGATTCTCGCCGAGGCCATCGGGCACCTGGTGGAAAGTTTCCAGGGCATGAGCGAGCAGACCCGCCGGCAACAGCAACTGGGCCATGAAATCGTCTCCGGGAAGCTGGAGGAAAATACCCGTTCCATGGATTTCGAGGCGTTTGCCCACAAGACCTCCGACACCCTGCGGGCCTTTGTGGACAGCGTCGTGAAAAACTCCAGGATCGCCATGGGCCTGGTCGAACTGACCGACAATATTTCCGGTCAGGTGCACCAGATCACCGCCATGCTGGGGGAAATCGAAGGCATTTCCAAGCAGACCAACCTGTTGTCCCTCAATGCGGCCATCGAAGCGGCCCGGGCCGGCGAGGCCGGGCGGGGTTTCGCCGTGGTGGCCGACGAGGTGCGCAACCTTTCTGGCCGCACCAGCCATTTCAGCCAGCAGATTCGCAGCCTGATGGGCACCATGCAGCAATCCATCCAGGCCACCGAAGACGCCATCCACCAGATGGCAGCCCAGGACATGACCTTTGCCTTGACCTCCAAACAGGATGTGGAACAGGCCATGGCCGGGATCGAGGCTTTCAATGTCCGCACCAGCCAGGTGGTTGCTGAACTCAATGTCATTGCCGAGGCCGTCGAGGCCCGAGCCGGACAAGCCATCATGTCCCTCCAGTTTCAGGACATGGTGACCCAGTTGCTGGGCCATGTCGGTCAGCGCCTGGAGGCCGTGGCGGAAATTACCCGGGACATGTCGCGCGTGGCGCAGATCCTCTGTACCGAGGGGGCCGGCAGCGCCAGGCTGGCGGAACTAGATGCACTGCAAGCCAATCTCGAGGGCTTGCATGAGAAGCTGGCGGATGTCCGGGATCGGGTCGAGAACAATCCCGTGCAGCAGACCCGTTACGCCAGCGGCGATGTCGAGCTGTTTTGATTTTTTGGATAGAGAAGAGCATGGCTAAAACAATTCTTGCAGTGGATGACTCTGCCTCCATCCGGCAGATGGTTTCCTTTACCCTGAAAAGTGCCGGGTATGAAGTGGTCGAGGCGGTAGATGGCATGGACGGCCTGGAAAAGGCCAAGGCCAGAAGCGTGAACCTGATCCTGACCGACCAGAACATGCCGCGCATGGATGGCCTGACCCTGATCCGCAGCCTGCGCGCCCAGCCCCAGTACAAGAGCATCCCGATCCTGATGCTGACCACGGAATCCTCCGAGGCCATGAAGACCCAGGGACGGGCGGCCGGGGCTACCGGCTGGTTGGTGAAACCCTTTGATCCCCAGAAGCTGATCGAAGTGGTGCGCAAGGTCATTGGGTGATGCCGGGGCGGCTTGACAGGAGCGGGGGATCGCATGTCCATTGATATGAGTCAGTTCCATCAGGTGTTCTTCGAGGAATCGGCGGAGCACCTGGCGGAGATGGAGTCCCTGCTCCTGGGGCTGGATGTGGCGGCGCCCGAGGCGGAGGATCTGAACGCGATCTTCCGGGCGGCCCACTCCATCAAGGGCAGTTCCGGCACCTTCGGGTTTTCCGACCTGGCGGAACTGACCCATATCCTCGAAAACCTGCTGGACAAGATCCGCAAGAATGAAATTCCCCTGCGGCCGGAAATGGTGGACGCCTTTCTGGAAACGGGGGACCTGCTCAAACGGATGCTGGAGGCCCACCAGGGCGGAGCGCCGGCCGACCCGGACGCCATGGCCGCCATGAGCCTGCGCCTGCAGCAACTGACCGATGGCGCTGCGCCGGTGCCCGAGCCGGAGACTGTGCCCCCCATGGCCGCGCCGGCTGTCCCGCTGACGGTACCGGCCGCAGCTCGGGAGGACCGGGCCTACCGGATCGAATTCATACCCACTGCCGCCTCGGCCAAGGAAGGCGTGGCGCGCTTCATCGAAGACCTGCGTCAGCTGGGGCGGCTCAAAACCTTGGCAAGCCCTCCCGCCGATGCCCCGGTCGGCTTCTGGTCCCTGCGCCTGTTCGTTCCGGTGTTACCCGAAAGTGTCGGGGAGCAACTGGATTTCATTGCTGAAAGCGATGCCTGGCGGGTGGAAGAGGAGGGTTCCTGCCGTAGCGACGGGGAAGAGGTGTTTGGTTTTTTTGCTGATGCCTCCGGTTTGTCGGACGACGTCCGGGGCTATGGTTTTTTCGACCCGCCGGTTTTTTTCGACCCGCTGTCCGACCCACTGCCCGACCCGCTGCCCGAAGCGGCCAGCATCGGCCAGGCGGTGGAGGAGGCCTACGGTTTTTTTGAGCCCCTGCCGGAAGCAAAAGCCCCTGCTCCCCCGCCGCCGGCTCCGGTGGCCGCAGCGGTTCAGGCTCCGGCCGCTGCCGTGTTGCCCAGCGCGGCCCCGGCACCCGCCCAGGCCGCTCCTGGCAAGCCCGCAGCGCCCAAGGCGGGAGTGGCTGCGGGCGGCGATTCCTCCATCCGCGTCAGCGTCGAAAAGGTGGATCAGCTCATCAATCTGGTGGGGGAGCTGGTCATCACCCAGGCCATGCTGCTCCAGACCGTGGCCCAGATGCAGGAGGCCGCCCCGGAGCGGCTGGTCAATGGCCTGACCCAGCTCGAGCGCAACAGCCGCGACCTGCAAGAAGCGGTGATGTCGATCCGCATGCTGCCGATCTCCTTCGTGTTTTCCCGCTTTCCCCGGGTGGTGCGCGACCTGTCGGCCAAGCTCGGTAAACAAGTCGAGCTGAAGACCCTCGGCGATACCACGGAACTGGACAAGGGGCTGATCGAGCGCATTGCCGATCCCCTCACCCATCTGATCCGCAACAGCCTCGACCACGGCATCGAATCCCCCGGGGAGCGGGCCGCCCTGGGCAAGAATCCCTGTGGCACCATCACCCTCAAGGCTTCCCACCAGGGCGGCAACGTGGTGATCGAGGTGGGCGACGACGGCGCTGGCCTCAACCGCGAGAAAATCCTCGCCAAGGCCCGGGATAGGGGCCTGCAGGTGTCCGGGCAGATGACGGATCAGGAGGTGTTCGCCCTGATCTTCGAGGCGGGCTTTTCCACCGCCGAGCAGGTCACCGACGTCTCCGGCCGCGGGGTGGGCATGGACGTGGTGCGCCGCAACATCCAGGCGCTGGGCGGCCGCATCGAAATCGAATCGATGCCCGGCATCGGCACCCGCATGACCGTGCGCCTGCCGCTCACCCTGGCCATCCTGGACGGCATGAGCGTGGCGGTGGGGGAGCAGACCTACATCCTGCCCCTGTCCTACGTCATGGAATCGCTGCAGCCTGCGCCCGGCGACATCAAGACCCTGGCCAACCAGGGCCGGGTGATCCAGGTGCGGGGCGAATACCTGCCGGTGGTGGTGTTGCACGAGATCTTCGGCATCCCGAAGGCGGTCACCCGTTTTACCCAGGGCATCATGGTGGTGCTCGAGGCGGACGGCGCGCTCGCCGCCCTGTTCGTCGATGCTCTGGTCGGCCAGCACCAGGTGGTGATCAAGAGCCTGGAAGCCAATTACCGCCGGGTGCCGGGTATTTCCGGCGCCACCATCATGGGCGACGGCCATGTGGCCCTGATCCTGGACGTGCCGGCCATCGTTGCCATGGGCAAACAACAACTGCAGAAGGCCGCCTGAGGCCTGAGGAGTGGTCATGGAAAAAATGCAAGGGTTCAGCCAGCGCAGTGAGGAGGAACCGGCGAGCAGTGAGTTCCTCACCTTCACCCTGGGGCAGGAGGAGTACGCCATCGACATCCTGCGGGTCCAGGAAATCCGCGGCTACGAGAAGCCGACCTCGATCGCCAACGCGCCCCCCTTCATCAAGGGGGTCATCAACCTGCGCGGCATCATCGTGCCGATCGTGGACCTGCGCATCAAGTTCCATCTGCCTGAGGTGGAATACACCCCGTTTACGGTGGTGATCATCCTCAACGTCGCAAGCCGGGTGGTGGGCATCGTGGTCGATAGCGTCTCCGACGTGATCCGCCTCAAGCCTGCCGAGATCCGGCCGGCCCCCGATTTTTCCGCCAGTTTCGATACCCGTTACATCCTCGGCCTGGCGACGCTGGAAGGGCGGATGCTGATCGTCACCGACATCGAGCAGCTGATGCTCAGCCCGGAAATGGATCTGCTCGATACCGGCAATTGATGGAATGGATGGGAGTCCTGCCCAAGGCAGGGTGGTGAACAAGATAAACAAGGCATCGATAAACCTATGCGCAATAACCAGCCTGTAAGCGGTCATGAAGTTCCCCTGGCCGATGACTGCATCATCGTTTCCAGAACGGATCTGAAAGGCCGGATCACCTATGCCAACAAGGCCTTTCTGGATGTCAGCGGCTTTACCGAGGCGGAACTGCTGGGGCAACCCCACAACATTGTCCGCCATCCGGACATGCCGGAAGAAGCCTACCGGGATCTGTGGGCACGACTGCAGGCCGGGATGCCCTGGGTGGGGCTGGTCAAGAACCGCTGTAAAAATGGCGATCATTACTGGGTCCAGGCCCATGTCTCGCCCGTATTCGAGGCGGGCCAGCTGGTGGGTTTCCTGTCCGTGCGGCGCAAGCCCTCCCGCGCCGAAGTGGCTGCCGCCGAGCAGGCCTATCGCCTGTTCCGCGAAGGACGGGCCCGGGGTCTGGTGATCGAGCATGGACAGGTGGTTTCCAGCCGCTTGCTGGCCCGCCTCGGTCGTCGCATGGGCGCCGCCCCACTGGCTACCAAGATCATTTTCGGCAGCGCCGTGTCGGCCTTTGCCGTGATGGCGGCGATGGCTTTCCTGCTCGGCAGCCGCATGGGCGACACCCTGGAGCAGCAGGGCCATGACAGCCTGTCTCAGAGCCTGGCTCTGATCAAGGGCATGGTGGAAGTGCGCGCCAGCGCCCTGGAAAAAGAGGCTGAGCGCCTGAACCGGCTGTTTGCCAGCCAATTGCCCGGGGAATTCGAACTAGATGCCAGTGGCGAGGTGCCGCTCCTCAAGCACGGGGGGCTGCCCCTGAATGAACGTTTCGATGAGGTGGATGGTTTCAGCCGCCAGGCTGATGCGGTGGCCACCATCTTTGCCTTGCAAGGGGATGACTTTCTGCGGATCAGCACTTCCCTCAAAAATGAAAAGGGCGAGCGGGCCACCGGCACCCTGCTGGGCAAGCAGCACCCGGCTCATGCCCGTCTGCTGGCCGGTGAAAGCCATGTCGGCAAGGCCCGCCTGTTCGGCAAGGATTACTACACCGCCTACCGCCCCATCCGCGATGCCGGCGGGCAGGTCGTCGGCGCCCTGTTTACCGGCATGGACGTGAGCGAGGCGATGGCCGGACTGAAGGCCCAGATCAAGCAGGTCAAGGTCGGAGACAGCGGTTATTTCTTCGTCCTCGATGCCCGGCCCGGTCCCGATTTCGGCAAGGCCCTGATCCATCCCGCCCGGGAAGGCCAGAGCCTGCTGGAATCCAGGGATGCCGAGGGCCGGGAATTCATCCGGGCAATGCTCACCCGCCGCCAGGGGGAAATCTACTATCCCTGGGCCAATCAGGAACTGGGTGAAAGCCAGTTGCGGGAAAAGATCACCCTGTTCGACACGGTCGAGGCCTGGGACTGGCTGATCGGCGGGGGCACCTATCTGGATGAATTCAATGCGGCCGCCCGTTCCTTGTCGCACTACCTCTGGGGCGCTGCCGTGGCGGTGGTGCTGGTCCTGGTCCTGATCATCTCCTGGCTGGTGCGTGCCCTCATCACCCGGCCGCTACAGGCGCAGGTGCTGCCGGTGTTTGCCCGGATGGCGACCGGCAAGTACGACAATCCGGTGGCCGTGGGGCGGGAGGATGAAATCGGCAAGGTGCTGCAAGGCCTGGAATGCATGCAGAGCCGCCTCGGTTTTGAATTGACGGAAACCCGGCGGGTAGCCGACGAGATGACCCGCATCAAGATCGCCCTGGACAATGTCAGCACCGGGGTGATGATTGCCGATCAGGATCGCCGCATCATCTACACCAACCGCTCCGTGGAGCATCTGTTCAAGACCGCCGAGGCCGATATCCGCAAGGCGCTTGCGGATTTCGACGCCAGCCAGTTGCTGGGTTCCAGCATCGACATCTTCCACCGTCAGCCCGAGCATCAGGCCAGGCTGCTCGCTGGGCTGCAAAAGACCCATACCGCCAAAGTGGAAATCGGCGGGCGCTCCCTGGTGTTGGTGGCCAACCCGGTTCTCAATGAGCAGGGCGAGCACCTGGGCTCCGTGGCCGAGTGGCAGGATCGGACTCTGGAAGTCGCCGTGGAGCAGGAAGTGCAGAGCATCGTCTTTGCCGCGGCCCGGGGCGATTTCAGCCAGCGACTCAGCCTGGAAGGCAAGGAGGGTTTTGTCGAGGGCCTGGCGCGGGGCCTGAACCAGTTGCTCGATGCCGCCTCCAGCGGCCTCCAGGCCGTCGCCGAAGTGCTGGGCTCCCTGTCCCGGGGCGATCTGACCCGCAAGATCGAAGGCGATTACCAGGGGACCTTCGCCCGCTTGCGGGACGATGCCAATGCCACGGTGGACCAGCTGACCCAGGTGGTGGGGCGCATCCAGGAGTCGACCGAGGCGATCAACACGGCGGCGCAGGAGATTGCGTCGGGGAACACGGACCTGTCGAGCCGGACGGAGGAGCAGGCCTCGAGTCTGGAAGAGACGGCATCGAGCATGGAAGAGCTGACCGGCACGGTGAAGGTGAATGCGGACAGTGCCCGGGAAGCGAATCAGCTGGCGGATGGTGCCCGGCGAGTGGCGGAGCGGGGCGGTCAGGTGGTGGAAGAGGTGGTGCACACCATGGGAGCCATCCACCAGTCCTCGAGCAAGATAGCGGACATCATCGGGGTGATCGACGGGATTGCGTTCCAGACCAACATTCTGGCGCTGAATGCGGCGGTGGAAGCGGCGCGGGCGGGGGAGCAGGGGCGAGGCTTCGCGGTGGTGGCGACGGAGGTGAGGAATCTGGCGCAGCGCAGCGCCGGGGCAGCGAAGGAAATCAAGGCCTTGATCTCGGACTCGGTGGAAAAGGTGGAACTAGGCACGAAGCTGGTGGATCAGGCAGGGCGGACCATGGCCGAGGTGGTGAGTTCGATCAAGCAGGTGGCGGGGATCATGGCGGACATTGCCGCAGCCAGCCGGGAGCAGAGCGCCGGCATCGAGCAGGTGGGCCGGGCGGTGAGCCAGATGGACGAGATGACTCAGCAGAACGCCGCCCTGGTAGAAGAAGCGGCGGCAGCGGCAGAGAGCCTGGAGGAGCAGGCCAGGAGCCTGGCCGAGGCCGTCTCCGTGTTCCGCCTCCAGGGCGCGGCTGGCCGGCAGCCCCGGCCTGCCGCGCCGCAAGCTCTGGCCGCCCCCGTGGTGAACCCCCGGCATGGCCTGGCCCACAAGAGCGGCAGCCGCAAACCCGCCTACATGCCCGCCGGGCAGGTTGATCAATGGGAAGAGTTCTGAGGTGCCGGCCTTGTCCTGCTGGCCTTGTCCTGCCGGCCTTGTCCTGCCGGCCCAGCCTTGTCCTGCCGCGCTTCTTGCCGCATGAATTGGAGCCACTATGCGTAACAATCAGCCCGTAACCGGCGTCGAGGTCCCCCTGGCGGACGATGTGATCATCGTCTCGAAGACCAACCTGAAGGGCGAGATCACCTACATCAACCAGGATTTCCTCGACATCAGCGGCTTTACGGAGGCGGAGTTGCTGGGGCAGCCCCACAACATCGTGCGCCATCCGGACATGCCCGAGGCCGCCTTTGCCGACATGTGGAAAAGCCTCAAGGCCGGGGAGCCCTGGGTGGGGCTGGTCAAGAACCGCTGCAAGAACGGCGATCACTACTGGGTCGAGGCCCACGTCACCCCCCTCTTCGAGCAGGGCCAGGTGCTGGGCTACCTCTCCGTGCGGCGCAAGCCCGGCCGCGAAGCGGTGGCTGCCGCCGAGGCGGCCTACGCGTTGTTCCGGGAGGGGCGCCAGGGTAGGCGCCGCATCGTCAAGGGCCGGGTGGTGAGCGGCCGTGGCGGCTCTTTTTTCCGCTTGTCCGTGAAGGGCAAGCTGTTGCTGCTGTCGGGCATCATGCTTTCGATTCTGGTGGTTCAGGCCCTGCTGGGTGTCTATAACCTGGACCGGATGCACCAGAGCGCCGTGAGCATGTATGAAGGCCGTGCGGTGCCGGTGATGCACCTGGGCCAGGTGCGCACCGCCATGGAAAATGCCCGGGCTCAGGTGATGCTGGCCTTGCAGCATGCTCCCGGAAATGCCTATGGCAGCCAGCACGATCATCCGGTTGGCGTGCACGTCGAAGCCGTGGGCAAGGCAATGGCGACGGCTGAGCAGCATTGGCATCAGTATGTGCAGAATGGAAACTTCGATCAGGATCAACACCGGCAGATGCGCGACGGCTTCAGTGCCGCCCTGCAGGGGCTGGTGGAGCAAGGTTTGACGCCCGCCCGCCAGGCCCTGGCCGAAGCCCGTTTCGATGATGCACAGGTGCTGCTGCTGCGCCAGATCAATCCTGCCATGGGCAAGGCGGAAGCCATGGCCAAGACCCTGTACGATTACCAGGAACGCCAGTCCCGGGACCAGATGAAACAATCCCGGGCGCTGCGCGGCGAGGTCTTGTTGTGGACCGGGATGGGGGTGCTGGCGGCGCTCCTGATCGGTATCGCGATTTCCCTGATGACCGTGAGCGCCATCAATGGCCGTCTGCGCGAGGTGGTGCGTATTTTCCGGGAACTGGCGGCCGGCAACTACCGCAACAAGGTGGATATCTCCCGCAGTGATGAAATCGGCCAGGTAGAGCTCGGCCTGGAATCGATGCAGACCCGGTTGGGCTTTGATGTCCAGGAAGCCCGGCGGGTGGCCGATGAAAACCTGCGGGTGAGGAATGCGCTCGATTTCGTTTCTGGCAACATCCGCATTGCCGACAATGATGGCCGGGTGATTTACGCCAATCGTGGCCTGTTGCAGACCCTCAAAGCCATTGAAGGGCCGCTGCGCGAGAGCCTGCCGGGCTTCTCGGTGGCCAGTTTTGTTGGCAGCAGCATCGGTGTTTTCTACGAAAATCCGGACGAGGCCCTGGCCCGCCTGCGCCAACTTGAGGGAACCCGCAAGACGGAAATGAATATTGGTGGCCGCACCTATCTGGTCATTACCAACCCCATCGTCAACGACAAGGGCGAGCACCTGGGAACGGTGGGGGAATGGGTGGATCGCACCGCCGAGATTTTTGCCCAGAAGGAAGTGGCGGCCCTGATTGCCAAGGCCGCTACCGGAGATCTGGAGGCCCGTCTCGATGCCGAAGCCCTGGAAGGCTTCTACCGGGAGCTGGGCGGCAGCATCAATCAGTTGCTGGAAACCAGCAGCCAGGCCGTCAACGAAATCGGTGCTTTGCTGGCCCGGATGGCCAAGGGCGACCTCTCTGCCACCGTGCATACCGGCTACCAGGGTTCCCTGGGGCGGCTGCGGGACGATGCCAATGCCACCGTGACCCAGTTGCGCGAACTGGTGGGGCGCATCCAGGAGTCGACCGAGGCGATCAACACGGCGGCGCAGGAGATTGCGTCGGGGAACACGGACCTGTCGAGCCGGACGGAGGAGCAGGCCTCGAGTCTGGAAGAGACGGCATCGAGCATGGAAGAGCTGACCGGCACGGTGAAGGTGAATGCGGACAGTGCCCGGGAAGCGAATCAGCTGGCGGATGGTGCCCGGCGAGTGGCGGAGCGGGGCGGTCAGGTGGTGGAAGAGGTGGTGCACACCATGGGAGCCATCCACCAGTCCTCGAGCAAGATAGCGGACATCATCGGGGTGATCGACGGGATTGCGTTCCAGACCAACATTCTGGCGCTGAATGCGGCGGTGGAAGCGGCGCGGGCGGGGGAGCAGGGGCGAGGCTTCGCGGTGGTGGCGACGGAGGTGAGGAATCTGGCGCAGCGCAGCGCCGGGGCAGCGAAGGAAATCAAGGCCTTGATCTCGGACTCGGTGGAAAAGGTGGAACTAGGCACGAAGCTGGTGGATCAGGCAGGGCGGACCATGGCCGAGGTGGTGAGTTCGATCAAGCAGGTGGCGGGGATCATGGCGGACATTGCCGCAGCCAGCCGGGAGCAGAGCGCCGGCATCGAGCAGGTGGGCCGGGCGGTGAGCCAGATGGACGAGATGACTCAGCAGAACGCCGCCCTGGTAGAAGAAGCGGCGGCAGCGGCAGAGAGCCTGGAGGAGCAGGCCAGGAGCCTGGCCGAGGCCGTCTCCGTGTTCCGCCTCGGTGCCGGTCAGCGGCCCGCGCCGGGCATGCACCTGCCGCCCCCGGGCGTGGAGGTTTCCGGGTTTGCCTCCGGAGCAACGTCGTCCCGGCTCGGGGCGAAGAAGCCGGCCGCCCTGCCGGCCAGTCTCGATGACGAGTGGGAAGAGTTCTGAAACCCATGGTTGCCGACAGCAAAAAGCCCCTCTCCCTGGCCGAGCGCCTGGCCGCGATCCGCCAGGCCGGCGCTTCGATGACCCATGGCCCCCTGGATTCTGCCAGCCGGGAATTCGAGTTCAAGCCCGGCGATTTCGAGCGGGTCAGGAAGTTGATCTACGGCCATGCGGGCATTTCCCTCTCCGCGGCCAAGCAGGACATGGTCTATTCCCGCCTGGCCCGGCGCCTCAGGGCCACGGGGATGAAGTCCTTTTCCCAGTACCTGGATCACCTGGAACATGGCCAGGATGCGCTCGAGTGGGAGCGCTTCATCAATGCCCTGACCACGAATCTGACCTCCTTCTTCCGCGAGCCGCACCACTTTCCGATTCTGGCCAGGCACCTGCAGAAGGTGGCTCAGACGCGCAAGCAGATCAACATCTGGTGCTGCGCGGCGTCCACCGGCGAGGAGCCCTATTCGATTGCCATGACGGTGGCGGATACCTTTCCCGGTGGCGGCCCACAGGTCAGCATCCTCTGCTCCGACCTGGATACGAATGTGCTGGCGACGGCGGAAAAGGGCATCTACCCCCTGGACCGGACCGACAAGATTCCGCCGGAGCAACTCAAACGCTACTTCCTCAAGGGGGCCGGCGCCCAGGAAGGGAAGGTCAGTGTCCGTCCCGAATTGCGCCGCTTGCTGACCTTCCGGCAGATCAACCTGCTCGATCCGGTCTGGCCGGTGAACGGGCCACTCGATGTGATCTTCTGCCGTAATGTGATGATTTATTTCGATAAACCGACCCAGTACAAGATTCTTTCCCGCTTCGCGCCACTGCTCCAGCCTGACGGGCTGATGTTTGCCGGGCATTCGGAGAGCTTTTTGCACGCGGCGGACTTGTTCCGCTCCCTGGGCAAGACGGTTTATGAACTGGCCAACAAGCCCCGCTGAGGGGAGGAGTCCTGCGCGTGGATCATGCCTACGAGGAATATCTGGCCAGCAATTTCTACCAGGACCGCAGCTTCCATTGTGAGGCGGCGAAGATCCTGCCGGGGGAATACTTCGTCACCGCCCGGGACATGGTGCTGGTCACCGTGCTGGGTTCCTGCGTCGCGGCCTGCATCCGCGACACGGTCAGCGGTGTGGGCGGCATGAACCACTTCATGCTGCCCGAAAGCGGCGGCCGGGATCTGGTCGCGTCCTCGGCCCGTTACGGGACCTATGCCATGGAAGTGCTGATCAACCACCTGCTCAAGCTGGGGGCCCGGCGCAACCGGCTGGAGGCCAAGGTGTTTGGCGGCGGGGCGGTCATGCAGAGCCTCTCCGGCAGCAATGTCGGCGCCAGGAATGCCGAGTTTGTCCTGAATTTCCTGACGCTTGAAAAAATTCCCGTGGTGGCCAAGGATCTGCTCGATTCCTATCCGCGCAAGGTCTATTACTTTCCCAACAGCGGTCGGGTGCTGGTCAAGAAACTGCACCGGGTCCACAACGATACCCTTTTCAGCCGCGAACAGGCCTACCAGAGCCGGCTGGCTTCGGCCAAGGTGGAGGGGGATGTGGAATTGTTCATTTGAGCCGGCGGCACCGCTTTTCCCAACAGGGGCTTTATGACGATACGCGTTCTCGTAATCGATGATTCGGCGCTGATGCGCAAGCTATTGACGGAGATCATCCATGGCGCTGCCGACCTGGAGGTGGTGGGCACGGCACCCGATGCGGCGAGTGCCCGCGAGCTGATCAAATCCATGAATCCCGATGTGCTGACCCTGGATGTGCAGATGCCCGGGATGGATGGCCTGGCGTTCCTGGAAAAACTGATGCGCCTGCGGCCCATGCCGGTGGTGATGGTATCCGCCTTTACCCAGGCCGGCTCCGAAACCACCCTCAAGGCACTCGAACTGGGCGCAGTGGATTTCATTGCCAAGCCCCGGGCCGGGTCGGCCCTGAGCCTCGAAGAATATGGCCGCGAACTGGCGGACAAGATCCGGGCGGCCAAGGCAGCCCGGCTGCGCTGCCGGGGGCTGATCCGTCCGGCAGATCAGGATGCCGCAGGCAGCCGGGTCTTTGCTCCGGTGCGCGCCCTGTCCGGCGGAGCCGGAAAAGTCATCTTCCTGGGGGCCTCCACGGGGGGCACGGAGGCGATCAAGGAGTTCCTGCTCGGCATGCCGGCCAACTGCCCGCCGATCCTGATCGTGCAGCACATGCCGGAAACCTTCACCGCGTCCTTCGCAGCCCGGCTCAACAGTCTTTGTCAGCCCACGGTGATCGAGGCTCAAGGGGGTGAAAAGGTGTCGCCGGGAATGGTTTATATTGCGCCTGGCCATTCGCATCTGCGGGTATGCCGGACGGCAGCTGGCGTGGTGACCGAATTGTCGAAAGCAGATCCGGTCAATCGCCATCGCCCTGCCGTCGATGTGCTGTTTGATTCCGCCGCAGCGCTGATGGGCAATCAGGCCGTGGGCGTCCTGCTGACCGGCATGGGCAAGGACGGTGCCCAGGGTCTGCTCCGGATGCGCCAGGCGGGGGCCCGGACCTTTGCCCAGGATGAAGCCAGTTGCGTCGTCTATGGCATGCCCCGGGAGGCTTTCCTGATCGGCGCCGTCGATGAAGTGGTGGGGCTGGACGAGATGGCGCGGCGGGTCCTGGCCGCGTTTGGCAAAGCCGTGGCTTAAAGAGGGGATTCCTACTAAAGTGTCGGCGTTTTCCGGCGCAATACGGAATGGAGGCTATTTGATGCAGATTACAGGAAAAACCGAAGGCGCCCAGGGCGTGATCACGTTGAGCGGACGTTTCGATTTCAACCGCCACCGCGAATTTCGCAGCGCCTGCGATCCCCTGCTGGAAGATGCCCAGGTGCAGGTGCTCCAGGTCGATCTGGGCCAGGTGGATTACATGGACAGTTCCGCGCTCGGCATGTTGCTCATGCTGCGGGACAAGGCGGGGGCGGCGAAGAAGCAGGTGGTGCTTCTGAATGTGCGCGGCAATGTGAAGCAGGTTCTGGAAATCGCCAATTTTGGTAAATTGTTCTCCATCGTCTGAACAAGGTCTGAAC
>JANLJE010000034.1:34122-51883 GCA_029255645.1 Comamonadaceae bacterium | reverse complement strand
GGTGCAGGTGAAGGACTTCGCGTTCCCGAAAGTCGCGCGTTCGATGGTCATGCCACGATGGCGGCACTGATTCAGGAATACCTTGATCGAGCGATCTTTCTGCCGGACCACGATGACCGGATCCTCGCCCATGTAGGTCGTGATGTAGTCACCGGGATTCGGAATGTGTCCTTCGTGGCAGACCAGCAACCACGAACGTGCGAAGATCCGCTCCAGTTCCAGCTCGTAGAGGTCATGATCACTGTAGATGCGCGGATCGAGCAAACCCTGATCCTGGTCGACGAGCCCGCGAATTTCATCCGGCGTCCACTTCCGGGACAACCTGACCACAGCGTTCGGGATTTCATTCATTGTCGAATTCATAATATTTGAGTCTCCTCTATTTAACATCGATGAAGGTCATTAGGTGCGCCTATCAGAATCATCCGGTGCAGGCGCATCACCGGATCAATGAAAATTTACGGATCACGGCTGCCGACGTCCCGATATGCTCGCGCAGCAGTTGGGCGCAGCGGTCGGCATCACGCTCCATGGCGCTCTGGAAGATCACTTCGTGTTCAGCGAGAACGTCCCGGTCCGGCAAGGTATGGACGGAGCTCAGGCGCCGGTAGCGCTCCAGATGAATGTTCAGTACCGCCAGAAATTTGTACGTCCAGTTAGACGAATCAGCAGCGATCAGGGCGCGGTGAAAGTTGCGGTTGGCAATCTCCCACCGGTCAAATTGCCCCTCCGGATCACGCATGACTTGCTCGTCAAGCTCTGTGAGGCTGAGGTAAGCCGCGCGCAGATTGTCTTCCCATCCGCTCCCTCCGTTTTTCACACTTTCACGGACCGCTTCACACTCCAGCGCAATACGGGCACGAGTCAGGTCGCCCAAGTCATCCAATGACATGGGCATTACGAAAAACCCCCGCTGCGCCTTCGTCTGCACTAGCCCATCGGAAACAAGAAGACTCAGCGCCTCACGAACAGTCCCGCCACTCACGTCATAGCGACGCTGGAGATCATCGATCAGCAGCTTCGATCCGGCGGCCAGAACTCCTTGCACGATTTCGGTCCGCAGCTTGTGCAATACCGCCTCGGTCAGGCTGCGCGGCTTCTTGGGTCCGGCTGCTCTGCTGCTTTCGGGGCCATCCAGTTCCAGTGCCAGGCTCATGATTTACCCTTCGGGTGAAAAATTAAACTCGTTTGATTAAAGATAATCGATTTTTTGCGATGCTGCACGCTGCAGTGCACAAATTCAGCGGGTCATCCAGCCGCCTGTCGGTGTCAATCAAAGCCCAATCATTTCCAGGTGCCAGCGTCCGAATCCATCCGGTTTCCCGGGCTGATTTGACGGATTTTTTCCGCTGTTTGCAGCGGCAAGGCATCGTTGCCGGTTCGAGGATTTCGCAGTGATGGGGATGCGCTCGAGCATTCAGCAAACTCATCATGCCCAAAATGGGTATGCCCGAATCTGCCCCCCTCCGATTTCGCCTCTCGATGCGAAAAAATCAGACCGGTAAAGGGGTTTGCAGTGGGGTTTGCAGTGGGGTTTGCAAGAGGCTCGATGCCGTCTTCAGCGCAGGCGGCGGGCGATGGCGTCATCCAGGCGGGCGAGGCAGCGTTCCACGGCTACCGCCGCCGGAGCGCCCAAGCCGGGCGTCGATTTCGCCGTGGAAAAGGTCCTGAAGCTCGCAATTGGCAGCAAGGCGCGCCATCGGGCCTACCCACGGCAGGCCATGGGCGTGCCTCACTTCGAGGCTCATTCACCGATCACGTCGGCGCCCTTGGGCGGGGTGAATTGGAACAGGCTGAGGGGCAAGGCGGGGTTGCTTTCGGCCTGGTGGAAACGCAAGGTGGTGGTCTGGCCGAAGTTATCGAACATTTCCATGGCTTGCAGTTTTCCGTCCGGGGTGAAACCGAGGCGCACCCGGTCGAAGCTGGCTTCCTGATTTTTGGGCCTGGCTTCGACCCAGTCCAGGCCATCGCTGTTACCGCCTTCGCTGAGGCTGAAGTTCTTCAGGGTGTCGCTGCTGCCGGAGAGGAGCGCGGCAGGAGTGGCGCCCAGGGCCTGGTCCATTTTCTTGACGGTGACCTGTTCGAGTTCCGGGTCGTGAATCCAGACTTTCTTGCCATCTCCCACCATCAGCTGAGGGTAAGGCTGCTCCACTTCCCAGCGAAACTTGCCGGGTTTCAGGAAGGCCAGTTTGCCAGTGGATTGCTGCGGTTTGCGCCCGCTTCTGGAGAGGACGGACTGGGAAAATCCGGCGCGAAAGCTCTGGGTATTGTCGAGAAACTGCTTCAGGAAATCCACTGCCCCGGCCTGGGCCAGCAGGGGGCAACAGAGGGCGGCCAGCAGGAACAGGCGACGCTTCATGGTTGAAATCTCATGGGCAAGAGGGAGCCCGGTTTGCCAAACCCGGCGAAAAAAAACTGCATTCATTTGTGACCTGGCAGGGGCGGCTCATTCCTCTTCCTTGCGGGCCAGCACCTCGCGCCCGCCCCGTCCATCCATGGCGGACACCAGGCCGGCCTGTTCCATGGATTCGATCAGGCGGGAAGCCCGGTTGTAGCCGATGCGCAGATTGCGCTGCACGAGGGAGATGGAAGCGCGGCGGCTTTTCAGAACGATCTCCACGGCCTGATCGTAGAGGGGATCATTCTCGGCATCGCCCCCCTCCTCGCCATGACCGCTGCCTTCATCATCGAGGGAGCCGGAAAGGATGTCTTCGATGTAATCGGGCGTGCCGGTTTCTTTAAGGTATTCCACTACCCGGTGCACTTCATCATCCGTCACAAAGGCGCCGTGTACCCGGGTCGGGTAGCCTGTGCCTGGCGCCAGGTAGAGCATGTCGCCCTGACCCAGCAAGGCCTCGGCGCCCATCTGGTCGAGAATGGTGCGGGAGTCGATCTTGCTGGAGACCTGAAAGGAAATCCGGGTGGGGATGTTGGCCTTGATCAGGCCGGTGATGACATCGACGCTGGGACGCTGGGTCGCCAGGATCAGGTGCAGGCCGGCGGCGCGGGCCTTTTGGGCCAGGCGGGCGATGAGTTCTTCCACCTTCTTGCCGACCACCATCATCAGGTCCGCCAGTTCGTCGATGACCACGACGATATGAGGCAGCACGGTGAGGGGTTCAGGGGCTTCCGGGGTCAGGGAAAGAGGATTGGGAATGTGCTCACCCTTTTTTTCCGCCTCGCGGATCTTGGCATTGTAACCGGCCAGGTTGCGCACCCCCATGGCACTCATCAGCTTGTAACGCTTTTCCATTTCGCCCACGCACCAGTTCAGGGCGTTGGCGGCCTGGCGCATGTCGGTGACCACCGGGGCGAGCAGATGGGGAATGCCCTCGTAGATCGACAGTTCCAGCATCTTGGGGTCGATCAGGATGAGGCGCACGGTTTCCGGTTCGGCCTTGTAGAGCAGCGACAGGATCATGGCGTTGACCCCCACGGACTTGCCGGAACCGGTGGTGCCGGCCACCAGCAGGTGGGGCATCCTGGCCAGGTCGGCCACCACGGGCTGGCCGCCGATGTCCTTGCCCAGGGTCACGGTCAGCGGGCTGTTCATGTCATTCCAGGGTTTGCTGGAAATGATCTCGGCCAGTTTCACGGTCTGGCGGCGCGGGTTGGGCAGTTCCAGAGCCATGCAGGACTTGCCCGGCACGGTTTCCACCACCCGCACCGAAATCAGGGCCAGCGCCCGGGCCAGGTCGCGCGCCAGATTGACGATCTGGGCGCCCTTGACCCCGGTTGCCGGCTCGATCTCGTAGCGGGTGACCACCGGCCCGGGCAGGGCTGCCAGCACCTTCACCAGAACGCCGAAGTCGGCCAGCTTGCGTTCGATCAGGCGCGAAGTGAATTCCAGGGTATCGGCGGCCACTGATTCCATGTGCGGCGGCGCCGGGTCGAGCAGATGCAGGGGTGGCAACCGCCCACCGATGGCCTCCTCCGGAAACAGGGTGGCCTGTTTTTCCCGTTCGATGCGTCGCTCTGCCTTGGGCGAGATGACAACTTCCATGGGGGCTGGCGGCTCGATGAAGACCGGCTCCTGGAACTCCACCCGTTTCTTCTCGACCTCCACCACCGCTTCCCGTTGCTGGGCCACTTCCCGGCCGATACGCTTGTCCTGCCACCGTTCGTAAACACCCAACACTCCTTGACAAGCAGATTCCAGCCCAGCCCCCAGGCGCTCGAAGAACCACAGCCAGGACATGCCGGAAAACACGCTCCACCCCACCGCCATGGCCGCCAGCAGCAACAGGGTGGCGCCGGTATGACCCATGCTGGCCCCAAGCGCGCCTCCCACTTCCACCCCCAGCATGCCGCCCGGTGCCATGGGCAGACGGCCCTGATGAGAATGGAAACGCAAGGATTCCAGGGCGGAGCTGGCAGACAGCAGCAGCAGGAACCCGGCCATGGCGATATAGAGCGGGCGACGATCGGCGCCCTTCTCCTCTCCTAGTCCATTCAGATGCCGATAGCCCCACCAGACGAACATCAGCAACAGGACGATCCACCACCAGGCAGAAAAGCCAAAAAGAAACAACAGCAAATCGGAAATCCAGGCGCCGGCCCGGCCCGCCGGGTTCTGCAACCCCGCAGCGCCGACCGCATGCGACCACCCCGGATCACCCGGGTGGTAACCCCACAGGGAAAGTGCGAGAAACAGGGCCAAGGCACCGATCACCAGCCAGCGCGATTCCTGCAGCAGGACGCCAATTTTTTCAGGCAGGGGACTGGGTTTTTCCAGTCGTCGGGAAGATGCAGCCATGGGGTGATTCCGGAAATTTTGATCTATTCAAACGCCTGATCCGTGTGGTCGAACAGATGCTTACGCTTATATTTCATCAGCTTAGATCTGGATTGTAAAGCTTATCATGAAAATCTCCAGCCTATGAAAAAAGCCAATCGCGCAGGATTGGCTTTCAACTCCGGGACTTACCCTTACCTTTACTTGTCCAGATCAAAAGACTTGTGCAGCACGCGCACGGCAAGTTCCAGGTACTTTTCATCGAGCACCACGGAAATCTTGATTTCAGAGGTGGAAATCATCTGGATGTTGATGCCTTCCTCGGCCAGGGCACGGAACATCTGGCTGGCAACCCCGGGATGGGAGCGCATGCCGACACCCACGGCAGATACCTTGCAGATCCTGTTGTCCCCGATGATTTCCCGGGCACCGATGTGCTGGCGCACACTTTCCAGAACAGCTTTGGCCTTCTCGAATTCGGAACGGTTCACGGTAAAGGAAAAATCGGTGGAACCATCATGACCCACGTTCTGAATGATCATGTCCACATCGATATTGGCATCCGCGATGGGGCCCAGCACCTGGTAGGCAACCCCTGGACGATCAGGCACGCCCAGCACCGTCAGCTTGGCCTCATCACGGTTGAAAGCGATGCCGGAGATAATCGGTTGTTCCATTTTTTTGCCTTCCTCAACAGTAATCAGCGTCCCCTCCCCTTCATCCTGGAAGCTGGACAGGACTCGCAATTTGACCTTGTACTTGCCCGCAAACTCAACCGAGCGGATCTGCAGCACCTTCGATCCCAGGCTGGCCATTTCAAGCATTTCCTCGAAGGTGACCGTATCCAGCTTTCTGGCCTCGGGGACAATACGGGGATCGGTGGTGTAGACGCCATCCACATCGGTATAGATCTGGCACTCATCGGCCTTGAGCGCAGCCGCCAGTGCCACACCCGTGGTGTCGGAGCCGCCCCGTCCCAGGGTGGTGATGTTGCCGGCCTCGTCCACGCCCTGGAAACCCGCCACCACCACGACATGACCGGAATCCAGATCGGCACGGATGTTGGCTTCATCGATGGACAAGATGCGTGCCTTGTTGAAAGCATCGTCGGTCAGGATGCGAACCTGCCCGCCGGTATAGCTCCTGGCTTTCAAACCGGCATCCTTCAAGGCCATGCACAGCAGGCCAATGGCGACCTGCTCACCGGTGGAAATCACCACATCCAGTTCCCGCGGGTCGGGATCGGCCTGAATTTCCCTGGCCAGGGCAATGAGACGATTGGTCTCTCCGCTCATGGCGGAAACCACCACCACCACCTGGTGCCCCTGAGCCTGGAACCGTGCAACCCGCCTGGCAACATTCTTGATGCGCTCGGGGCTTCCCATCGAAGTGCCGCCGTATTTTTGAACAATCAAAGCCATTCCGCTATCCAATCATGACATTCGTGCAGGAAAACCCGGGAATTCTAGCGCATGGTCGAAAACAAGGAAACGTTCTGTTACGTCAAAAAAATTGAACATGCCGCTTGCAATTATGTCCAACGAGTGTATATACTTCGAGCCATATGACTTTAGTTATATATGCAGACAAAGCCAAGATTCATGGCACTTGACCCACGAGAGGAAAAACATGAGCAACATCAAGACCCTGGAAAAGATCGACCCGCGCGAGATTCGTCGCAAGCTGGGCCTCAATCAGCAGCAATTCTGGTCCAGAATCGGCGTCACCCAGAGCGGCGGCTCCCGTTATGAAAGCGGTCGCAACATGCCCAAACCCGTCCGCGAACTGCTGCGTCTGGTCCATGTCGAGCAAATCGACATTCAGCGGATCAAGCGCGAAGACTTTGAAGTGCTGGAATACATGAAAGAACACGAAGCCGAGCTCTTCAAGTCCCTGAAAAAGTCCGCCCGCAGCAAAATGAAAGCAGCCGCCTGACATGGCGGATGATGAACAGGCATCAGGGTGACACCACCACGCTGATGCCTGTTTCTTTTTCGATGCATCTTCCCCAATTCTCCAGCTCCGCTCCGGAAAGCCTGCCCAGCCGACCTGCCTCAGGCTGCTGTGAAGGACGCGCCAAGCCGTAGAGATGAACCCCTTTTACCACGTCGGCGACCTGGCTCAGCAATTCCAGATACGCCTGCCGTGCTTCCTTTCCAGGCGCCTGTCCATCCCAGGCAAACCAGCAGCTTTGCACCCAGGTCGGCACCCTTTCGGCACAATCCCGTAAATTGGCCACTACCCGCTCAACGGGGATTCTGCTTTGATTGATGCTCAGCATGCCTTCAGGATCGCCCCGGTCCACCTTGAACCAGACCTCTCCCGCCATGGCGGCCAGGTTCATCAACCCCCGCTTCACTTCGTCCCGGTGCATGAAACTGCCATTGGTGATGAGGCGTACCGGGAGTTTGCCGAGTATCCCGAACGACTCCATCACACGGGCCAACACCTGGAGCACTTCAGGAAATTCACGGGCACTCGTCGGCTCCCCGTCTCCAGAAAAAGCAATGTCGGCAAGACGGCGACAGGCCTCGGGTACATGGCGGGAGAGATAGTCTCCCACCAGAACCTGCTCCAGAAAACCGGCCAATTCACGCTCAAGCAGACCCGGATCCACCGGAGGTGGCCCCCCCTTGCTCAGCCCCTCCACCTGGCAATACACACAAGCCCAGTTGCAAGCCCGGTTTACATTCAGATTGATGCCGATGGAAAGACCGGCGGCCCGGCGGGAAACAACGGGATAGACATACACCAATCCCGCACCATCCCGGCGATGATCCATCACACTCAAGATCTGATTTGTCATGCAGTTCCCTGAATTCATGGGAGGAAGAAGTGGGTGTTATAATTCATCGCTTTTCGACCCCGGACCTTTCGACCCCGGAATGAACATGCTGATCACCCGCCGGCTGGAATTCGACGCAGGACACCGGATTCCAGATCACAAAAGCCAATGCCGCAACCTGCATGGACACCGATACCTTATCGAAATCACCCTCGCAGGTGAAGTCATCGAGACGGCGGGAGATTCCTCCAATGGCATGATCATGGATTTTTCCGACATCAAGTCCATTGCCAAAGCCGAATTGGTCGACCAATGGGATCACGCTTTCCTGGTCTACGCCGGAGACCAATCCGTGGTCGACTTCCTTGCCACCCTGCCTGGCCACAAAACCGTCAAGCTGGACCGGATCCCCACTGCGGAAAACCTGGCGCAGATCGCCTTCGATCGGCTCCGCCCCGCCTACCAGAACTGCTACGGCAAGCAGCTGCGACTCCAGAAAATCCGCCTCTACGAAACCCCCAACTGCTGGGCAGATGTAGAGGCGTGATTTCCGGGCGATGGCAGGCAGCATGATGGAATGACATCCAGGTACAGAGACCCGGATTCCCCCGTACAGCTTATTCGATTCAAGCATATTCATTTAAGTCATCATTCTATATAGGAATACACAGCCCTTGTTACCATGCGTGCAGACAAATTCAGGATCAAGCGCGTCATGGACTGGCTGTACACCCTCTCTGGCTTTACCGTAGGCGTTGTCGTTGGATTGACCGGGGTGGGCGGTGGATCACTGATGACCCCCCTGCTGGTCATCCTGTTCGGGATCAGCCCGGCGACCGCAGTGGGCACCGACCTCCTGTACGCGGCCATCACCAAAGGAGGCGGAACTGTCGTTCATGGCCGCAAAGGTCATGTCGAATGGCGACTCACCGGATTGCTGGCGCTGGGCAGCCTCCCTGCCTCCGCCCTCACCCTCTACGCCCTCTCACGGCTGCCCAGGCGCAGCGAGCAGCTGACCGATGTGATCGCGTTCATTCTCGGGATCGCGCTGCTGCTCACTTCACTGGCACTGTTCTACGGCCGCCGCGTACAGCAATACGCCATCCAACATGAAAACGCGGCCTGGCGCTCCAGGCACCTGGACAAAATCACGGTAATGGTCGGCATCCTGCTGGGCGTCCTGGTCTCCATTTCCTCGGTAGGCGCAGGCGCCCTGGGCGTTGCGGCCCTGTTTTTCCTTTACCCCAAACTGTCCCCGGTCAAAATCGTGGGGTCGGATGTGGCTCACGCGGTTCCCCTGACCCTGACAGCGGGGCTGGGGCACTGGTGGCTGGGCAGTGTCGACTGGAACTTGCTGGGCGCGCTCCTGCTGGGCTCCCTCCCCGGGATTTATATCGGCAGCCATCTGTCCACCCGGATACCCGAACACATCCTGCGGCGCCTCCTCGGCGTAATGCTGGTTTTGATTGGCAGCAAATTGCTGCTCACCTGAGCCACACATCGAAGCTCGGGCTGACAACTTGATCTGTGCCGCCATGGCCGAACAGGCAAAACCAACCCCCGCGCAGCGCTACTGCCGGGGGTTTTCTTATTGTTAAGGTCGGCCGACCGCCTGCCTTACCTGCGGTAGCCAGAACTTCATCGGCCACGGCCAGCATCCGCAGGCGGTGATGGACCTTCCCCAGCAGGGCAGGCTTGGCTGCACCCACCTCCATCCCCCTCCTGCGTAAGCGCTACCGCTGCATCAGCAACACCGCATCAGGAACACGGACTCGGGACTCGATTGAGCAGATCAGCCCTGTGCAAACCGCATCACCCCGCCTTCGCAACTCACCACGATGGTGTCCTTGGGCCCGAACTTGCCTTCGAGGATCTGCTTGGCAAGCGGATTCTCGATGTGCTGCTGGATGGCGCGCTTCAAAGGACGGGCGCCAAAGACGGGATCGAAGCCAGCCTTGGCCAGTTCGTCCAGGGCGCTGTCTTCCACCCGGAGCTGCATTTCGAGTTGCTGCACCCGCTTTTCCAGATAGCCGAGCTGAATCCGGGCGATGTTGCGGATCTGCTTCTCGTCCAGGCTGTGGAACACCACGACCTCGTCGATGCGATTGACGAACTCGGGCCGGAAGTAACTCTTCACCTCGCCCATCACCGCCAGCTTCACCACCTGGTAATCGTCGCCGGCCATCTGCTGGATCATCTGGCTACCGAGGTTGCTGGTCATGACGACCACGGTGTTCTTGAAGTCCACGGTGCGGCCCTGGCCGTCGGTCATGCGGCCGTCGTCGAGCACCTGCAAGAGCACGTTGAACACGTCCGGGTGGGCCTTTTCCACCTCATCGAGCAAGATGACGCTATAGGGCTTCCTGCGCACGGCCTCGGTCAGGGTGCCGCCTTCCTCGTAGCCGACATAGCCCGGAGGGGCGCCGATCAGGCGGGCGACGGAGTGTTTCTCCATGAACTCGCTCATGTCGATGCGGATCATGTGTTCCTCGGAATCAAACAGGAACTCGGCCAGGGCCTTGCACAGTTCGGTCTTGCCGACGCCCGTGGGGCCGAGGAACAGGAAGGAGCCATATGGCCGGTTCGGGTCGGAAAGCCCGGCCCGGGAACGGCGGATGGCATCGGACACGAGGCGCACGGCCTCGTCCTGGCCCACCACCCGCTCGTGCAGGCGTTCTTCCATCTTCAGTAATTTATCCCGCTCGCCCTGCATCATCTTGGAGACCGGGATGCCGGTGGCGCGGCTCACCACCTCGGCAATTTCCTCGGCGCCGACCTGGGTGCGCAGGAGCTTGTACTGTCTGGATTCCCCGCCCCCGCTCTTTTCCGCAGCCTTGAGCTGCGCTTCGAGCTGGGGCAGCTTGCCGTACTGCAGTTCGGCGAGCTTGTCGAAGGCGCCCTGGCGTTGCAGCTCGGCCATCTGCAGGCGCACCTTCTCGATTTCTTCCTTGATGTGGGCGGCGCCCTGGACCTGGGCCTTCTCGGCCTTCCAGATTTCTTCGAGGTCCGAGTATTCCTTGGTCAGCTTGGCGATTTCTTCCTCGATCAGGGCCAGGCGCTTCTTCGAGGCCTCGTCCTTTTCCTTCTTCACGGCTTCCCGCTCGATCTTGAGCTGGATGATGCGCCGGTCGAGCTTGTCCATCACCTCGGGCTTGGAGTCGATTTCCATCTTGATGCGGGCGGCGGCCTCATCGATCAGGTCGATGGCCTTGTCCGGCAGAAAGCGGTCGGTGATGTAGCGGTGCGAAAGTTCGGCCGCGGCGACGATGGCCGGGTCGGTAATCTCGACGCCATGGTGCAGTTCGTAGCGCTCCTGCAGGCCGCGCAGGATGGCGATGGTGGATTCCACGGAAGGTTCATCGACCAGCACCTTCTGGAAGCGGCGCTCCAGGGCGGCGTCCTTCTCGATGTATTTGCGGTATTCGTCCAGGGTGGTGGCGCCGATGCAGTGCAGCTCGCCCCGGGCCAGCGCGGGTTTGAGCATGTTGCCCGCATCGATGGCACCCTCGGCCTTGCCGGCGCCCACCATGGTGTGGATTTCATCGATGAAGAGGATGATGCGGCCTTCTTCCTGGGCAATCTCCTTCAATACGGCCTTCAAACGCTCCTCGAATTCGCCGCGATACTTGGCGCCGGCGAGCAGGCCGGCCATGTCCAACGTCAGCACCCGCTTGCCTTTCAAGGACTCGGGCACTTCATCATTGACGATGCGCTGGGCCAGGCCTTCGACGATGGCGGTCTTGCCCACCCCGGGTTCACCGATCAACACCGGATTGTTCTTGGTGCGGCGTTGCAGAATCTGGATGGCGCGGCGGATTTCGTCGTCCCGGCCGATCACCGGGTCGAGCTTGCCCTGACGGGCCCGTTCGGTGAGGTCGATGCAGTATTTCTTCAGGGATTCCCGCTGGCCTTCGGCCTCCTGGTTATCCACGGCCTGCCCGCCGCGCACCGCATTCACCGCGGTTTCCAGGGCACGGCGGGAAAGCCCGTGCTGCTTGGCGAGACGGGCGGCATCGCCCTTGTCTTCGGTGAGGGCCAGCAGGAACATTTCCGAGGCAATGAACTGGTCGCCCCGCTTCTGGGCTTCCTTCTCGGTCAGGTTGAGCAGGTTGCCCAGCTCGCGGCCGATGGTGACCTCGCCACCGTGGCCGGAAACCTGGGGCAGGCGCTTGATGGCGGCTTCCAGGTCCGCCTTGAGACCGGGCACATTGACCCCGGCCCGGGCCAGCAGGGAGGCGCTGCCGCCGTCTTCCTGATTGAGCAGGGCCAGGAGCAGGTGGGTGGGCTCGATGAATTGCTGATCGTTGCGGATGGCCAGGCTTTGAGCGTCGGCCAGGGCCTGCTGGAAGATGGTGGTGAGCTTGTCGAGACGCATGATGGATTCCTTTTTTTCGGGGAGGTTCGGCCTGGAGATGGGGACGGTCTCCGGCAATTCAAGTTTTCGCTTTGGGCCGCCGGCCGGGAAATCCCCGGCCCCGGCGCCATGCCCGGACTGGCCGCGTCCGGCCGGGTTCATGCAGACGCGGCCGCGCCGAAGTTACGTCCCGAAGCTACGTCCCGAAATTACGTCCCGAAGTTACGTCCAGGTCACGCGGGTAACGCCGAAGTAAAAACCGCGGGGGATTCTGGCTCAGGCTTTGCGGCTCAGGCTTTGCGGCTCAGGCTTTGCGGTTCAGGCTTTGGGTCCCGGATCGGACTCGCCGCTCCAGCGCGCGGCGGCTTCGGCGTCGCCCGCACGGGCGTCCACCCAGCGATGGCCGGCGGGGGTCTCTTCCCGTTTCCAGAACGGCGCCCGGGTTTTCAGGGCGTCCATGATGAATTCGCAGGCGGCAAAGGCTTCGCCCCGGTGGGCGGAGGTGACGGCGACGAGCACGATCGGGTCCGTGGGCCTGAGCGGCCCGACCCGGTGGATCACCAGGGCATCGAACAGCGCCCAACGCGCCCGGGCTTCGGCGATGATGGCCATGAGCGCCTTTTCGGTCATGCCTGGATAGTGTTCCAGGAACATTCCGGACACCTGGCTACCTGCATTGACCTCGCGCACGAGGCCGATGAAGGCGGCCACGGCCCCGATGCGGGGATCGGCAGCCCGGAGCGCCGCCACTTCGGCGGAAAGGTCGAAATCTTCGAGCTGGACCCGGACCGGCATCGTCTAGCCGCCCGTGACCGGCGGAAAGAAGGCCACTTCGTCGCCATCCAGCACCGGGTCGCTTGCCCGGGCCATTTCCTGATTCACGGCAAAGCGCAGGCTGGGCACTTCGCGCAGGGCCTCGCGCCCCTCGCTGGCGAGCCAGACGATCAACTCTTCGACCGTGCCCAGGCCCTCCGGCAGGTCGAGGATTTCCTCGCGCTTACCGAGGCGTTCCCGCAAGCTGGCGAAATAAAGGATGCGCACACTCATGAGAGCAACTCCGCAAAAGGCAAAAAGTCGACCAGATCGCCCGGCTCGATGCGGGCATGGGGCGGCTTGATGGCGAGCCCCTCGCTCCAGACCAGGGAACTCAGTACGCCCGAGCCCTGATTCGGGAAAGCTTCCAGGCGGCCCTCCGCATCCCGGCGAACCCGCAGGAATTCGTGCAGCGGGCTAGCCTCGCTCCAGCGCCAGGCGGCGGGCAGGCGGTAGGCTTGCAAGGGCCGCACGGTCCTGCCCTGCAGGCGCTGGATGAAGGGCCGCACCAGCACCAGGAAGGTGACGAAGGCCGATACCGGATTGCCCGGCAGGCCGATGAACCAGGCCATCCCGCCTGGCCCGGCCGCGGTTTCGGGGCGGCGCAGGCGGCCCAGGGCGAGGGGCTTGCCGGGCTTGATCGCCACCCGCCAGAGGTCGAGGCGGCCCTCGGCCTGCACCGCGCGCTTGACATGGTCTTCCTCCCCCACCGAGACGCCGCCGCTGGTGAGGATCAAGTCGTTTTCGGCGGCCGCCTGGCAAAGGGCGGCGCGGGTGGCCTCGAGATCATCGGGAATGCGAAGAGGGGCACGCACTTCGCAGCCCAGGCTTTTGAGCAGGCCGACGAGGGCGAACGGGTTGGCGTCATAGACCCCGCCGGGCGGCAGGGGCTGGCCGGGTTCGACGAGTTCATCGCCGGTCGACAACACCGCCACCTCGAGACGGCGCCGCACCGGCAGTTCGGCCAGGCCCGCCGAGGCGGCAAGGGAAATCTCCTGGGGCCGCAGCAGGGTGCCGGCCGCAAGGATTTCCTCGCCCTCTTGCATGTCCTCGCCACGGCGGCGGATGTTCTCCCCCACCTTCGGGACATGCCGGAGGATCACCCCGTCTGCGCCGGGTTCGCACAGTTCCTGCATCACCACCGCATCGGCGCCCGGCGGCAGCGGGGCGCCGGTAAAGATGCGGGCGGCGCTACCGGGTTGCAGGGCTTGGCCGACACAACCGGCGGGCAGGCGCTGCGTCACCGGCAGGCAAATGCCGGGAGCGCTGACGTCGGCGGCCCGGACGGCATAGCCATCCATGGCGGAATTATCGAGGGAGGGCACGGCGACGCGGGAAAACTGCGGCTGGGCGAGCACCCGGCCGGTGGCGGCAAAGAGCGGCAAGGTGCAGATTTCCGACACCGGGACGGCCGCCGCAAGTAGGCGCGCCAGGGCTTCTGGATAACTCAACATGGACAAGATTTCTCCCGTGGCAAAAAGGGGATGGCAAGGGGGATGGCAAGGGGGGAGGTGGCAAAGGCTTGGCGGTGGCAAAGCCAGAACGAGCCATGCGCCGAAAAGACCGACCTGCCGGGCTTGGCAAAACCCGGGGGACGGGCGATCGCGGCCATCATCGAGACTCCGCCCTGCCCTCGGGCACTTCCAGCACGGCCGCAAAACCGCCGCCGGGGGTGCGGAAATTGGTGGTCTGGCCCTGGTAGAGCCGGGCCGCCACCAACTGGACCCGGCCCTGATAGACATAGTTGCGCAGGTCGAGTTTGAGATCGGCAAACTCCTCCCCCACCTGCAGGCGGCGCTCGGAGGGCGGCACCAGGGCCTGGGCGACGTAGTTGCCGGCGAGGATAGCCTCGAACACCCGCTTGGTGAGTTTGTCGCCGCGGTAGGCGGCGCGGCTGCCAAAGCCTGCGGCCGGCTTGAAGAACCACTGGCGCCGGCTTTGCCAGAAGCGCTCGGCGGCCTCTGCCGTCACCGCCAGGGTGCGGGGAATGGCGGCCAGCAGTTGCGCTTGCGTGGACGGCGCCACCCCGGCGGCGGCGAGCCAGTCCGGGTCGGTGAGCAGCACCAGATTGCGCTTGTCGGCATAAAGGGCATGGGCGCGGGGATGGGGCGTGAGCAGGACCGCCCCGGCGAGATAGGCGGCTTTGAGCTGGGCGTGGGCGGCCGCTTCCAGGGCGAAATCGGTAAGGCGGTTGTAGACGAGATCCACCGGCCCCCGGGCGTGGATGAGGCGCCGGCCATCCCAGGAGAGTTCGGCCGGGTCGGCAATGCAGGCGTCGATGCCGGCCGCCACGAAGCGCTGGCGGAAAAGTTCGAATTCCGGCGCCAGGTACTGCTGGGCCGGGTCGGTATCGACGATGGCAATGCGCTCCAGGGGCTGGCTGCCTTTGGCCCGCCGCCATTCCTCCCGGAACATGGCGATGAAGGCCTCTTCCGGGTCCGGATGGGGCGGGCGCAGGCCGAGGAGCGCCGTGAGGGGGCCGCAGCATTCCTGCTGAGCCCGGGCCAGATGGGCATTGAGGAGGCCGCCGCCGGCATTGGTGTTGATTTCGATCAGGCGCGGCCCATCCGGGTCGAGGTGAAAGTCATAACCCAGGAACACGCCGGGATGCCCCGGATCGAAGCGGGCGATGGGCGGCGCCCAGGCCAGCACCGCGGCCTGGTAGGCAGGCAGGGCGACCACGGTTTCGATGGCGGCGATGAGGTCCGCCATGCGCCGCAGGCAGGCTTCGCCCACGAACACCACGGTATCGGAAAAGAGATGGGGGCGGCTCTGGCGCAGGGCCGGGTAATCGATCCCGGCGCAGGTTTTGAGGGCCCGTTCCAGGGCGGCGTGGTCGGTGGCCAGGCAAAGGCATTCCCGATTGAGACGGGTCGCGGCCGCGCAGCTATCGTCCGGCAGGGAGGCGATCAGATTTTTCATGGGGTGCCAGAGGCAAGATCGCGAAAGAAATCGAGCACCACCGCCAGTTCCCGGGTGCGCTTCATGGGCGGCAGGCTGCGCCAGACGCGCTTGCCATAAGGCTTGGTGATGAGGCGCGGGTCGCAGATCATCAACACGCCTCGATCGGCCTCGGTGCGGATCAGCCGCCCGGCCCCCTGCTTGACGTTGATCACGGCCCGGGGCAGCTGGTATTCGACGAAGGCATTGCGCCCGGCCCGGTTCATTTCCTCGATCCGGGCCGAAAGCACCGGGTCGTCGGGCGGGGCAAACGGCAGCTTGTCGATGACCACCAGGGAAAGGGCCTCGCCGCGCACATCCACCCCTTCCCAGAAACTCTGGCTGCCGACCAGGATGCCGTTGCCGGCCGCGCGAAAGCGTTCCAGCAATTCGTTCTTGCCGCTCTCCCCTTGCAAGAACAGGGGCAGCCGCTCCCCGCTTTGCCGGGCATGGTCCTCGACGAATTGCTGCAACAATTCGTGGGTGCGGCGCATGGCTCTAAGGCTGGTGCACAAAAAGAAGGCGCCCCCGCCGCAGGCGGCCAGCACCGGCAGGGCCGCTTCCACCACCGCATCCGTATAGCCGTAGGAATTGGGTTCGGGCATGGCTTGGGGAACATAGAGGATGGCCTGCTTGGCGTAGTCGAAGGGGCTTTCCCAGAAGCCGGTTTCCGCCTGCCAGAGCCCCAGTTCGGCCTGGTAATGATCAAACCTGCCCTGCACGGCCAGGGTCGCCGAAGTGAAGATCCAGGCACGGGGGTGGCCGCCCATCTGCTTTTGGAAAATATCGGCGACCGACAAGGGGGTGGCATTCAATTGCAGGGCATGGGTGAAGGCTTCGCCCCAGCGCACCACGCCATCGCCGCCCCCCTCCCCCCAGGCGGTGAAGCGCTGGGCCAGTTCGATCGCCCGCTGCCAGCATTTTTCCAGCCCTTCGGAGCGCTGGGCCTGGGTTTTTAGAATCGCCGCCACACCCTCCAGGCTCTGCCGCACCTGTTCGAGGGCGGCTTTGAAGCCGGGTTTTTCTTCGAGTTGCTGGGCCGAGAAGCGACCGCTGTCGATGCCTACCGCCAGGCGCAAGTCCTTCGCCGCCTTTTCCAGGCCGGGCAGGCAGTTTTGCAAATCGAGGCAGTCCCGGGCCGAGGCCAGCCCTTCCACCTGAGTATCCCGGACCAGGTCGATGACCTGGGAGGTGGAGACATTGTCGCCAAAGAACAGGGTGGCGACTTCCGGCAACTGGTGCGCCTCGTCGAAAATCACCGTATTACAGGCGGGCAGGAGTTCGGCCATGCTCTCCTCGCGCAGCATCACGTCGGCAAAGAAGAGGTGGTGATTGACCACCACCAGATCCGCCTCCATGGCTTCGCGGCGCGCGGCCATGACGAAGCAGTCCTTGTGGTCCGGGCATTCCTGCCCGAGGCAGTTGTCGCGGGTGGAAGTGACGGCATGCCAGACCGGCGAGCTTTCGGGCACGTCGCCACATTCGCCCTTGTCGCCCGTGCGGGTGATCTTGAAAAAACGCTGGATCTTCGCCAGGTGGCTGACTTCTTCGCGGCTGTGAAAGCGCCCCTCCTCCACCGCCCGGCGCAGGTAATAGTGGCAGACATAGTTGGCCCGCCCCTTCAAAAGCGCCACCTGCACCGGAGCCTTGAGGGCATGGCGCACCAAGGGCAGGTCCTTGTTGAAGAGTTGGTCCTGCAGGGTCTTGGTGCCGGTGGAAATGATCACCTTGCCGCCCGAGGCCAGGGCCGGCACCAGATAGGCAAAGGTCTTGCCGGTGCCGGTGCCGGCTTCGGCGATGAACACCGTTTGTTCCCGGATGGCCGCGGCGATGCGCGCCGCCATCTCCACCTGCTGGCTACGCACATGAAAACCGGGAATGGCGGTGGCCAGAGGGCCTTCGGGAGAAAAAGCAGAAGTCAGGGAATCCACGTCGAACACCTTCAGGAAGTGGGCCGCATGTTAGCAGATCAGACCTGCGGCACAGGAAGACTGAGCGTATTTATCCTGCTTCCGGCAGTTGCACTCAGGTAAAGCCGCGCAACGCTGGAATGGAAGCCCGTTTCAACGGATTTGCAGGCGTCTCCCCGGACACAAACGTCACGCCCATATCATGGGCCTGCGGGGCGATGTCC
>JANLJE010000034.1:0-34022 GCA_029255645.1 Comamonadaceae bacterium | reverse complement strand
TGAGCCCTGAGCCCTGAGCCCTGAGCCCTGAGCCCTGAGCCCTGAGCCCTGAGCCCTGAGCCAAGCGCAAAGCCAGGCCCGGCTCGTGCCCAATTGCCGGGGAGCGTGACGCCGATGCCTGCCGCCGTGGACAAGCGGGTGGCGCGCATCGCCCATATCCGGGCGGCCTTGCGCCATGTCAGCGCAGTTGCGGAGCCGTTGCCCCAGGCCAGGCGCTGGAAGGCGTTCGTGGACGATGGGGTGGCGAAACGATGGGGTGGCGAAACGAAGGGGTGGCGAAACGAAGGGGTGGCGGAAATCACCCGACCGCCCCGCCCTGGCTCCCGCCAGAGCCGCTCGCATCGACGGGGTAACGGCCGGATTCGGGATGATATGGATATGGATATAGGCAAGCCATCTGAACGGTTTTCCTGCACCTGCTAGACTTTCATTTTTCCCAAACCAGCCTCTCAGAGGAGTGACATGAAACTCGAAACCCTGGCCGTGCATGGCGGCTATTCCCCCGATCCCACGACCAAGGCCGTGGCGGTGCCCATCTACCAGACCACCTCCTATGCCTTCGACAACACCCAGCATGGCGCCGACCTGTTCGACCTGAAGGTACCGGGCAACATCTACACCCGCATCATGAACCCGACCCAGGACGTGCTGGAAAAGCGCGTCGCCGCCATGGAAGGCGGTATCGCCGCCCTGGCCATGGCCTCGGGCATGGCCGCCATCACCGCCTCGATCCAGACCATCGCCGAGGCCGGTGACAACATCGTCACCTCCAGCACCCTGTACGGCGGCACCTACAACCTGTTTGCCCACACCCTGCCCCAGTACGGCATCGAAGTGCGCTTTGCCGACTACCGCGACCCGGAAGCCTTCGAGAAGCTGATCGACGCCAAAACCAAGGCCGTGTTCTGCGAATCGGTCGGCAATCCCTTGGGCAACATCACCGATTTCGAGAAGCTCGCCGATGTGGCGCACCGTCATGGCGTGCCGGTCATCGTCGACAACACCGTACCCTCGCCCTACCTGTGCCGCCCCTTCGAACACGGCGCCGACATCGTCGTGCATGCCCTGACCAAATACCTGGGCGGCCACGGCAATTCCCTCGGCGGCATCCTCGTCGACAGCGGCAAATTCCCCTGGGCCGAGCATAAGCAAAAGTTCAAGCGCCTGAACGAACCCGATGTCTCCTACCACGGCGTGGTCTATACCGAAGCGCTCGGCCCTGCCGCCTACATCGGCCGCGCCCGGGTCGTGCCGCTGCGCAGCATGGGCGCCGCCATCAGCCCCTTCAACGCCTTCTTGATCCTGCAGGGCATCGAAACCCTGGCACTGCGCATGGAACGCATCTGCGACAACGCCCTCGAGATCGCCCGCTTCCTCGAGAACCACCCCAAGGTGAGCTGGGTAAACTACGCTGGCCTGCCCGAGCACAAGGATCACGCCCTGGTGCAAAAGTACATGGGCGGACGCGCGTCCGGCATCCTCAACTTCGGCGTGAAGGGAACGAACTGCAGCGGCCGCGAAGGCGGCGGCAAGTTCCAGGATGCCTTGAAACTGGTGACCCGGCTGGTCAACATCGGCGACTGCAAGACCCTCGCCTGCCACCCGGCCTCCACCACCCACCGCCAGCTCTCGCCGGAAGAACTGGCCACGGCCGGCGTCTCGGAAGACATGATCCGCCTCTCGGTGGGCATCGAGCACATCGACGGCCTGATCGCCGACCTCGACCAGGCCCTCCAGGCAGCCTGAAACCCGCCCCTGCCCAAGGGGTAAAACAAGGGGTAAAAAAAACGCCAGGGGTCAGCCGCCCTGGCGTTTTTCCTGCTGCAAAGCCGCTCAGGCTGCCGCCCGGACCGATTTCAGCGCGGCATTGAAGGTGGGGCTCGGGCGCATGACCGCCTTGCACTTTTCCGGATCGGCCTTGTAATAGCCGCCGATATCCACGGGCTTACCCTGCACCGTCTTCATCTCGGCCACGATCTGGGCTTCGTTCTCGGTGAGGGTCTTTGCCAGCTTGGCGAAATGGGCGGCCAGTTCGGCATCTTCCTTTTGGGCCGCCAGTTCCTGGGCCCAGTACATGGCCAGATAGAACTGGGAGCCGCGGTTATCCAGCTCGCCGGTCTTGGGAGAGGGAGACTTGTCGTTATCGAGCAGCTTGCCGGTGGCGGCATCGAGGGTCTTGGCCAGCAGCCGGGCGCGCGGATTGTCTACCTTGATGCCGAGGTCCTCCAGGGAGGCCGCCAAGGCCAGATACTCGCCGAGGGAATCCCAGCGCAGGTGGTTTTCCTGGACCAGTTGCTGCACATGCTTGGGGGCAGAACCGCCAGCGCCGGTTTCATACATGCCGCCCCCTGCCATCAAGGGCACGATCGAGAGCATCTTGGCGGAGGTGCCCAGTTCCATGATCGGGAACAGGTCGGTCAAATAGTCGCGCAGGATGTTGCCGGTGACGGAGATGGTGTCGAGGCCGCGGAAGACTCGTTCCAGGGTGTAACGCATGGCGCGCACCTGGGACATGAGGTGGATTTCAAGACCGGTGGTGTCATGCTCGGCCAGATACTTCTCGACCTTCTTGATCAGCTCGTTTTCATGCGGACGATAGGGATCGAGCCAGAACACGGCGGGCATGCCGGAGTTGCGGGCACGGGTCACGGCCAGCTTCACCCAGTCGCGGATCGGCGCATCCTTGACCTGGCACATGCGCCAGATGTCGCCCTCTTCCACATTCTGGGTCAGCAGCACTTCCCCGGTGTCGATGTCGACGATGTTGGCGATGCCCGCTTCGGGAATCTCGAAGGTCTTGTCATGGGAACCATATTCCTCGGCCTGCTGGGCCATCAGACCGACGTTGGGCACGGTTCCCATGGTGCGGGGGTCGAAATTGCCGTGCCACTTGCAGAAGTTGATCATCTCCTGATAGATGCGGGCGAAGGTGGATTCAGGCATGACGGCCTTGGCATCGTACTGCTTGCCATCGGCCCCCCACATCTTGCCGCCGGCGCGGATCATGGCCGGCATGGAGGCATCGACGATGATGTCGTTGGGCGAATGGAAGTTGGTGATGCCCTTGGCCGAATCCACCATGGCCAGACGGGGCCGGTGCTCCTGGCAGGCATGCAGGTCGCGGATGATCTCGTCGCGCTTGGATTCGGGCAGGGTCTTGATCTTCTCGTACAGATCCACCATGCCGTTATTCACATTGACGCCCAGTTCGGCAAAAGTCTTGGCGTGCTTCTCGAAGGCATCCTTGTAGTAGATCCTGACGCAGTGGCCAAACACGATGGGATGGGACACCTTCATCATGGTGGCCTTGACGTGCAGGGAAAAGAGGATGCCGGCTTCGCGGCAGTCTTCCAGTTGCCGCTCATAAAAATCACACAGCGCCTTCTTGCTCATGAACATGGAGTCGATGATCTCGCCTTCCAGCAGCCGGGTCTCGGGCTTGAGCACGGTGATCCTGCCGCCCCTGGCGATCAGCTCCATGCGCACGCGGCGGGCCTTGTCCAGGGTCATCGACTTTTCCCCGTGGTAGAAGTCACCGCCATTCATGTGGGAAACATGGGTCTGGGACCACTGCTTCCATTCACCCATGGCATGGGGGTGGCGGCGGGCGTATTCCTTTACCGCCCGGGGCGCACGACGGTCCGAATTCCCCTCGCGCAGCACCGGATTCACGGCAGAGCCCAGGCACTTGTCGTAGCGGGCCTTGATGGCCTTTTCCTCGTCACTGGAAGGCGCTTCAGGATAGTCGGGAATGGCGTAGCCCTTCTCCTGCAGTTCCTTGATGCAGGCCTTCAACTGCGCCAGGGAAGCACTGATGTTGGGCAGCTTGATGATGTTGACGTCGGGGTCCAGGGTCATCTTGCCCAGTTCGGACAAGGTATTGGGAACGCGCTGCGCTTCGGTCAGATATTCAGGGAATTCGGCGAGAACACGAGCAGAAACGGAAATGTCCGCCTTCTCGATTTCGATGCCGGCGGGACCCGTGAAGGTCCGGATGATCGGCAAGAACGCACAGGTCGCCAGGAGCGGCGCTTCGTCCGTGAGTGTGTAGATGATCTTGGATTTCCCTGAAGCCATTGACATTCCCTCGGTTTTGATTGACTCGGTTTTGATTGATTGATCCGGGCCAGACCAACTCCAGGTTGCAACTCCGGGTTGCAACTCCGGGTTGCAACTCCGGTTGCGCTCCCGCTCTGGCAGTGCGCATTCCCTCGCCCTCGGTCTGGCGGCAAGATCGGAAGTATATCCCTACCCGGCGCACCCCAGTCAACGCCGGGCTTCGATGCGGGTATCCAAACCCCGGGAGACCCGCCAGAATCCGGCGCAGGCTGGCGGCGGCCTGCTGCTTGTCCTGGCAGCGGGAAATGCCTTGCTGCACGGCCTCGTCGAGACTCAGGATGCCCACTTGATGCCCACTTTCAGGGCGGGGTTGGCTGGCGTTGAGCGGCGCCGGGAGAATGGCGGGGGTTGGGGCCCCGTCAGCCCTGACGGAAGGTGATGAGCTGGCGCCGCTCCCGCTTGGTGGGCCGCCCCTTGTGATCGGCCAGAGGGGCGGGCGCCACCTTGCGCAATTCGGCCTGGCGCTCCCGCTCCTGCTGGCTTTCCGGGGTTTCCTGATAGAGCAGCCGGGCTTCCGGGGCCGGGCGGCGCTGTTCGCAAAGGCCCTGGACGATCACGGTCCAGAGTTGTTCCCCGGCCCGAATCTGCAGTTCGTCCCCCGGCTTCACTTCCTTGGCAGGTTTGGGCGAGAGGCCATTGAGCCGCACCTTGCCGCCGGCTACCGCTGTGCTGGCCAGACTGCGGGTCTTGAAAAAGCGGGCGGCCCAGAGCCATTTGTCGAGACGCATGCGGACTCCGGTCAGCGGGTAACGGCCCTGGCCCGGACGATGAGATCCGCCAGTTCGCGCCGCCGGGCTTGATCGAGCTTGTCGAGGGAACGGCTCCAGCCATAACGGCGGTAATGGCGCTCCACATACTGCCAGCCCAGGGGACCGTAAGCATCCACCTCGGCGCGAAGCTGCGGCACGCTGTGCAACACGAAGCTGAACTGGGCCCAATCGAGGGATTGCAGTTCCTTTTCCAGGAATTTACTGTCCGTCGCCTTCGCATCGGGCATCGCCAAGTCCTCTTGCTGCGCCATGACCGGGCAAGGCACAACGGCCAGGAAGAAGGCAAGAAAGAGGGCAAAGAAGAGGGCAAAGAAGGGGCAGCCCTGGTTTGAAAAACGGTTTGGCAGCGGCATCGACCCGCCTTTCACAGATTTCCCAGATCCTCGATGGCATCGACCACCATGCCGCTGCCGATGGCGATCAGCAGGATGTCGGCGCCGACCCGGACATAGCGATGCGAGGCGGGCGGACGGCCCAACTGGATGATGAGGGCTTCAGGCAGATCGTAATAGACCACATCCCGGGGCAAGGGGTAGCCTTTACGCCATTTCCTGGCTTGTCCGGGGGGCTGACAGCCGTTGTGCTTCTTGGCCAGGCCCGGTGGGCAATGGCCGGAACGGATTTCATGGTCGAAGTAGTCGCGCACCACGACCCGCTTGTCCGCGTGAAAGTAGGTGCCGGCAGGTGAATGGCCCCGGTCACCATCATGGCCCCGGTCATCACGCCGGTCCTGGGTGGAGTATTCGTGCTGCACCCCATGCCCCTTGCCCTGCTGGTTCTCCCCGCGTCCCTTGTGGTCTTTTTGATTCTGCCCCCGTTCGCCATGCTGGGCGCCGCCCTGCCCGGCGTGATCCGGCTTGTCGGCCAGTACGGGGGTCGCCATCAAGCCCAGGGCCAGGCCAAGGATTGCCGCCTTGAGGGAGTTGAATTCGTTTTTCTGCATGATGTGCCTCCAGTGAGAAACGCAGCCACGGCTCGTGGTGCTGCTTTTGGGGTGCGGGTCGATGAAGTCTATGCCCAGGACGGTGAATCGCAAACAAAGGATTGGCAACTTTTGATTGCCCACTTTTGCAAACCTCACCCGGCCGGATCCAGGCGCACAAATCCACGCCAGCCGACGCCCTGCTCAACCCGGTAATGGAACAGGGCCCCAGCCAGGAGGCTGAACGCCCAGGCCAGGGCCATGCCCAACAGCGCCCGTTCAGGCGTCAGCGGCACGAAACGGGTGAAGGCCGCATTCACCACCAGGCAAACCGGGAAATGAACCAGGAATACTCCGTAAGCAATACGGGAAAGCCAGGCGATCAGCGGATGACCGGCCCAGCGTTGCTGCAGGCCGCTGAACTGCACCATGGCCAGACTCGTCGCGACGATCAGGGCGACGGCAATGCGGCTGCGGAAGTCCAGAGCCAGCGCCAGGCAGGCCAGAGCCAGCGTCAGCACCCCCAGCCATCTGTTTCCGGCTTGCCTTGTGCACCACCAGGCCAGGGCGCCGAGTCCGTAGGACCCGAAAAAGTACAGGGCCAGGACATCCCAGTCGGCATCCCGGTTGAAATGAAACAGGGAGGCCAGCACCAGCGCCGTCACCAGGATCGGCCCGCGCCACCTGCCGGTTTGCCCCAGCCAGAGCAGCAGCACCAACAAGCTGTAAAGCTGAAAGTCGATCGCCACGTACCAGACCCCGGCGGAGAGCGCCTCGAAACCAAGCAGGTCATGCAACAGCAGCACATGGGCCAGGAACTGCCCCGGCCCCGGCGGCGCCGGGATGGAATCGTGCTCCATCCACTGGCTGGCCAGGGCAGAACCGGCCACGGCCAGCATCAGGGCGATCACATAGGGGCCGGCCAGGCGCAGGTAGCGCTGCGCGATCAGGGGCAGCAGCCGGCGACCCGGCTTCCAGACGCCATCGGGCGCAAGGCCACGGGCCGCCAGAAAGCCGCCCACCACGAGAAACACCTGCACCGCGATGCGGGCCTGCTGGCTCAGCCATGCCATCAGTTCGGGCAGCAGTTCTGCCGCCGAATCCGAAAGGGGGCCGTACAAGGCCAGGTGGTGCAACACCACCAGTTGCACCGCACCCGCCTTGAGCAGATCGACAAAGACCAGGCGCTGAGCGGGGCCGCTCATGCGGACGGCTGTACCCGGCTGGCGATATGAGCCAGGGCTTCTTCCACCTGATCCACCAGGATCAGGCAGATGTCCCCTTCGCCCAGCCGCTCCAGGGCCCGGTCGATGGCCAGAAACTCGCCCCGCACCTCATCCACATGGGTGGTGCGGCTCGCCCCTTCCAGGCCCTGGCGCAGCAGGCTCAGCACCTCGCCATCGGCCCGGCCGCGCTGACACTGGTCCTGATAGAGAATCACATCGTCAAAGGCGGCGCCAAGGATCCGGGTCTGCTGGCGGATGTCCTCGTCACGCCGGTCCCCCGCCCCGCTGATGACCACCACCCGGCGCCGCGAAGGCAGGGTCGCGATGGCCTGCACCAGCGCCTGGATGGCATCCGGGTTGTGGCCGTAATCGGCGATCAGGGTAGCGCCCTTGTAGTCGAACAGGTTGAAACGGCCCGGCGCGGTGCTGGCATCGCTGACGAAACTCGAGAGCTGGCGGCGGATGGTGAGCCAGTCGAGGCCCAGGGCCCAGGCGGCGCCCACGGCAGCCAGGACGTTATCGACCTGGAAACCGATGCGGCCGCCCTGGGTGAGGGGCACCTGGGCCAGGGCCAGGCGCTGCTGCTCTTCGCCCCCGGCAAAGCAGACGATCTGGCCGTCGGCGACATAAAGCCCCCGCTTGCCTTGGGCGAGGTGGGTGGACAGCACCGGATGATGCGGGTCCTGGGCAAAGAAGGTGACGCCGCCCGGACAGTGTTCGGCCATCTTCGCCACCACCGGGTCGGTGGCATTGAGCACGGCCATGCCGTCCGGCGCCACGTTCTCGACGATGACCCGCTTCACCACGGCCAGGTCCTCGACGCTGTTGATGTAGGCCAGGCCGAGATGGTCGCCCTGGCCGATATTGGTGACCACGGCGACATTGCAGCGGTCAAAACCCAGCCCTTCGCGCAGCACGCCGCCCCGGGCGGTTTCCAGCACCGCGGCATCGACCTCCGGGTGCATGAGCACGTTGCGGGCGCTCCGTGGGCCGCTGCAGTCCCCGGTGTCGATGCGTTTATCCTGGATGTAAACCCCGTCGGTGGTGGTCATGCCGACGCGCAGCCCGTTGCCGGTGAGCAAATGGGAAATCAGGCGCACGGTGGTGGTCTTGCCGTTGGTGCCGGCCACGGCCACCACGGGAATGCGGCCATTGTTGCCGTCCTCGAACAAGAGGGAAATGATCGCCTCGCCGACCGGCCGGCCGCGCCCGAAGGAAGGTTGCAGATGCATGCGCAGGCCCGGCGCCGCATTCACTTCGACGATGCCGCCGCCCTGCTCTTCCAGCGGTTTCAGCACGGTCTGGCAGACCACATCCACGCCGCAGATGTCGAGCCCCACCATCTGGGCCGCATCCACGGCCCGGGCGGCGAGTTCGGGGTGCACATCGTCGGTGACATCGGTGGCGGCGCCCCCGGTCGACAGGTTGGCATTGTTACGGAGCGCCACGAGGGCGCCCTTGGGGGGCACGCTGTCGGCCTGGTAGCCCTGCTTTTCCAGGGTGGCGAGGGCGATGTCATCGAAGCGGATCTTGGTGAGCGCCGTGCCATGGCCTTCCCCCCGGCGCGGGTCGCTATTGACCTGATCGACCAGTTCGCGGATGGTATGCACGCCGTCGCCGATCACCTGGGGCGGATCGCGCCGGGCGGCGGCCACCATCTGTTTGCCCACCACCAGGAGGCGAAAATCCTGGCCCGGCAGGTAGCGTTCCACCAGCACCTTCGAGCTGATCCCGGCTGCCACGGCATAGGCGGCCAGCACTTCCGCGCGGCTGCCGAGATTCACCGCCACCCCCTTGCCCTGGTTGCCGTCCTGGGGCTTGACCACCACCGCCCCGCCGATTTCCTGGGCGGCGGCCCAGGCCTCTTCGGCATCCTGCACGGCCCGCCCCAGGGGCACGGGCACCCCGGCGGCCCGGAGCAGATCCTTGGTCAGATCCTTGTCCTGGGCGATGGCCTCGGCAATGGCGCTGGTCTGGTCGATCTCGGCCGCCTGGATGCGGCGCTGGCGGCTGCCCCAGCCGAACTGCACGAGGCTGCCGGAAGTCAGGCGGCGGCAGGGAATGTTGCGGACGATGGCGGCATGGACGATGGCGCCGGTGCTGGGCCCCAGGCGCTCGTCCTCGTCGAGTTCGCGCAGCTCGGCCAGGGCTTTTTCCAGATCAAAGGGCCTGTCAGCGAGGGCGGCCCGGCACAAGTCCTCGGCCAGGGCCAGGGCGCGGCGGCCCACGGCTTCCTCGGTGTATTCCACCACCACCTGATACACCCCGGGCTCCACGGTCTGGGTGGTGCGCCCGAAGGTCACCGGGCAGCCGGCGCTGACCTGCAGCCCCAGGGCGGACAGCTGCAGGGCGTGGGCCAGGGAATAGGTCTGGGCCGTGTCGGCCAGGGCAACCAGGCCGATCTCGGGAAAGCGGGCCCGCAGGCGGGTTTCGAATTGCGGATGATGACGGCTCAGTTGCCGCTCGCTTTCCTCACAGCTGACGATGGCCTCGATGGAGGTGTGCCGGCTCCAGAGATTGGGACCGCGCAGGGCGCGGATACGGGAAATTTCCATGACGGGAATCCTCGGGATATTCTTTTTTTTCGGATGATCAGGCCGCAGCAGGGAAGGTTTCCAGGCCGGCGCGGATCACGTCGGTGCCCAGACCCAGGGCCCAGGCAGCGGCCACGGCGGCCAGCAGGCTGTCGGCCATGTCGCTGGCCATGCCGCCGGCCAGCCGATGGGGCTGCAGGCTGGCCATCTCCAGGAACGGGGTTGCGTGACCGGCCTCGGACAGCACCAGCTGGCCGGCGCGGATGAACACCGCCCGCCCCCCCTGGACGCCATGTTCGCGCAGCACCGGCAGCTCCCCGTCCCGGGCAAAGAAGATCACCTCGCCATCGGACAGACGGGCCATGTCGGCCACCTGGGCATCCGCCGCATTGAGCACGGCGGCGCCCCCTTCGAGCACGACGTCCACCTGGGTGCGCAGCACGTTGCAGATTTGCTCGGGCGTTTCTACGTAATGGTGGGAAAGATCGGCCATGGGAGCGCTGTTCAGGACGATGCCCACCTGGCAGCGGTCATAGGCCAGGCCCTCTTGCAGGATGGCATCGGCGCCGTTTTCGATCACGGCGGCCTGGACCTGGCGGTTCATCAGCACCCGGCGGGCCGCCTCCCACTGGACCTTGGCGGTCCGGGCTCCAGTTTCCACCTGGCGACGGTTGAGGAAGATGCCGTCGCTGCAGGCCATGCCGATGTACTGACCGGTGAGGTCGAGGATATGAGTCAGCAAGCGCGCCGTGGCGGTCTTGCCCCGGGCCCCGGTGATGCCCACCACGGGCACCCGGCCGCTGTCGCCGTTGGGGAACAGCAGTTCGACGATGGCCTGGCCCACGGGCCGGGGCTTGCCCTCGGCGGGTTTCAAATGCATCAGGAGGCCGGGGCCGGCATTGACCTCGACGATCGCCCCCCCTTGGGCCTCCAGGGGCTGGGAAATGTCCTGCGCCACCAGATCCACCCCGGCGATGTCGAGACCGACGATGCGGGCAGCGAGCACCACGGCACGGGCCGTATCCGGGTGCACCGCGTCGGTGCAGTCGATGGCCAGGTTGCCGATGCGCTGCACCACCACTTTCCGGCCTGCTGCCGGCACGTCATCGGGGGTGAAACCCTGGCGCTGGAGTTCCAGACGCACGGCGGAATCGAGGCCGATGAAGTTGAGGGGATGCTCCTCGCTCCGGCCCCGGCGGGGGTCGGCATTGATCTGCAGGTCGATCAAGGCGCGGATGCTGTGCCGGCCATCCCCCACCACCTCGGCGATTTCGCCCCGGGTGGCGGCGACGACCTGGCTGCCCACCACCAGGAGCCGGTGTTCGCTGCCGGGAATGTAACGCTCGACGATGACATGGCTACCTTCTTCACTGGCGACCCGGTAGGCGGCCTCGATTTCTTCCCGGCTGTTCAGGTCGAGGAACACGCCCCGGCCGTGGTTGCCGTCATCGGGCTTGACCACCACCGGCAGGCCGATGTCCTCGGCCGCTTCCCAGGCAGCCTCGGGCGTGCTCACCAGTTGTCCCCCGGGGACCGGCAGGCCGCAGGACTGGAGCAGGGTCTTGGTGAGGTCCTTGTCGCGCGAAATGCTCTCGGCAATGGCGCTGGTGCGATCGGTTTCCGCCGTCCAGATGCGGCGCTGGCGGCAGCCGTAGCCGAGTTGCACCAGGTTGCCGTCGGTGATGCGGATGGCGGGAATGCCCCGGTCGTCGGCGGCATCGACGATGCAGCCGGTGCTCGGACCCAGGCAATGGGCATCGACCAGGTCCTTCAGGTGGTCGACGCAGGCCGCCACATCAAAGGGCTTGTCCTCGATCGCCGCCATCACCAGATCGCGGCCGTACTGGAGGGCGGCGCGGGTCACGTGCTCGTTCCAGGCCCGCACCACCACCTTGTAGACGCCCCGTTCGGAAACTTCCCGGGCCTTGCCGAAGCCGCCGGGCATGCCGGCCAGGTTCTGCAGTTCCAGGGTCACATGTTCGAGGATATGGCCGGGCCACGTGCCTTCCTGGACCCGGCGCAGGAAACCGCCGCGTTCTTCATAGCTGCAGCGATGTTCGATCAGCGAGGGCAGCCAGGCCGACAGACGCTCGTAGAAACCGGGAATCTTGCTGGAGGGAAAATCCTCCAGTTCGCCAATATCCACCAAGGCCTCCAGAACCGGGCGGTAGGTCCAGACATTGGGACCACGCAGATACTGGATGCGGCGAAATTCGATGCTTTTATGGGTCATGTCGTCGTGAGGTTTCAGCAGTGCCATGTTGCCGAGCATATCGGTGCCGAAATAAACGCGCCACCCGGCGCCCGGTTTACCCACCCTGGAAATAATTGTTGTCCACCCTCCGGATGGACGCCCCGGAGAGGACGCCCCGGAGACCCCGGATGATGCATTTGGCATGAAAAGGAGCGCAAGACAAACCCGGTCCGAAGTGCTAGATTGCGAAAAAAAACCGGGAGAGAAGATGAATACAGACCGCCGGACCCTCCTGGCAGGATTGGCAGGATTGGCCGTTCTGCCGCTGCTGCTTGCCGGAGCCCAGGCCGATACCGGCGCCCGCCTCACCCTGGGCATCATGCCCTTCAACAGCGCCCTGGCCCTGATCAAGACCCACCAGCCCCTGCGTCAGTTTCTGGAAGCGCAGCTGGGCACCCCCATCGACGTCTATACGGCCCCCGACTATACCCGCTTCGTGCGCGAATCCCTGGCCGGACGCTACGACCTGCTGATCACCGGCCCCCATTTCGCGGTGATGTCAGTGGAAAAGGGCTATGTGCCCCTGGTCCGTTACCGGGCCACCCTGCAGCCCATCTTCGTGATCCGCCCGGGGAGCGGCATCGAGGCCGCCAGGGACCTGCGCGGCCGGGTCGTCGCCTTGTCCAGCCTGTTTTCCGTCTCCTCCATCGGCGGCATGAAATGGCTGGCGGACAAGGGCATGCAGGCCGGGCGCGACTACCGCATCCGCGAATATCCCACCCATGGCGCCGCCATCGCCGCGGTGGCAGTGGGTGAGGCCGATGCCGCGTTGACCACCTACACCCCTTTGCAGCAGATCCCTCCCGATGTACGCAACAAGGTGGTGGAACTGCCCTTGGAAATCCGTGTGCCGCATCTGATGACTCTCGCCCACCGCCGCCTCGGCGACCCGCGCATCGCCGCGATCCGGAAGGCCCTCTGGAACTTTGCCGAAAGCCCGGAAGGCCAGCGTTTCTTCCAGGATACCGGCTACCAGGGCTATGAGCCGGTCAGTCATGCCGATCTCGAGGCCCTGACGCCCTATGTCGCCATCGTGCGCCAGCAGATGCGCCTCGAAACCCGATGAAACAGGATGGCATGAGCGCCGTCCCCTTTTTCCGCTCCCTGCGTTCCCGCCTCCTCTTTGCCGCCCTCGTTGTCGAACTCCTGGCCCTGGCCGGCATGTTGTTCAGCGGCCTGCTGCGCATGGAGGAGGAACTCGGCCGCCAGTTGCAGCAGCATGTGGTTTCCCTCGAACGAGCCTATCAGACCGCCATTTCGGTGCCGCTGGTGGCCCGCGACTATGCCACCCTGCGCGACATTCTCGATGGCTGGCGCCAGACCGACGAACTGCATTACATCGCGGTGAGCGACCTCCAGGGCCGGATCCTCGCCGCCTCCGGCATCGCTGCCGGCCAGACCCTGCCGGAGCCCCAGGCCAGCGTCCCCTGGGGGCAGACCCTGCACGTGCGCTTTCCGGTCAGCTACCTCGGCCAGACCTATGGCAAAGTGCAGCTCGGCCTTTCGACCGAATTCATTGCCGCCGCCCGCAGCCGCCAGATCTGGCAGGGCCTGAGCGTGGCCCTGGCGGGCATCGTCCTCACGGCCCTCATGCTCCTTGTCAGCAGCCTGTGGCTGACCCGCCACCTGCGCACCCTGGCCGAAGCGGCGAGCCGGGTTGCCGAAGGCGACTACCAGGTGCATGTGGACATCCCCACCCAGGATGAAATCGGCCTTCTGGCCCGCAGTTTCAACGCCATGACCAGCGCCGTGGAAACCCGGGTGGAAGAACTGGCCCACCAGGCCGGCCACGACCCCCTCACCGGGCTGCACAACCGCCGCGCCTTCGAGGCCTATCTCGAGGAAGCCCTGCGCCTGTGCCGCAACCAGCCCCTGTATGTGCTCTATCTCGACCTGGACCAGTTCAAGGCCGTCAACGATAGCTGCGGCCACGCCGCCGGGGACCGCCTGCTGCAGAACCTGGCCCAGGTCATGAGCGAGCGCTTCGACGCCGATTTCGTGGCCCGCCTGGGGGGCGACGAGTTCGGCCTCGTCCTCCTCAACCAGACCCAGGAAGAGGCCCGCCAGAGCGCCCAGCGGATGACCGAGGAGATCCGCACCCTGCCCTTCATCTGGGAAGACAAGTCTTTCCAGCTAGGCGCCAGCATCGGCCTCGTTCAGGCCTCGCCCCAGATCAACACGGTGACCAGCCTGCTGATTGCCGCCGATACCGCCTGCTATGCCGCCAAGGAGCATGGCCGCAACCGGGTGGAAGTCTATGCGCCGGGCGATGACTATTTCCGCCAGCGCCAGCAGGAACTCATATCCCTGACCGGCATCACCGCCGCCCTGCAGGAAGATCGCTTCGTGCTCTACCATCAGCGTATCAGCAGCCTGGATGGCCGCAGCGCCGATCACGCCGAAATCCTGATCCGCATGCGCGGCCAGGATGATCACGTCGTGCCTCCCGGCGAATTCATCCCGGCCGCCGAACGCTACAATCTGATGCCCTTCATCGACCGCTGGGTCATCGACCATGCCCTGGCCCGCATCCGGGCCCGGCTCGATGCGGGAGATTTACCCTTTCACCATCTCAACATCAACCTTTCCGGCGGCAGCCTGGCCGAGGAGGAACTGCGCCACTTCATCGCCGAGCGCATCACCCATTACCGCATCGACCCCCGCCTGATCTGCTTCGAGATCACCGAAAGCCAGGCCATCGGCAATCTGGCCGGCGCCCTGGCCTTCATCGCCGATGCCCACCGCATGGGCGCCACCATGGCCCTGGACGACTTCGGCAGCGGCCTGTCCTCCTTCGGCTACCTGAAGCGCTTCCATGTGGATTACCTGAAGATCGACGGCCAGTTCGTGCACAATCTGCTGCAGGACCCCATCGACCGGGCCACGGTGGAAGCCATCGTCGGCCTGGCCCGCGCCCATCGGCTGAAAACCGTGGCCGAATACGTGGCCGTGCCGGAACTCCTGCCCATCCTGCGCAAACTGGGCGTGGACTACGCCCAGGGCTATGCCCTGCACCAGCCGGAACCCTTCTGAGCCCCGGCCCGGCAAATAAACCCCGGGCCCTGGTCAACCTGGGGCCCCATCGCCAGTTAACCCTGGCATCCGGCATTTTACGGATAATGCCGCCCCCGGTATCCCCTCAGGGCGCCCTGCCGCCCTCCCTTGCTGATGCAACCCATGCCCTTTGACGATCTGCGCAAGCGTCTCGAATCCCTGCTGAGTCCGGAAGAAAGCGTTCTGGCCAGCATGACCCTCGACCTCGATGAAAACCTGCATTTCACCCCCGGCCTGCTGCTGCTCAGCGCCCGGCGGCTGCTGAGCCAATGCGGCACCGGCCCGATCCGGGAATGGACCTGCCAGCCCGGCCTCGCCCTGCGGCGCCGGGACCATGCCGGGGTGGTGACCCTGGAACTCATGGATGCCCATGGCCGGCTGGCCTTCTGGCATTACACCCTGGGGCAGGACATGCTGGCCCGGCGGCTGATGGATGCCTTCGCCGCCCGCATCCACGAACTGACGACCGGCCAGGCTCCCGAGGCGCCGGAAGAAATTCTCTGCGAACATTGCCACAACCCCATGGTGCCCGGCCAGGAAGAGTGCCCGACCTGCGCCAAGGCCCTGCTGCAGCCCCCCTCCACCTGGACCCTGCTGCGCCTCTGGCGCTTTGCCAAACCCTATCAGGGGCGGCTCCTGGCCGGTTTCCTGCTGACGCTGGCGGCCACCGCCTTTACCCTGGTGCCCCCCTACCTGACCATGCCGCTCATGGACGAGGTGCTGATTCCCTACCAGAACGGCCAGGCCATCGACCAGGACAAGGTGACCCTCTACCTGGGCGGACTCCTGCTGGCCGCACTCATGGCCTGGGCCCTGGGCTGGGCCAAGACCTACATCCTGGCCCTGGTTTCGGAACGCATCGGCGCCGACCTGCGCACCACCACCTACGAACACCTGCAGGGCCTCTCCCTCGAATACTTCGGCGGCAAGCGCACCGGCGACCTGATGACCCGGATCGGCAGCGAGTCGGACCGGATCTGCGTCTTCTTGTCGCTGCACCTGCTCGATTTCGCCACCGACGTGCTGATGATCGCCATGACCGCGGCCATCCTGATCTCCATCAACCCCTGGCTGGCCGTGGTGACGCTGTTGCCCCTGCCCTTCATCGCCTGGATGATCCACTTCGTGCGCGACAAGCTGCGGCACGGCTTCGAGCAGGCCGACCGGGTCTGGGCCGAGGTCACGAGCGTGCTGGCCGATACCATCCCCGGCATCCGGGTGGTCAAGGCCTTTGCCCAGGAAAAGCGCGAGGTCGCCCGCTTCCGGGAAGCCAACCGGCGCAACCTGACGGTCAATGACCGGGTCAATTTCATCTGGTCCCTGTTTACCCCCACGGTCACCCTGCTGACCGAAGTCGGGCTTTTGATCGTCTGGGGCTTTGGCATCTGGCTGGTGGCCCACGATCAAATCACCGTCGGCGTGCTGGCCGCCTTCCTCGCCTACATCGGCCGCTTCTATACCCGGCTCGATTCCATGAGCCGCATCGTCTCGGTGACCCAGAAGGCCGCCTCCGCCGCAAAGCGCATCTTCGACATTCTCGACCATGTCTCCAGCGTCCCCGAGCCCACCCGGCCCCAGCACCTGGAGCGGGTCGAAGGCCATATCAGCATCGAGCGGGTGGGCTTTCGCTACGGCAGCCGCACCGTGCTGCGCGGCGTGGACCTGGACATCCGCCCCGGCGAGATGATCGGCCTGGTGGGCCATTCGGGTTCCGGCAAGAGCACCCTGGTGAACCTGATCTGCCGCTTCCATGACGTGACCGAGGGAAGCATCCGTATCGACGGGGTGGACATCCGCAGCCTGCCCGTGGCCGAGTACAGGAAGCACATCGGCCTCGTGCTGCAAGAGCCCTTCTTGTTCTTTGGCACCATCGCCGAGAACATCGCCTATGGCCGCCCCGACGCCAGCCGGGAAGAAATCGTCGCCGCCGCCCGGGCCGCCCACGCCCACGAATTCATCCTGCGCCTGCCGCACGGCTACGACTCGCTGGTGGGCGAACGGGGCCAGGCCCTCTCCGGCGGCGAGCGCCAGCGCATCTCGATTGCCCGGGCCCTGCTGATCGACCCGAAGATCCTGATCATGGACGAGGCCACCTCCGCCGTGGATACGGAAACCGAACTGGAAATCCAGGCCGCCCTGGACAACCTGATCCAGGGCCGCACCACCATCGCCATCGCCCACCGCCTCTCCACCCTGAGAAAGGCCGACCGGCTGGTGGTCATGGACCGGGGCCAGATCGTGGAGATCGGCAATCACGACGAACTGATGGCGCGCAAAGACCACTATTACCGCCTCTACCAGGCCCAGACCAAGCAGCTGGACGAAGTGCTGGGCGCAGTATCGGACCCGGCGCCCGCCGAAGCCTGAGGACCCCCACCATGAAGACCCTGCAACTGGAACGCAACGCCTTCGGCCAGCTGGTGTTCACCGACGCGGCTGGCCAGCGCCACACGGGCGTGGTGCCCGTGCGCGCCTTCGCCATCACCGCCCCCGACCAGGGCCTGGCCCTGATGAGCCCGGAAGGCCACGAACTACTCTGGATCGACACCCTGGCGGCACTGCCGGAAACCATGGCCCGGCTCCTGCAAGAAGAACTGGAACAGCGGGAATTCATGCCGGAAATCCGCGCCATCCGCCACGTCAGCAGCTTCGCCACGCCCAGCACCTGGGAAGTGGACACCGACCGGGGCCCCACCCGGCTGGTGTTGAAAGGTGAAGAAGACATCCGCCGCCTGGGGGGAAGCGCCCTGATCATCGCCGACCACCACGGTCTCCAGTACCTGATCCGCGACCGCCAGGCCCTGGATCACCAGAGCCGCAAATTCCTGATGCGCTTCCTGTAAGCGCCGCCCAGGCTGCCAGGGGCTGGCCCGCCCTGCTATCATTTGCCCCCAAGCGCCCCCGGAGCGGGCCGCAACGCATTCTGGAGTTCCCATGTTGAAGATTTACGGCATCAAGAACTGCGACACCATGAAGAAGGCCATGCGCTGGCTGGACGAACAGGGCATCGCCTACGAATTCATCGACTACAAGAAGCCCGGCGTGGCCGCAAGCCAGCTGCCCGACTGGATGGCAAGGAGCGACTGGAAGATCCTGCTCAACACCCGGGGCCTGATGTGGAAGAAGCTCACGGAGGCGGAGCGGGCCGACGTGGACGCCGCCAAGGCCCAGGCCCTGATGGCCCGCTATCCGGCCCTGATCAAACGCCCGGTGCTCGATACGGGCAAGACCCTGCTCGTGGGTTTCGACCCGGAACAATACGCCAGGGAGCTGCCGTGAGCCCGGATTCCGTCACCCGTTTCCTGTTCGAGGGCCTCGATATCCGCGGCGCCCTGGTGCACCTCGGCCCCTGCTGGCAGAGTCTGCAAAAGGGCCGGGGCTACGGCCCGGTGGAAGCCCGGCTGCTAGGCGAGATGGCCGCCGTCACCGTGCTCATCGCCGCCCAGCTGAAGCAGCCGGGCCGGCTCACCTTCCAGCTGCGCGGCGAAGGCCCCATTTCCCTGCTGATCATGGACTGCGACGAACAGCTGCGCCTGCGCGGCATGGCCCGGGCCGCGCCGGGTCTGACCCCGGCCCCGGTACCGCAGCTGCTGGGTGCCGACAAGGGCGGCCAGCTGATGCTCAACCTCGATTTCCCCACGGCCCGGCATCCCTACCAGAGCTTCGTGCCTTTGGTAGGGGATTCCATCGCCAGCATCTTCGAACACTACCTGGAGCAGTCCGAACAGCTGCCCGCCCGCCTGTTCCTGGCCGCCAGCGGCCAGGCTGCCTGCTGCCTCTTTCTGCAGAAAATGCCCGGTGCCGATGCCCTCGACCCAGACGGCTGGACGCGGATCAGCCACCTGGCCGCCACGATGAAACAGGATGAACTGCTGGAACTGGACGCAGCCACTCTGCTGAGCCGTCTGTTTCACGAGGAAATCCTCCAGGGCGAACAGGACGGCAGCAAGGGAGTGCGGCTCTATGATCCCCGTCCGGTCACCCACCACTGCCCGGAGGATCGGGAAAAGGTGGAAAACATGCTGCTTGCCCTGGGCCGCGAGGAAGCCGAGGCCATCCTGGCCGAGCATGGGGAAATCCTGGTGAAGGACGACATCTGCAACCGGGAGTACCACTTCACGCCCGAAGAGATAGCCGCCCTGTTTGCCAAGAAGCCCCTGCACTGACAGGGACAGCCCCGGCTCCCAGCCCGGGTTTCAGGCCAGGAAGCCGAAACCGACGAGCCCCAGGCAGCCGACTCCCATACCAATCAGCCAGAAGATGCTGGAACGGTAGGCCCGCTCCACGAATTCGACTTCCTTGGCAGGGACTTCGATGATTCCGATCAAGCCCATTTCCAGGGCATCAGGGCGGTTGGCAAGAGTTCCGTTCTGCGGCTCCGTGTCGTAGCTTTTCATGGGACCTCCTTGTTTTGACCCACAACAAATCCACCGGGTCCGAAGGCAGATTATCAGTAACGGGAATGACAAGAAAATGACCGGAAAATGTGGTTTGGCTTAATTTTTTGCTATGAGGATAGCGTCAAAGGTGTCGGGCGGATGGCGAGTTGCGCTGGTTTTCACGCGCTGATCTTCATGCGCTGATCTTCAGTGCTTGGCTAGACTAGACTGAGCGCATTGTTTTTGGAGCATGCCATGCAAGCCGTCAATATGTTGCAAGCCAAGTCCTCGCTGTCCCGTTTGGTGGACGCTATCGAGCAAGGCCAGGAGCGCGAAATCGTCATTGCCCGCAATGGGCGCCCGGCAGCCAAACAGGCTCCGATGGATACGGTGCCGACAGCTCAGCGTAGCGGTGTCGCCAAGGGGAAGTTCGAGGTGCTGGACACCATCGATGCCCATGACGAGGAAGTGGCACGCTTCTTCATGGGTGGGGAGCAAGCTTGAACCTGTTGCTGGACACCCATGTTGCCCTATGGGCGATCACGGACAGCCCGAAGCTGCCGTACACGGGAACGGATTCTGTCTCCGAAGACGACCGTCTGGATTAGCGCCGCAAGCGTGTGGGAGATTGCCATCAAGTACGCCCTTGGCCGGGGGAACATGCCCGTCTCTAGCCAGGATGCCGTGCGCTATTTTGGCGAATCCGGCGATCGTTTCCTGGCAATCGAGACCGAACATGCGCTCGCCGTTGAAGAACTCGCTGCGCACCAGCAAGACCCGTTTGACCGCATCCTCGTGGCCCAGGCGCTTGTCGAGCCGATCCGGCTGATGCCCCATGATCCCTTGCTGGCACTCTACAGCGACACGATCATCAAGATGTTGAAAAAGACCGCAGGGGCTCTGCAAGCCGTTACAGGACCTTGCCCGGATTCATGAGGCCCGCCGGGTCGAGGGCGTTCTTGATGGCCTGCATGGCCGCCATCTCCACGGCGGACTTGTAGCGCCGGATCTCCTCCCGCTTCAACTGCCCCAGGCCATGTTCGGCGGAAATGCTGCCGCCCAGTGCATGCACGAGGTCATGGACGATGCGGTTGGCTTCGGCCTGGCGTTCGAGCAGGGCGCGGTTGGCGGCGGCATCGGCCATCGACAGGTTGAAGTGCAGGTTGCCATCCCCCAGATGCCCGAAGGCTACATGGCGTATGCCGGGAAACGCCTGCTGCAGCGGCTGGGCGACCTGCTCCAGGAAGGCGGCGATGGCGGAGATGGGTAGGGCGAGGTCGTGCTTGATGCTGGGGCCTTGTTGCTTCTGGGCCTCGGAAATAGTTTCCCGGATGCGCCAGAGCCCCTGGCGCTGGCTGTCCGACTGGGCAAGCACGGCGCCGGTCAGCTCGCCCGCCTCGCAGCCTGCCGCCAGAAAGGCTTCCACCCTGGCTTGCAGATCGGCGGCTGAATCGCTCTCCCCCAGCTCGCAGAGCACATGCCAGGGAGCATCGGGGAGCTTAGGAATGCCGCCGATGTGGCGCCGCACCAGGGCGAGGGAGAGCGGGCAGACCAGCTCGAAGGCCGTCAGATGGGCATCGAAACGCTGCTGAAAGCGGTTCAACAGCGTGACGGCGGCGGCCGGGGAGGCCACGCCCAGCCAGCCGGTGACCCGGATGCTGGGCGGGGGAAAGAGTCTTAGCACGGCGGCCGTGATGATGCCCAGGGTGCCTTCGGCGCCGATGAGGAGCTGCCGGAGGTCATAGCCGGTATTGTTCTTTCTCAGGGCCTGGAGGCCCTCCCAGCACTCGCCATTGGGCAGCACCGCCTCGATACCCAGGACGAGCTCCCGGGTAGTGCCGTAGCGCAACACCTGCACCCCGCCCGCATTGGTGGAGAGGTTGCCGCCGATCTGGCAGCTACCTTCCGAAGCCAGGGAAAGCGGAAACAACAAGCCCGCCTGCTGCGCCGCCTCCTGGACCTGGGCCAGGGTGCAGCCGGCTTCGGCGATCAGGGAGTGATTGCCGGCATCCAGGCTGCGGATGCGGTTCAGCCGCCCGAGCTGGATGAGCAGGGCGCGGCCGGAAGTATCCGGGGTGGCGCCGCCGCACAGGCCGGTGTTGCCGCCCTGGGGCACCATCGGCACTCCTGCTGCGCCACAGGCCCGGACCAGGGCCTGGACTTCCGCCGTGCTGCCGGGCCTGGCGAGGCCCAGGGCGCGGCCCTTGTAGCGGCCGCGCCAGTCGGTGAGCCAGGGGTCGAGATCGGCCGGGTCGGTGCAAAGATGTCCGGGGCCGACGATGGCGGCGAGCCGCTCCAGGAAGCGGGAAGTCTCAGAGGGCTTCGGCGTAGAGGTCATGCTCATCCGCATCCACGATCCGGACCTCGATGAAATCGCCGGGTTCGGCATCAAAAAAGCCATCCACATACACGAGGCCGTCGATCTCGGGCGCATCGCCCGGCGTGCGCGCCATGACGCCCTCTTCGTCCCGCGCATCGACCAGCACCGTCATTTCCCGGCCGATCTTCGCGGCAAGTTTGTCGGCGCTGATGTCCTCCTGCAATTCCATCAGGCGGCGGCGGCGGTCTTCCCGGACTTCCTCGGCGGGCAGGCCGGGAATTTCATTGGCGGCGGCCCCCGCCACCGGCGAGTAGGCAAAGGCGCCGACCCGGTCCAGCTGGGCTTCCACGAGGAAATCGAGGAGTTCCTGGAACTCTGCTTCGGTCTCGCCGGGAAAACCGGTGATGAAGGTCGAGCGGATGGTGATGTCCGGGCAGATCTCGCGCCAGCGGCGAAGGCGCGCCAGGGTGTTCTCGGTCGCAGCCGGCCGCTTCATGGCCTTGAGGATGCGCGGGCTGGCGTGCTGGAAGGGGACATCGAGATAAGGCAGCAGCTTGCCTTCGGCCATCAGGGGAATCAGCTCATCCACGGCAGGATAGGGATAGACGTAATGGAGCCGCACCCAGATGCCCAAAGTCGCCAGGGCTTCGCAGAGTTCCTTCAGGCGGGTCTTGACGGGCCTGCCGCCCCAAAAGCCGGTGCGGTACTTGAGATCGACGCCATAGGCGCTGGTATCCTGGGAGATCAGCAGCAATTCCTTGACCCCGGCCTCGGCCAGCTTTCTCGCTTCTTCCAGCACCTCGCCCACCGGCCGGGACTCCAGGGGGCCGCGCAGGGAGGGAATGATGCAGAAGGTGCAGTCGTGATTACAGCCTTCGGAAATCTTCAGATAGGCGAAGTGGTCCGGCGTGAGGCGGATGCCCTGGGGCGGCACCAGGGAGGTGAAGGGATCGTGGCGGGGCGGCAGATGCTGGTGCACGGCTGCCATCACCGCCTCGGTGGCATGCGGGCCGGTCACCGCCAGCACCTGGGGATGGGCCTCCAGCACCACATTTTCCCGGGCGCCCAGGCAGCCGGTGACGATCACCTTGCCGTTTTCGGCCAGGGCCTCGCCGATGGCATCGAGGGATTCGGCCACGGCCGCATCGATGAAGCCGCAGGTGTTGACCACCACCAGGTCGGCATCCTCGTAGGAAGGAGCGATCAGGTAGCCCTCGGCCCTGAGACGGGTGAGAATCTGCTCCGCGTCGGAAGAAGCTTTCGGGCAGCCCAGGGAGACCATCCCTACACGTTTGGATTGAGACATGGCAAAAAAAGCAAATGAACGAGCCGGGAGTATACCGCCTGCCGCCCCCGGGACACGCCGCCGCCTTCGAGGCGGCGCCTCCTCCTTGCCGCGCCCAGTCACGCCCCTTTTCCGGGCCCGCATGGCAGAGGGAAATCCCGAGGCATCACGGCAGCGCAACGGCGGCGCAACGGCGGCGCGAACAATATCGCCATCGGGAGAGATCCGGCCCGACGGGTTCAGCCCGACGGCTCCGGCCCGACGGCTCCACTTCGATCCCCGCCCTCCTGGCAACATGAAAGCGTAACCGAGACGCTCTAGATTCCGAGGTTTTACCGAGCAAAGGAGCTCTGCGTGCACGACAAACTCCCCATGACCAAGCGCGAATTCCAGAGCGCTGACGATACCGGCCAAAACTTTAGCGCCGGCCCCAGCTTTGCCGACATCCTGGAAGCCCGCATGAGCCGCCGCAGCCTGCTCAAGGGCAGCCTCGGCCTCTTGAGCACCGCCTTCTTCGTCCCTGGCCTCGCCCGCGGCAAGGATGCCGACCGCCCCGCCCCGCCCCCGCCGTTCACCTTGCGCTTCAATCCCGTCGCCAAGAGCCTGGCCGACAGGGTCGTGCTTCCCGCCGGCTATACCGCAACGCCCCTCTACCGCCTGGGCGACCCCATCGACCCCCGCACGCCCGCCTACGCCAACGACGGCAGCGATACGGCCGAGAGCTTCCAGTCCCGCTGCGGCGACCACAACGACGGCATGAGCTACTTCGGTCTCGACCGCGCCGGCAAGGGCTGGGATGCGGGCAATTCCGAGCGCGGCATCCTCTGCATCAACCACGAGAACATCACCCGCATCTTCCTGCACACCCCGGCCGAAGTGGCCGCCTACGACGTCAGCGCCCGGGTTGCCGCCGAGGTGGACAAGGAAGTCCATGCCCACGGGGTGTCCGTCATCGAGATCCAGAAGCAATCCGGGGCGTTCGCACTGCATACCGCCTCCGGCTTCAACCGCCGCATCACGGCCGCCACGCCCTGTGGCCTCCATGGTCCCGCCCGGGGCCATGCCCAGATGGTCACCGCCTACTCCCCCGACGGCACCCAGACCCGGGGCACGCTCAACAACTGCGCCAACGGCGACACCCCCTGGGGCACCTACCTGAGCTGCGAGGAAAACTGGGCCGGCTATTTCAAGAGCGGCGTTGCCACCCACACCGCCCAGGAACAGCTGGCCATGCAGCGTTACGGCATCACCAGCAGCAACGGCAGCTACGGCTGGGCCAACGCCACTCCCGCCGGCGACCTCCATGAGCGCTGGAATGCCAGCGTCACCCATGCCAGCGCCAACCTGGACTACCGCAACATCACCAACACCTTCGGCTGGGTGGTCGAGGTGGATCCCTTCAACCCCACGGCTGCACCGCGCAAGCGTACCGCCCTGGGGCGCATGGGCCACGAGGGCTGCAACTGTGCCAAGGTCACCGCCGGTAAGCCCCTGGTGTTCTACATGGGCGACGATGCCCAGAACGAGTACATCTACAAGTATGTCTCCACCGCCAACTGGGACCCGGCCGACGCCAGCAAGGGCCTGGCTGCCGGGGACAAGTACCTCGATCACGGCAGCCTCTATGTGGCCCGCTTCAACGCCGACGGCAGCGGCAACTGGCTGAAGCTGGACATCACCGAGGCCGCCATCGCCGGCTACGCCACCTACCGCTTCAGCGACCAGGCCGATGTCCTGATCCACTGCCGCCTGGCGGCCGACGCCCTGGGCGCCACCAAGATGGATCGTCCCGAATGGGCCGGCATCCACCCGGTCAATGGCGATGTCTATGTGACCCTGACCAACAACGCCAGCCGCGGCTCCGCCGGCAAGGGCCTGGACGCGGCCAACCCCCGCTATTACCAGGACAGCAAGGGCGGCAAGGCGCCCAACAAGGGCAACGTCAATGGCCACATCGTGCGCTGGCGCGAAAACGGCAGCGACCCCACCGCCCTGAGCTTCGTCTGGGACGTGTACCTGTTCGGGGCCCAGGCCAAGGCCGATGCCGCCCACGTGAACTATGACGACGCCTTCTACCAGGCCCACATCAACCTCTCCGACCTGACCGACGACAACGACTTCTCCAGCCCTGACGGACTCTGGTTCAGTCGCAAGACTCCGGGCCTGATGTGGCTGCAGACCGACGATGGCGCCTACACGGACGTGAGTAACTGCATGCTCCTGGCCGCCCTCCCCGGCACGGTCGGCGATGGCGGCGCCGTCACGGTGACCAGCAAGGTTGTCCCCGCCCATGGCGACGCGGATCAGAACGTCAGCACCTACGTCGGCAAGGCGCCCGGCGACCAGCTAAAGCGCTTCCTGGTCGGCCCCAAGGGCTGCGAGCTCACCGGCATCACCGAAACGCCGGACGGCAAGGCCCTGTTCGTGAACATCCAGCACCCGGGTGAAAACACCGCCGCCGCCGACATCGGCACCCCGGCCCATTACGAGAGCCACTACCCGGATGGCGGCACGGCCCGGCCCCGCTCCACCACGCTGGTGATTACCCGTAACGACGGCGGCCCGGTCGGCGTCTAGTCCTTCCCCGCCTTACCCCTGCCGCCCATTCCCTCCGGGGGATGGGCTTTTTACGGGCCGCGGCGCTGCCGAACCGAGCCGGGCCGGTCTTACGGCTTGTCGTCTCCGGCAGGAGGGTGGGGGGGAACGCCAGTGAATATGTTGCGGGTCTGGCTCTGGATCTGGTCCTGCATCTGCTGGAACATCTTCTTGCTCTGGTCCATGTAGGCGGACATCATGCTTTGCATGGCCGGCTGCTGGAAATTGAGGAACTGGGCCCAGAAATCGGTCTGCATCTGGGGGTTCTCGCCATACAGGGAACGGGGTTGATCCTGCAGCTTCTGCTGGAACTCCACGAAAATCTTGATGTTGTTTTCCAGGTACTTGCCCAGCATGCCCTGCATGGCATTGCCGTAGAAACGGATCATCTGGCCCAGCAGTTCGGTGGAGAAAATGGGCACGCCGCCGGTTTCCTCTTCCTGGATGATCTGCAACAGGATGCTGCGGGTCAGGTCTTCCTGAGTCTTGGCATCCAGCACTTTGAAATTCTCGAACTTCAGTACCAGTTCCTTGATGTCGGCAAGGGTGATGTAGGCGCTGGTCTTGGTGTCATAGAGGCGGCGATTGGGATACTTCTTGATCAGCCGGACCGGTTCTATCATGGAATATTCCTGGAGGGTTTTTGTGTGCAGCGCAGCATTATAAATGAAAAAAGCGGGCCCCGGAGAGCCCGCCATCACCTTGCGAGGCAACAGGCTTACTGGTAGTACAGGCCGCCGTTGATGTTCAGGGTGGCGCCGGTGGTGAAGCCGGACAGGTCGGAAGACAGGAAGGCACAGGCAAAACCGATTTCCTCGGGCTTGGCCAGGCGCTTCATGGGCACGGAATCAATGATGGTTTGCAGGATTTCAGGCTTGATGGCCATGACCATCTTGGTCGCCACATAGCCGGGGGCAATGGCATTGACGGTCACGCCCTTGGCGGCCAGTTCCTGCGCCAGGGCCTTGGTGAAACCGATGACGCCGGCCTTGGCGGCCGAGTAGTTGGTCTGACCGGCCTGACCCTTGACCCCATTGACGGAGGAGATGTTGATGATGCGGCCCCAGCCACGCTCGGCCATCTTGGCGGAAACTTGCTTGGTGACGTTGAACAGGCTGGTCAGGTTGGTGGAGATGACGGCATCCCACTGTTCCTTTTCCATCTTGGCGAACATCTTGTCGCGGGTGATGCCGGCGTTGTTGACCAGGATGTCGATGGGGCCGGCCTTGGCTTCGGCCTCGGCCACCATGGCCTGGACGGAGGCCAGATCGGCGACGTCGCCTGCCACGGGAATGAAATCCTTGAAGCCGGCAGCTTCCATTTCCTTCAGCCACTCATCCTTGTTATCAAATTGAGGATGATAGGCAGCAACCACCTTGTGGCCAGCCTTGGCCAGTTCCTGACAAATGGCGGTACCAAGACCACCCATTGCACCAGTTACGAGAGCTACACGTTGGGTCATAGACTTTCCTTCCTTTGTTGATTGAGTTATTGCAACGACAAACTAACAGAGAAGGCACCGTTCTGCTTCAGAACATGTGCCAGCCTCCGTTCATGGAAATACTGGCGCCCGTGCATTGGCATTCGTGACAAAGGCCGCCTCATCAAAATATTGTCTCACCTGAGGATGACACGCAAAAGAAACCGCCTCACTCGATTCAAGCTGGATTCAAGCTGGATTCAAGCTGGACTCAAGCTAGATTCAAGCTGGAATCAAACCACTCTTTCCTTTACATAACGTCCGGGTGCGGCCTCGATGGCCTTGTATCTGGCATTGCCCGGTTTCTTGGGCGCCGCCTTTTCTCCCGCCCCATGTTCCTTGATCCACAGCGCCCAGTCGTTCCACCAGCTGCCCTTCTGTTCCTGGGCGGCGCCCAGCCAGGACTCGGAATCCATTTTCACGTCGTCATGAATCCAGTAGCTGCGCCTGTTCTTGGATGCCGGATTGATGACCCCGGCAATGTGGCCGGAAGCCCCCAGTACGAAACGGGTCCGGCCCGAGAGCAAACGGGTGCTCTGATAAGCAGAATGCCAGGGAACGATGTGATCTTCCCGGGCGGCAAACAGGTAGGTGGGCATTTCCAGCTTGCTCAGGTCGACCTTGACGCCGCACATTTCCAGCTTGCCCGGAATGCGCAGGCTGTTGTCGTGGTAGAGGTTGCGCATGTACCAGCAGGCAAAGGGCCCGGGCAGGTTGGTGGAATCGGAATTCCAGTAGAGCAGATCGAAAGCCTGGGGCTTCTGGCCCTTGAGATAGTTGTTGGCGACGTAATTCCAGATCAGGTCGTTGGGCCGCAAGGCCGAGAAGGTATTCTGCAGTTCCCGGGCCTGGAGCAGGCCGCCCTTGCCGATGGCGGCCTCCCGGGCGGCCAGGAACTGCTCGTCGATGAACAGACCGATCTCGCCGGTATCGGAATAGTCGAGCAAGGTGGTGAGCAGCGTCAGCGAAGCGGCTGGCTGTTCGCCCCGGGCGGCCAGCACGGCCAGGGCCGAAGCCAGCAGCGTACCGCCGACGCAAAAACCCAGGGTGTTGATTTCCTTCTGGCGGCTGATGTCCTGCACCACCCGGATGGCGGTAATGGGACCTTGCTCCAGATAGTCGTCCCAGCCCAGGTGGCCCTGCTCGGCGCCGGGGTTGCACCAGGACACCAGGAACACCGTATGGCCCTGCTCCACCATGAAGCGGATCAGGGAATTTTCCGGCTGCAGGTCCATGATGTAGAACTTGTTGATGCAGGGCGGCACCACCAGCAAGGGGCGCTTGGCCACCTTGGCGGTCAGGGGCTCGTACTGGATCAGCTGCATCAGCTCGTTTTCAAAGATCACCGCGCCCTGGGTGGTGGCGATGTTCTTGCCGACCTCGAAGACCGATTCGTCGGTCATGGAAATACGGCCTTTTTCCAGGTCGGCGATCAGGTTGTTGATGCCGTCGGTGATGCTCTTGCCCTTGGTTTCCACCGCCAGCCTGACGAATTCAGGGTTGGTGGCGGCAAAGTTGGAGGGGGCCAGTGCATCCACGTACTGACGGGCGGCAAAGCGCAGCTTTTCCCGGGCCCGCTCATCTTCCAGCGGCACCTTTTCCACCAGTTCCTTCAGGTAGCGGGCGTTGAGCAGATAGCTCTGGCGGATGTAATCGTAAATGGGGCTTTCGGACCACTCGGGGGCCGAGAAACGGCGGTCGCCGGCTTCGGGCGCCACCTGGAATTCGGGTTGTCCCCCCTGGCTGCGGGCCAGCATGGCCTGCCAGAGCTTTGCCTGCTGGGCCATGAATTCCTGCTGCAGGGATTTCAGCGCCTCTGCCTGCGGTGGGAGCTGCACCGCTGGGGGCGTGAAGCCGCCATCCCGGGGCATCTGGTTGAGAAAGGCCATGAAGCCCTGGGCCATGGATTGACCGGCCTGAAAAAATTGCTGAAACATCGGATGGACCGCGTCGTTACTTCCCTCTGCCTTCGACATATACGACTCCTGTGGGCAATTGGCATCAAACTCCAGAGCCTGCCGATTCTCCCTGTCAGCCATGAGACTGTCAATTCGCAGCGGCAATGATGGATTACGGGACGGCCGCGGCGTATCCGTCAAGCACCTGTTGCACCGCCGCTTCAATCCCCAGATGATCGGTATCGAGCAAGACGGCGTCGGGCACCTGGCGCAGGGGGGCGACCGGCCGCTGGCTGTCGCGCGCGTCGCGGGCCTGCAGCTCGGCCAGGATGGCGGCCAGGTCGGCCGGCTGGCCGGCCTGCCGCAGCTGCTGGTAGCGCCGCTCGGCGCGCACTTCGGCGCTGGCGGTCAAAAAGACCTTGAGGGTAGCCTTGGGAAACACCACGGAGCCCATGTCCCGCCCATCCCCGACCAGGCCCGGCGCCCGGTGAAAGGCGCGCTGGCGAAACAGCAGGGCTGCGCGCACGGCCGGCAGGGCCGCGACCTGCGAGGCCCCGTCCGCCATTTCCTCGCTGCGGATGGCCTCCCCCACTTCTTCGCCCGCGAGGAAAACGCGGCCGTCCCGGAATTCCGCCTCGAGGCCCGCCGCCACTTCGGCCAGGGCCCGTTCATCGCTCCAGGCCACCCCGGCCTTTCGGGCCGCCAGGGCGGTGAGCCGATAGAGGGCGCCAGAATCCAGATAATGAAAGCCCAGGGCCGCCGCCACCCGGGCGGAGACGGTGCCTTTGCCCGAGGCGGTGGGGCCGTCGATGGCGATCACCGGGGCCGGCCGGGTCACTTCGGAAAACCGCTCGAAGTAATCGGGAAAGGTCTTGGCGGTACAGCCCGGATCATGAATGCGTAAGGGCGTACCGAAGGCGGCGAGGGAAAAACTCATGGCCATGCGGTGGTCGTCATAGGTGTCGATGGCCTGAGGCCGAAGCGGCCGCTCAGGGGACGGAGGCTGCACCTCGAGAAAGTCGGGCCCCGCGTTTACGGTCACGCCGAGTTTGCCCAGCTCTTTTGCCATGGCGGCGATGCGGTCGGTTTCCTTGACCCGCCAGCTGGCGATGTTCTCGAGCCGGGTCACGCCCCGGGCAAAGAGGGCGGTGGTGGCAAGGGTCATGGCGGCATCGGGGATGTGATTGCAGTCCAGGGTGATGCCCGTAAGCCCTTCGGCCGGGGCGCGGGCCTCGATCCAGTTGGGGCCCATGCGGATCACCGCGCCCATCTCTGCCAGGGCCTCGGCAAAACGCACATCCCCCTGGATGGAATCCCGCCCCACCCCTTCCACCCGCACCGGACCGCCGCCAATGGCGCCCAGGGCGAGGAAGTAAGAGGCCGAGGAGGCATCGCCTTCGACGTAGAGGCTACCGGGCGACACATACCTCGCCCCCTCCGGCACGGTAAAGGACTGCCAGCCCTGGCGCTCGACCCGGACGCCGAAACGGGCCATGGTGGCGAGCGTGATTTCGATATAGGGCTTGGAGATCAGCTCCCCCACCACCTCCACCGTGGTCCTTGCCCCGGCCAGGGGGAGCGCCATCAATAGCCCGGTGAGGAACTGACTGGAGACATCGCCGCGCACCCGCACCACGTTGCCGGCACGGATCTGGGCGGGCTTGAGGCGCAAGGGCGGGTAGCCCTCCTTCTCGAGATAGCCGACATCGGCGCCAAGCTGGCGCAGGCCGTCCACCAGGTCGCCGATGGGCCGCTCGTGCATGCGCGCCACCCCTTTGAGCACATAGTCGCCCCCGGCCAGGGCCAGGGCCGCGGTCAGGGGTCGAAAGGCGGTGCCGGCGTTACCGAGAAAAAGCTCGGCCTGCCGGACGGGGATGTTGCCGCCACAGCCGCGGATGCGCCAGGCGCCCTCGCCGAGTTCGGTGACGGCAATGCCCAGGCTGCGCAGGGCCTCCAGCATCCGCGCCGTGTCGTCGGAGGCGAGCAGGTCGCGCACCTCGGTTTCGCCCTCGGCCAGGGCGGCAAGCAGCAGCACCCGGTTGGAAATGCTCTTGGAACCGGGCAGGCGGAGCGTGCCGCAAGCCGAGATCATCTGGGGCAGGTCGATGAATTCCATGCCGTGTCGTCCTAATCAGTTGAGTGAGCTGCCAAGAAAGATCAGCGCATCTGCTGGTCGCCCCAGGCCCGGCGGGCCTCCCGGGCTACCGCAAAGCTCTGCAGCAGATAGTCGCCGTTGTTGCGGGCCAGGGCCGCCTTGAAGTCGTTCAACTGGGCCTGATAGGCATCGATTTCTCCCAGCAGGGCTTCCCGGTTGGCCAGGCAGATGTCCCGCCACATTTCCGGATGGCTGGCGGCAATGCGGGTGAAATCCCGAAAGCCGGAAGCGGCAAAATCGAAGAACAACTGCGCATCGGGCCGCCCGGCCAGGTCCCGCACCAGGGCGAAGGCCAGGAGGTGGGGCAGATGGCTGACGGCGGCAAATACCCGGTCGTGCTGCTCGGGCGTCAATTCGTAGATGTCGGCGCCGCACAGGGACCAGGCCCGCTTGACCCGGTCGAGTTGCTCGTCGCCATTTTCCGGCAGGGGCGTCACCACCACCTTGCGGCCCTGGTAGAGGTCGCTGCGGGAAGCCGCGGCGCCGCTGTTCTCGGCCCCGGCAATCGGGTGGGCCGGCACGAACTGCCCGAGGCGATCCCCGAAGGCAGCCCGGGCCGCGGCGGCCACGTCGGCCTTGGTGCTGCCACCGTCGGTCACCACGGTATTGGGGCCGAGGTAGGGGGCGATCTGGGCGAAGATGTCCGGCATCTGCCCGACGGGAGTGGCAATCAGCACCAGGTCCGCATCCCCCAGCTCGTGGGCCGGATTGATGCCGGCCCGGTCGATGATGCCCATGTCCTGGGCCTCGCGCAGGCTGGCGGGACGGCGGCCGAAGCCCACCACTTCACCCACGGCCCGGGCCGACTTCAAGGCCAGCGCAAAGGAGCCGCCGATCAGGCCGACACCAAAGATCACGATCTTGCCGAATTCAGGGCCATGCTCGAAAGCAGCGGGAGAGTCGTTCATGTCGTTATCCGGCATATATCGGTATCCGGCATCCTTGGCAAAGCCGCCAGCCGGCGGCAGGGGTTCAGAGGGCCTGCTCCAGGGCTTCCAGGAAGCGGCGGTTCTCGGGGGCCGTGCCGATGGTCACCCGCAGCCACTCGGGCATGCCGTAAGCCCCGATCGGCCGCACGATGACGCCTTGCTGCAGCAGCTTCTGATTCACCGCCGCCCCATCGCCCGCCTTGAACGTGACGAAGTTGCCATGGGAAGGAAGGTGTTCCAGGCCCAGGCGCTTCAGGCCCGCCACGATCTGCTCCATGCCCTGGCGGTTGAGTTCGTAGCTCTCGGCCACGAACAGGTGATCGTCCAGGGCGGCCTGGGCGGCGGCCAGGGCCAGGTTGTTGCAGTTGAAGGGCTGGCGCACCCGGTTCATCAGCTCCGCCACCGGCGCCGCAGCAATGCCGTAGCCGATGCGCAGGCCCGCCAGGCCGTAGATCTTGGAAAAGGTGCGGATGACGATCAGGTTCGGGAATTCCTTCACCCAGGCCACGGTATCGTGCCGGTCGGCCGGGGCCAGATATTCGTTGTAGGCTTCATCCAGCACCACGATCACCTCCGCCGGCACCTTGGCAAGAAAGCCGCGCAGGGCCTCTCGGGGCAGGAAGGTTCCGGTGGGATTGTTGGGGTTGGCGATCCACACCAGCCGGGTATCGGGGCGGATGGCGGCGGCCATGGCCTCCAGATCATGGCCGAAATGGCGGGCCGGAACCACGACGTTCTCGGCCCCCACCGACAAGGTGGCAATGGCATAGACGGCAAAGGCATGCTGGGCCGAGACGGCGGAGCGGCCGCTGTCGAGAAACACCCGGGCCGCCAGGTCGAGCACGTCGTTGGAACCGTTGCCGAGCACCACCTGGCCGGGTTCCACCCCATTACGCTCGGCCAGGACCTGGATCAGCTCAAAGGGGTCCGGGTAGCGCTCGATGCCATCCATCGCCGCCTGGACGGCCGCCCTGGCGAGCGGGCTCATGCCCAGAGGGTTTTCGTTCGAGGCCAGCTTGACGATGCGCTCCACGGGCAGGCCCATCTCCCGGGCAAGCTGAGTGATGGGTTTGCCGGGCTGATAGGGGGAAATGGCCCGCACATAGGGCAGGGCCTGATCGGCTAGGGACATGGATACCTCGGAATTTTCAATAGACAGCAATGGGATAGGAGCCCAGCACCTTCAGGTAGGCCGCCCGGCCGGCCAGTTCCTGCAAGGCAGCGCCCAGGGCGGGAGACTGGCGATGGCCCTCCACGTCCACGTAATAGACATACTCCCACAGGCCCTGGCGGGCCGGCCTGGATTCAAGCCGGGTCAGGGAGACGCCGGCTTCGGCAAAAGGCTTGAGCAGATCATGCAGGGCGCCGGAACGGTTGGGGGCGGACATGATCAGGGAAGTCTTGTCGTGCCCGGAAATGCCGGCATCGTGCCGGCCCAACACCAGGAAGCGGGTAGTGTTGTTCGGCTCGTCCTCGATGTTGGCGGCCAGCACCTGAAGCCGGTAACGCTCCCCCGCCGCCTCTCCGGCAATCGCGGCCGCGCCGGGTTCCTCGGCTGCCATCTGGGCTGCCATCTGGGCCGCCAGGGCGTTGCTGGCCACGGCGATGCGCTCCACCCCGGGCAGCATCCGGTTCAGCCATTCATGGCACTGGGCCAGGGATTGGGCATGGGAATAGACCTTGGTCACCGACTTCAGGTCCGGCGCCCTGGAGAGGAGATTCTGGTGGATGCGCACCACCACCTCGCCGCAGATCTGCAAAGGCGTCTGCAGGAGCAGGTCCATGGTGCGGCCCACGGCGCCTTCGGTGGAGTTTTCCACCGGTGCCACCGCGTATTCCGCATGCCCCGCCTCCACCTCCCGGAACATCTCGTCGATGGAGGCACAGGGCAGGAGCCGGACGGCATGACCGAACTGCTTGATGGCGGCGGACTCGGAAAAGGTGCCCGGAGGGCCGAGGAAAGCCACGCCCAAAGGCTCTTCCAGGGAGAGGCAGGCGGACATCACTTCGCGGAAGAACAAGGTGATGCTCTCATCCGGCAAGGGCCCCTGATTGAGTTCCTGCAGGCGGCGCAGCACCTGGGCCTCGCGCTCGGGCCGGTA
>JANLJE010000033.1 GCA_029255645.1 Comamonadaceae bacterium | reverse complement strand
GAAATTTTCCAGGGTCAACTTGGGGTCGCCGCTGCCCTTCAGGTAGAGGTGGCCGCTCAGCCGGCCCTCGGCGTCGGGTTCGGCGGTTGCCCAGGCGCCGGTCTGCCAGGTGGCGGCGGGGCCGAGGATTTCCAGGGCCGCGTAGGTGGTCACGAGCTTCATCACCGAAGCTGGATTCATGGCCTTCTGGGCGTTGTGGGCGAGCAGGGGGCGGGGCGCGTCCAGGGGCTGGACCACCACCGCCACGGCCGTGGTGGGAATGTGGGCGGCCGCCAGGGCCTGGGTGACGCTGGCCGGCAGGGCCTGGGCCAGCAGGGAACCGGCCCAGAGCAGCAGGGCGGCCCCGGTCAGGGATCGGATCATCGGTGTCGGTAGAGCTGGAACTGGGCGACTACGTCATCTAGCTGGTGGGCGGTCTGCAACAGCTCATCCGCCGCGATCTTGGCTTGCCGGGCGGAATCGGTGTTCTGCTCGATCAGGTCGGTGATGTGCTCCATATTGCTGGCGACTTCCTGGCTGGCGATGTTTTGCTGCTGGGCGGCCTCGGAAATCTGCTGGGCCATGCTGGAGACCTGCTGGCTGGAACCGGTGATGCCCTCCAGGCCGGAGAGGCTCTCATGCAGCATGCCGATTCCAGTGCCGACCTCCTGGGCCGCCTGCTCCATGCTGGCGACGGCAGTCTGGGCCACCGACTGGATTTCGCTGACCATGGTGGCAATGTCGGTGGTGGAGCTGGCGGTGCGCTCGGCCAGCTTCTTCACCTCGTCGGCCACCACGGCGAAGCCCCGGCCCTGTTCCCCGGCCCGGGCGGCCTCGATGGCAGCGTTGAGGGCGAGAAGGTTGGTCTGGCTGGCGATTTCCTGGATCACCCGGGTGATGTCGCCGATCTTCTGGATGGCGTGAGAGAGCTGGTTGATGATGTGGCTGGAAGCCTGGACCGATTCGACCACCTTGCCGGTGGCGGTCATGCTCTGGCCGATCTTGTCATTGCTTTTCAGTACCAGGTCCTGGGAATTGCGGGCGGCGCTGGCGGTTTCTCCCGCATTGCTGGCCACTTCGGCCACGGACTGGCTGAATTCCTCGGTGGCGGCGGCGACGCTCTGGACGGCGTCCTGCTGTTGCAGCGACTGTTCGGCGACCTGGCTCATGTGGCGTTCCAGCAGCTGGCTCTTGCTGTCAATGGCCCGGGAAGCCGTGCGGACTTCATCCAGCATGGCCTGCAGGTGTGCTTGCATGACCCCCAGGTTGCAGAGCAGGATGCCGGTTTCATCGCGGCCCGAGACGTCGATATTTTCCGTCAGCTTGCCTTCGGCAATGCTTTCGAAGTGGCTCAGGGCCTTGCGGATGGGCGTGACGATGGCCTGGATCAGCAGGTGGCCACCGAGGACGGCGATCAGCAGGGCCGCCAGGGTGCCGCCGATCGCCAGTTGCAGCACCAGTTCATAGCGTTTTTCCGCCTGGGTGTGGCGCTGGGCGGCGGCCTGGGCCAGGCGGTCGATCAGGGCGTTGCCGTCTTGCTGCATCCGGGTGTAGAGCGGGTTGATGTTGAGCAGCAGGACTTCATTGGCCTTCAGGTAATCCCCTTGTTGCAGCAGCTCGCGGGCCGGGTTTATCCCCTCCCGGGAAAAACGCTGCCGCGCTTCCTCGAACTTGTCGAGCAAGGCTTTTTGCTCAGGACTCATGGGGAGGGCCTTGACCTCCTCCAGCAGGGAATTGATTTCCTGGCGGTTCTTCAGGGTGTTGTCGATGTGCAGGGCCAGGGGATGGTCATGGAGCCGGGCATTCGGGGTGCCGGGGTCATGCTGCAGGCCGAGCATGACCTGGGAGCGGTTGTCGCTCAGCAAGAACATGACGCGGTTGATCTTGTTGGAAGGGGCGAGCTCGTTCTGGTAGAGGGACTGCAATTCCCGGTTGGCTACGGCAATGCCTTTGACTCCCATGATGCCGCCCAGGATCAGCATCAGCATCAGGCTGAGCAGCATGGTCCACAGGCGGGTCTTGAGGGTCAGCTTGCCGAACCAGCCGCCCCGGGCGGAACTGAACTTGGCCTTGCTTTGCCGCAACTGGGCATAAGTGGCCTCGGCGGTTTTCACCTGCTGGGCATTGGCGGGTGTGCGCACCGACATGTAGCCGGTGATCTGGCCGTTTTTCTTGACCGGCACCACGAAGGCCTCCACCCAGTAGTGGTCACCGTTCTTGCAGCGGTTCTTGACCAGTCCCCGCCAGGGCAAGCCCGACTTGACCGTGTTCCACAGGTCTTCAAAGGCCTGGGCGGGCATGTCCGGGTGGCGCACGATGTTGTGGCTCTGGCCGATCAATTCGGCCCGGGAAAAACCACTGATCTGCTCAAAGGCGTCATTCGCATATGTGATGACGCCTTTGAGATCGGTTCGGGAAATCAGGTAAGCATCGGCAGGAAAAGCGACTTCACGTTGGGTGACCGGCTGATTGTTCTTCATTTTATGGGGCGGGCGTCTCTAGTTAAGAATATCGGCGGAAAGTCAAATGGCGTCCAGCTGAAAGAGAATGATGATTAAGCCGTGATTCGTCAATAGGATCATGTGCTCATGACGGTGCCAGATCATCCGGCGCCGCCGGCAAAAAAATCTTCTGCAGCAGCTCTTGAAATGAGGGGAGGGCGACCCTATTATTAGCACTCGCCGGCGAAGAGTGCTAACGGCCTCCCGCCATCCGGGGTCTGCCCCGCCAATTTCCTGTTGTCACTGTTTTTTTGAAAGAGGAGTCTGCTCCATGAAAATCCGTCCTTTGCACGACCGTGTGATCATCAAGCGCGTTGAAGCCGAGCGCACCACTGCCTCTGGCATCGTCATCCCTGATTCCGCCGGCGAAAAGCCCGATCAAGGTGAAGTCCTGGCCGTGGGGCCCGGCAAGCGTGACGACAATGGCAAGTACCTTGCGGTTGATCTGAAGGTGGGCGACAAGGTGCTGTTCGGCAAGTACGCCGGTCAGACCGTCAAGGTCGACGGCCAGGAAGTCCTGGTCATGCGTGAAGAAGACGTCATGGGCGTGCTGGAAGCCTGAGCGCTTTTCCCTCGACCCATCCCATAGTTAGAAATAGGAGATTCAAATGGCTGCTAAAGAAGTCAAATTCGGCGATTCCGCCCGTTCCCGCATGGTTGAAGGCATCAATATCCTGGCCGATGCCGTCAAGGTAACCCTGGGCCCCAAGGGCCGTAACGTGGTGCTGGAGCGTTCCTTCGGCGCCCCCACCGTGACCAAGGACGGCGTTTCCGTCGCCAAGGAAATCGAACTGAAGGACAAGTTCGCCAACATGGGCGCCCAGATGGTCAAGGAAGTTGCTTCCAAGACCTCCGACATCGCCGGTGACGGCACCACCACCGCCACCGTGCTGGCCCAGGCCATCGTCCGCGAAGGCATGAAGTATGTGGCCGCCGGCATGAACCCGATGGATCTGAAGCGCGGCATCGACAAGGCCGTCGCCGCCACCATCGAAGAACTGAAGAAGATTTCCAAGCCCTGCACCACCAACAAGGAAATCGCCCAGGTCGGTTCGATCTCCGCCAACTCTGATTCTTCCATCGGCGACATCATCGCCCAGGCCATGGAAAAGGTCGGCAAGGAAGGCGTCATCACCGTTGAAGACGGCAAGTCCCTGGACAACGAACTGGACGTGGTGGAAGGCATGCAGTTCGACCGCGGCTACCTGTCTCCCTACTTCATCAACAACGGCGACCGTCAGCAGGCCCTGCTGGAAAACCCCTTCGTGCTGCTGTTCGACAAGAAGATCTCCAGCATCCGTGACCTGCTGCCCGTGCTGGAACAGGTTGCCAAGGCTTCCCGCCCGCTGCTCATCATCGCAGAAGACGTAGAAGGCGAAGCCCTGGCTACCCTGGTGGTGAACAACATTCGCGGCATCCTGAAGACCGTGGCCGTCAAGGCTCCCGGCTTCGGTGACCGGCGCAAGGCCATGCTCGAAGACATCGCCATCCTGACCGGCGGCACCGTGATCTCCGAAGAGACCGGTCTGACCCTGGAAAAGGCTACCCTGAAGGATCTGGGCCAGGCCAAGCGCATCGAAGTGGCCAAGGAAAACACCACCATCATCGACGGCGCCGGCGATGCTGCTGCCATCGAAGCTCGTGTCAAGCAGATCCGTGTCCAGATCGAAGAAGCCACCAGCGACTACGACCGCGAAAAGCTGCAGGAACGTGTCGCCAAGCTGGCCGGCGGTGTGGCCGTGATCAAGGTGGGCGCTGCCACCGAAGTCGAAATGAAGGAAAAGAAGGCCCGCGTCGAGGACGCCCTGCATGCCACCCGCGCTGCCGTTGAAGAAGGCATCGTTCCCGGCGGCGGCGTGGCCCTGCTGCGTGCCCGTGCCAACATCTCCGGCCTCAAGGGCGACAACCATGACCAGGACTGCGGGATCAAGATCGTGCTGCGCGCCCTGGAACAGCCCCTGCGTGAAATCGTGGCCAATTCCGGTGACGAGCCTTCCGTGGTGGTGAACGAAGTGGTCAAGAATGCCGGCAATTACGGCTTCAACGCGGCCAACGGCATCTACGGTGACATGGTGGAAATGGGCGTGCTGGACCCCACCAAGGTGACCCGTTCCGCCCTGCAGAACGCTGCCTCCGTGGCCGGTCTGATGCTGACCACCGACTGCATGGTGGCCGAGCTGGTTGAAGACAAGCCGGCCGGCGGCATGCCCGACATGGGCGGCATGGGAGGTATGGGCGGCATGGGCATGGGAATGTAATCCCGGCTCCTGGCCGTTCCAAAAGGGGCCTGTGCCGACCTTGCCGGTCGGTGCGGCACCCCGGCCCCGACAATGCCCGTCATCCGCAAGATGACGGGCATTGTCATGTGGGGAGCCGGTTGGCGCTTGCCCCGCAGCGCCGCAGCGCGTATTGGGCTTGCCCGGGGACGTCCGGCTCCGTATCATTCCGCGTTTTGTTGCAACGCATCAGGCACTTGGCCTGCTGCTCTCAGGAGCTTTCGTGTCCCCCATTGCCCAGGAAGTGGCCCGCCGCCGCACCTTCGCCATCATCTCCCACCCGGACGCGGGTAAAACCACGCTGACCGAAAAGCTGCTCTTGTTTGCCGGCGCGATCCAGATCGCCGGCAGCGTCAAGGCCCGAAAGGCGAGCCGCCACGCGACCTCGGACTGGATGGAAATCGAAAAGCAGCGCGGCATTTCCGTGGCCTCCTCGGTGATGCAGATGGAGTACCGGGACTGCGTCATCAATCTGCTCGACACGCCGGGCCACCAGGATTTTTCCGAAGACACCTACCGGGTGCTCACCGCCGTGGACGCGGCCTTGATGGTGATCGACGCCGCCAACGGGGTGGAAGCCCAGACCCTGCGCCTGATCGAAGTCTGCCGGGCGCGCAACACCCCCATCCTCACCTTCATCAACAAGCTCGACCGGGAAGTGCGCGAGCCCCTCGACCTGCTCGACGAAATCGAGGCCACCCTGGGCATGCCCTGCGCGCCCCTGGCCTGGCCCATCGGCCAGGGCAAGCGCTTTCACGGCATCTACAACCTGCGCAATGACTCCATGCGGGTGTTTCGTCCGGGTGAGGAGCGCCGCTCCGACGAGGACGAAATACTCGACGGCGCCGACCGGGCGGCCCTGGCCGGGCGCTTTGGCGCCGAGTACGCCCGCGCCAGCCAGGAAATGGAACTGGTGCGGGAGGCCATGCCCGCCTTCGACCGGGAGGCATTCCTCGCCGGCCGCCAGACCCCGGTGTTCTTCGGTTCCGCCATCAACAACTTCGGCGTCCAGGAAGTGCTGGATGCCCTGGTGGACCTCGCCCCGGCCCCCGGCCCCCGCCAGGCGCTCAGTCGCACCGTCAAGCCCGAGGAGGAAAAATTCTCCGGTGTGGTCTTCAAGATCCAGGCCAACATGGACCCGGCGCACCGCGACCGGATCGCCTTCGTGCGGGTCTGCTCCGGCAAGTTCGAACCCGGCATGCGCCTCAAGGTGCGCCGCACCAACAAGGAAATGCGCCCCACCAACGTGGTCACCTTCCTCTCCCAGCGCCGGGACCGGGTGGACGAGGCCTTTGCCGGCGACGTGATCGGCATCACCACCCACGGGGGCCTGCAGCTGGGGGACACCCTCTCCGAAGGCGAACTGCTGCAATACACGGGCCTGCCCTTCTTCGCCCCGGAACTGTTCCGCACCGTGGAACTGGCCGATCCCATGAAGAGCAAGCAGCTCAACAAGGGCCTGCAGGAACTGGGGGAAGAAGGCGCGATCCAGGTCTTCAAGCCGATGATGGGCAGCCTGATGCTCTTGGGGGCGATCGGCCCGCTGCAGTTTGAAGTGGTGGCGCACCGGTTGAAGACCGAATACGGGGTGGAGGTGCGCCTCGGTACCGCCAACTACGCCGGCGCCCGCTGGGTCAGCTGCCCGGACCCGGCGGAACTGAACCGCTTCGTGCATGCCAATGGCGCCAAGATGTTCCTCGACGCCGCCCAAGCCCCGACCTACCTGATGACCTCCCGCTTCGACCTGGACCTGACCCGGGAGCGCTTTCCCAAGATCGAATTCCACCTGATGCGGGAACACGCGGGGCTGATGTTGCAAGGCTGAGGGCTGCCCGGGTTTCGGCCGGATCAAAATGAGGGGGAGGTTCCAGGCTTGCTCTGGACGGTTGACGAGGGCGGATGGATTCTGCCCTCCGGATTACCGGATCGGGTCGAGCTCGGTATCATGGCCATCCGCTTGAGTCGCAGCCTCAGCCCCCGAGCAGCCGGCAATACCGGGAAAACGTAACCGGGGCGGGCAGAATCCTGCACGGGTGGTATCGTTCGAGCTTCGTGCGCAGCGTTATCGGCGTAAATCAGATTTCAGCCATGAGTTAAACGGGATCCAGCCCGGATTCTTGAAAAATCCGGGCTGGATCTGGCAGGCTAGTCCAAAGGGAGCGCAACATGAAGAATGGTGTCTTTCGCAGCATCCTTATTTCGCTGGCCCTCATCGCCAGCGGCTCGGCCCTGGCGGCGGCCGACCCCGCCCTGGTGGAGCGGGGCCGCTACCTCGCCCAACTCGGCGATTGTGTCGCCTGCCATACGGCTGAAAACGGGGCGCCCATGGCCGGCGGCCGGGCCCTGGAGACGCCTTTTGGCAAGCTCTATTCCACCAACATCACGCCGGACAAGGAAACCGGCATCGGCAACTACAGCTTCGCCCAGTTCGAGCGGGCCATGCGCCAGGGGGTGGCCGCCGACGGCCACAATCTCTACCCGGCCATGCCCTATCCCTCCTACGCCAAGATGACCCGGGAGGACATGCAGGCCCTCTATGCCTACCTGATGGAAGGGCTAAAGCCGGTCCGGATGCAGAACAAGCCCGACGAAATGAGCTGGCCCTTCAACATGCGCTGGGGGCTGGCGATCTGGAACTGGCTGTTCCTGGACGACACCCCTTTCCAGCCGGACTCCAGCAAGGACGAAACCTGGAACCGGGGCGCCTACCTGGTCCAGGGCCTGGGCCACTGCGGCGCCTGCCACACGCCCAGGGGCCTCTTCTTCCAGGAAAAGGCGATGAGCGAGGCGGGCAGCAAAGGCAAATACTTTCTGGCCGGAGAAACCGTGGAAAACTGGCGTGCCCTCAGTCTGCGCAACCTGTGGACGGTGGAGGATACGGCCCTGTTCCTAAAGACCGGGCAGAACCGGTTTGCGGCCGCCTCGGGCAACATGACCGAGGTGATCCTGCACAGCACCCAGTACTTCAAGGATGAAGATCTGCGGGCGGTGGCCACCTATCTGAAATCCCTGCCCCCCGGGCCCGATGACAAAGCGATGCCGGCCAAAGCGCCGCAGCCGGTCATGCAGGCCCGGCTACCCGAGCCGCTCTTCAGTAGCCGTGGCGGTCTTGGCTACCTTCAGTTCTGCGGCGACTGTCACCGAGCCGACGGCAGCGGCGTGGGCCGGATATTCCCGCCCCTGGCAGGCAACCCCACCGTGCTCTCCCGGGATCCCTCGACCCTGGCGCACATCATCCTGACCGGAGGCGGGACGGCGGCGACGGCCACGCATCCCAAGGTCTTCGTGATGCCCGCCTTTGCCCGCCTGGGGGATCAGGAGCTGGCGGAAATCCTGAGCTTCGTCCGGGCCAGCTGGGGCGAGGGGGCTGCCGGGGTGGATGCAGCCACGGTGGCCCGGATGCGTGCCGCCCTCGACCCGAAGACTACCGACTCGAGCCAATTCGAGACCCCCCGCCTGGCTGACATGCTCAAGGAAGCCAATGCCGCGCAACTGGTGCGGGGCATGCGCCTCAACCTGGAAACGCGGGATCTGCTGCCCGGGCACGTCGGCAACCAGCTCAACTGCACCAGCTGCCACCTCAATGCCGGGACGGTGGCCGATGGTTCGCCCTATGTCGGGGTCTCTGCCTTCTTCCCCAGCTACGGGGCCCGGGCCGGCAAGGTGATCACCCTGGAAGACCGGATCAACGGCTGCTTTCGCCGCTCCATGAACGGCAAGCCCCTGCCCAAGGATTCCCCGGACATGAAGGCGATGGTGGCCTACTTCGACTGGATGAAGCGGGAGACCAAGCCCGAGGACAAGGTGGCCGGGCGCGGCATCGGCAAGATCGACCGCTCCATCAAGCCGGACCCGGAAAACGGCAAGCGCATCTATGCCAAACAATGCGCGCTCTGCCACGGGGAGAACGGTGAAGGCCTGCGTAATGCCGCCGGGAAGATGGTTTATCCGCCGCTCTGGGGCGAGGAATCCTTCAATATCGGCGCCGGCATGGCTCGCACCTACACCGCCGCCGCCTTCGTGAAGCGCAACATGCCCATCGGTTTTCACGACAAGTTTCCCCTCGGCCAGGGCGGCCTCTCCGACCAGGAAGCGGTGGACGTAGCCGAATACTTCAGCCACCAGCCCCGTCCGGACTTCCCCGACAAGGTCAAGGACTGGCCCAAGGACCCCAAGCCTGCCGACGCCCGCTACTGATGTCATTTTCAGAAGACGACTGCACCGGTTCACGGGGCTGGCCGCCCGGTGTGCAGCCGACTTCTGAACGGGCCGTGTCAGCTGAGACCCATGCACGGACGCGCCGCGAATGGCAGGAATTGCCCGGAACTCCCCTGCCCGATGCTGCGGCACGGCGCAGCTCGCATCATGCATGGTTGCCTGCCAGGTATCATGTAACGGCGCATGCAACCAATGGAGAGCGCCATGGCATCCAGCCACGAATCAAAGGTAGCCCGCCACTGCGAGCGGAGGCGCGCGGCGGGGCTGCGGCCTGTGCAGTTTTGGGTGCCGGACACTCGTTCGCCTGAGTTCGCGGCGCAGGTGCGCAAGCAATGCCAGAGCCTGAAGAATGATCCGACCGAAGCTGAAGTTTTGCGCTTCACCGAAGAGGCAGCAGCGCACGTTGAGGGTTGGGAGTGATGCAGCGAGGCGACCTCGTGACGGTTTCATTGCGGGGTGACTACGGCAAACCACGGCCCGCACTGATCATTCAATCCGACCTCCTGACCGATCTGGAAAGCGTTGTGCTGTGCCCGGTGACAAGCGACCTGCGCAATGCCGCGTTTCGCGTCACCGTGGAACCGAATCCAGCCAACGGGCTGGACGCACTATCGCAAGTGAAGGTGGACAAGCTCACGACGCGACCGCGCGCCAGAATCAGCGAACCGTTTGGCCGCCTCGACGATGCGCGAATGAGAGCAATAGATAGGGCGCTCTTGCTGGTCACTGGCGTCATTTGACCGGTGCCGTGCCGGAATTGCCGCGCCGGAATTTCCAGCGGTTCCGGCTCAGGTGGTTCGCTCAAGTGGATTCGCGGTCCCATTGCCGCCTTGTCGGCAATCCTATATGGGTACCAGTCGGCAAACGGTGATGCCTACCCGTGCAGCCGACTCCTGAAATTCGGTGCAGCCGCCTTCTGAAAATGACGGCCGGGCCTGCGATTACATCCCCGGGGCCGAGAAGGTGAAGGCGTCCGAATAGAACTCCTCTTCGGGCAGGGCGCACTGGGCGAGGAAATCCTTGCGGGCGGCGTCGATCATGACCGGGGCGCCGCAGGCATAGACTTGATGGCCGGCGAGGCTGGGGTAGTCCTCCATCACCGCCCGGTGCACGAAGCCCGTGCGGCCGCTCCAGCCGGGCTCGGGTTCGGAGAGGACGGGGGTGTAGCGGATGTGCGGGTACTTGCCGGCCCAGTCTTCAGGCAGGGTGGGCATGTACAGGTCGGCCTGGGTGCGGCCGCCCCAGTAGAGGTGCAGGGGCCGGCGGCTGTCCTGGGCGAGGGCGTGTCCGATGATGGATTTGATCGGGGCGAAGCCGGTGCCGGAGGCGAGCAGGATCGCGGGCTTGGTGCTTTCTTCGCGCAGGAAGAAGCCGCCGTGAGGACCTTCGAAGCGCAGGATGTCCTTCACTTTCAGGGTGCCAAACACCTGCTCGGTGAACAGGCCGCCGGGGACGAGGCGGATGTGCAGTTCCAGCGTACCTTCCTGTTCCGGGGCGTTGGCCAGGGAGTAGCTGCGGCGCTTGCCATCCTTGAGCAGGAAGTCGATGTACTGGCCGGCATGGAAGACGAATTTTTCGCTGGCGGGCAGGCGCAGATGCATTGCAATGACATCGGGCGCCAGCTTCTCCAGCTTTTCGATCCGGCCGGGCAGGGTCTTGACCGGGATCGCGCCTGCTTTGACCACCTGCCGGTTTTCCAGGGTCAGGTCGCTGGTGGCCTTGCTGGTGCAAAGCAGCACTTGTCCGGCTTCAATCTCTTCTGCGCTCAGGGCGTGGGCCTGGTAACGGCCCAGGTCCACCGTGCCTGCCTTGAGCGTACCCTTGCAGGCGCCGCAGGCGCCGTCCTTGCAGCCATAAGGCATGATCAGGCCCTGGCGCAGGGCAGCTTCGAGCAAGGTTTCGTCGGCTTCACTGGTGAAGGTGGCGCCGCTGGGCTGGATGGTAATCTGATAGCTCATCTTCTCTAATCCCTTGGTCCTGGCATGGATCGGCTAAAATGCCGCCGTGCAAAGACTGTTAATCGTTGGCAGCGGGGATGTGGCCCGCCGTGCCGCTGCCTGGCTTACTGGACATTTCCGGGTACTGGCGCTGCTGCGTCATCCCGGACAGGTCGCCGCCTGGCGGCAACTGGGTGTCAGACCGGTGCTGGGGGACCTGGATCGGGCTGAAAGTCTGGAACGTCTGGCTGGCCTGGCGGACCTGGTGCTGCATCTGGCACCGCCGCCGCGGGAGGGGAGTCGGGATACCCGGACCCGCCACCTGCTGGCGGCCTTGAGCCGGGGCCGAAGTTTACCACGGCGCCTGGTGTACATCAGTACCACAGGGGTTTATGGGGATTGCGGCGGCGCCCGCATCGACGAGACCCGGCCCCGGCGTCCCGCCTCGGCCCGGGCCCGGCGCCGGGTGGATGCGGAGGAGGTATTGCGGCGCTGGGGCGCCCTGAACCGGGTGCCGGTGCTGATCCTGCGCGCTCCGGGCATCTACGGGGACGGGCGTCTGCCCCTGGAACGCCTCCAGGCCGGGATGCCGGTACTGGCACCGGAGGCGGATGTGTTCACCAACCACATCCATGCGGACGACCTGGCCCGGGCCTGCTGCCTGGCCCTGTTTCGCGGCGGGGCCGGACGCAGCTTCAATGTGGTCGATGACAGCGAGCTGAAGATGGGCGATTACTTCGACCAGGTGGCCGATGCCGCCGGCCTGCCGCGCCCGCCCCGGCTGGAGCGGGGGGAACTGGCCGGGCAGCTGTCGCCCCTGCAATGCTCGTTCATGGCCGAATCCCGGCGCATTGCCAACTGGCGCATGCGGCGGGAGTTGCGCCTCGATCTGTCGTTCCCGACGGTGGCCCTGGGATTGGCCGCCGCCTTTCATCCAGCAAGGAAACACTCATGATGCCCACCCTGATGCTCACCCTCAAGGCCCTGCACATTTCTTTTGTGGTCGCCTGGTTCGCCGGGCTGTTCTATTTGCCGCGCATTTTCGTCAATCTGGCGATGGTGCCAGAAGGCAGCAAGGCCGAAGAAGCGCGCTTGCTGCTCATGGCTCACAAGCTGTACCGCTTCATGACCCCGCTGGGCATTCTGGCGGTGCTGCTCGGCCTGGGGCTGTGGTTTGGCTTTGAATACACCGGGGGCTGGCTGCATGCCAAGACCTTGCTGGTCGTCTTCCTGATTGCCTACCATCTTTATTGCGGCCGCTTGCTGCGCAAGTTCCAGGCTCAGCAGAACGCCCGCGACCATGTCTGGTTCCGCTTCTTCAACGAGGTGCCGGTGCTGGTGTTGTTCGCCGTGGTATTCCTGGCCGTCCTGAAACCTTTTTGAGTCTGCCTTCATGGAAAAATTTTTTGCCACCTGCCCCCGGGGCCTGGAAGCTCTGCTGGTGGATGAACTCCAGGCGGCCGGCGCCCAGGAAACCCGGGTCATGCCGGGCGGTGTCCTGTTCAAGGGCGATTGGGCCTGCTGTTACCAGGCCAATCTGGAATCCCGGATCGCCACCCGCATCCTCTGGTATCTGGCCAGGGCGCCCTACACCAGCGAGAACGATGTCTACCGCCTGGCCGCCAAGCTGGCCTGGGAACGGCACTTTGAGGTGTTCCGCACCTTCCGGGTGCAGACTACGGCGATCCGCTGTCCCTTGAAGAGCCTCGATTTCGTCACCCTGCGGGTCAAGGATGCCATCTGCGACCGCTTTCGCGACCATTGCGGTGAACGCCCCAATATCGACACCCGGGAGCCGGATGTGCGGGTCCAGGTCTTCCTCACCGAGCAAGATTGCACCTTGTACCTGGATACTTCCGGCGCGCCTTTGTGGCAGCGCGGCCTGCGCCATGCCAACGTGGAGGCGCCACTGAAGGAAAACCTGGCCGCCGGCATCCTCAAACTGAGCGGCTGGCAGCCGGGCACGCCCCTGCTCGATCCCATGTGTGGCAGCGGCACCTTCGTGCTCGAAGCCGCCTGCATGGCCCTGGATCGGGCCCCGGGTCTGGAGCGGGTGCGCTTTGGTTTTGAAACCTTGAAGCATTACCAGCGCGAGCTCTGGCTGGGCATCCGCAACGCTGCCCTGGCCCGGGCTCAGGAGGGCGGTTTCCGGCAGATTTACGCCAGCGATCGCGATGATCGGGCGGTACGGGCCACCAAGCGCAATCTGCAACAGGCCGGGCTGGGCGATGTGGTGCAGGTGGAGCAGGCGGATTTCGTCGAGCGCCAGGCTCCGGCACCCGCCGGCATCCTGGTGGCGAACCCGCCCTATGGCGAGCGCATCGGCGAGTTGGATGAGCTGGCCGAACTGTATCCCCGCATCGGCAGCACCTTGAAGCAGCACTTTGCCGGCTGGACGGCCTGCTTCTTCACGGCCGATACCCGTTTTCCCAAGCTGCTGCGCCTCAAGCCAAGCCGCAAGACGCCCCTGTTCAACGGCGCCCTGGAATGCCGGCTGTATGAAATCCAGATGGTGGCGGGCAGCAACCGCAAGATCAGGGCCGAGGCCTGAGCCGCCGGCGGCAGGCATGAGAAAGGCCGCGGGCCTCCCTCGCTCTGCTTGGGTGCGCCGGTTTCAGAACAGGCCGTCTTGTGCCTTGGGGTCCTCGGTCAGGGCCAGGTGGCCGATGCCGGCGGTCAGGTCCCGGTCGGCCGAGGCCTTGCTGTGCAGCTTGATCTGCAGGCGCAGGTCGTTGAGGGAGTCGGCATTCCGGAGGGCGTCTTCATAGCTGATGCGGCCGTGCTCGTAGAGGTCGAACAGGGCCTGGTCGAAGGTCTGCATGCCCAGTTCGCGGGATTTCTTCATGATTTCCTTGATCTCGTGCACCTCGCCCTTGAAGATCAGGTCGGAGATCAACGGGGAGTTGAGCATGATCTCGATGGCGGCAACGCGGCCCTTGCCATCCTTCATGGGAATCAGGCGCTGGGAGACCAGCGCGCGCAGGTTCAAGGAGAGGTCCATCAGCAACTGGTGGCGGCGTTCTTCCGGGAAGAAGTTGATGATCCGGTCGATCGCCTGGTTGGTGCTGTTGGCGTGCAAAGTGGCCAGGCAGAGGTGGCCCGTCTCGGCAAAGGCCACGGCGTAGTCCATGGTTTCCCGGTCGCGGATTTCCCCCATCAGGATCACGTCCGGGGCCTGGCGCAGGGTGTTCTTCAAGGCCGGGCCCCAGTCTTCCGTATCCACCCCCACTTCCCGCTGGGTGACGATGCAGTTCTTGTGTTCGTGCACATACTCGATGGGGTCTTCGATGGTGATGATGTGGCCGTAGCTGTTTTCGTTGCGGTAATCCACCACGGCGGCGAGGGAGGTGGTCTTGCCGGTGCCGGTGCCCCCCACGAAGATGACAAGGCCCCGCTTGGTCATGGCGATGTCTTTCAATACCGGCGGCAGACCGAGCTCATCGAGATTCGGGATGGTCATGTTGATGGTGCGGCAGATCACCCCCACCCGGCTTTGCTGGATGAAGGCATTGACCCGGAAGCGGCCGATGCCCGTGGGGGAGATGGCAAAGTTGCATTCCTTGGTGGCTTCGAACTCGGCGGCCTGCCGGTCGTTCATGATGGCCCGGGCCAGTTCCGCCGTGTGCTGGGAGGTGAGGGTCTGGTTCGAGACCGGGGTGATCTTGCCGTCGATCTTGATGGCAGGGGGAAAACCGGCGGTGATGAACAGGTCCGAGCCTTTTTTGGTGGACATCAGCCGCAGGAGGTCGTGCATGAATTTGAGAGCCTGATCGCGTTCCATGATGGGAATCCGGATAGATGGTGAGGCCGGGGTTCAGCCGGCGGGGAAGGCGTCCTTGTTGGCGGCCTTGCTGCGGGCTTCGGCGGCGGATACCACGTTGCGGCGCACCATGTCGAGCAGGTTCTGGTCCAGGGTCTGCATGCCCAGGGACTGGCCGGTCTGGATGGCCGAGTACATCTGGGCCACCTTGGCTTCCCGGATCAGGTTGCGGATGGCGGGGGTGCCGATCATGATTTCGTGGGCCGCCACCCGGCCCTGGCCGTCCTTGGTCTTGAGCAGGGTTTGCGAAATGACCGCCTTCAGGGATTCGGAGAGCATGGAGCGGATCATTTCCTTTTCCGCCGCGGGGAACACGTCGATGACCCGGTCTATGGTCTTGGCGGCAGAGGAGGTGTGCAGGGTGCCAAACACCAGGTGACCCGTTTCCGCCGCCGTCATGGCCAGGCGGATGGTTTCCAGGTCACGCATTTCGCCCACCAGGATCACGTCCGGGTCTTCCCGCAGGGCGGAACGCAGGGCGTTGCTGAAGGACAGGGTGTGAGGCCCCACTTCCCGCTGGTTGATCAGGCATTTCTTGGGCTCATGGACGAATTCGATGGGGTCTTCCACGGTCAGGATGTGGCCGAAGTCATTTTCGTTGATGTGGTTCACCATGGCCGCCAGGGTGGTGGACTTGCCCGAGCCGGTGGGGCCGGTGACCAGGACGATGCCGCGCGGGTATTCGGCGATTTCCTTGAAGATCCTGGGGGCGTTCAGGTCTTCCAGGCTCAGAACCTTGGAGGGAATGGTCCGGAACACGGCCCCGGCGCCCCGGTTCTGCACGAAGGCATTGACCCGGAAACGGGCCAGGTTGGGGATCTCGAAGGAAAAGTCGCATTCCAGGGTTTCTTCGTAAATCTTGCGCTGCCCGTCGTTCATGATGTCATACACCATGGAATGCACGTCCTTGTGCTCCATGGGGGGCAGGTTGATCTTGCGCACATCCCCATGGACGCGAATCATGGGCGGCAGGCCGGCGGAGAGGTGCAGGTCGGAGGCCTTGTTCTTGACGCTGAAGGCCAGCAGTTCGGTGATGTCCATGGATGCGTCCCGGGTTCGTACTGAGGAGAAATGGGCGGTATACTGGAAAAACCCGCGTTGATTCCAGACGATTATGAGCGCAATCCCCGCCAAGCTGCAAGCCGTACGCCTCGCCATGAAAGCGGCGGCGAGCCGTGCCGGGCGTGATCCGGACAGTGTGCGGCTGCTGGCGGTGAGCAAGACCAAGCCGGCGGCCGATGTGCTCGAAGCGGCCCTGGCCGGGCAGCGGGATTTTGGCGAAAACTATGTGCAGGAAGGCGTCGACAAGATCGCTGCCCTGGGCCCGCTGCTGCCTCCGGGCTGCTCCCTGGTGTGGCACTTCATCGGCCCGCTGCAGAGCAACAAGACCCGGCCGGTGGCGGAGCATTTCGACTGGGTCCATTCCATCGACCGTCTGAAGGTGGCCCAGCGCCTCTCCGGGCAGCGTCCGGCCCATCTGGCGCCCCTGCAGGTCTGCGTCCAGGTCAATGTTTCCGGCGAAGCCAGCAAGAGCGGTTGCGCCCCGGCAGAGGTGGCCGATCTGTGCCGGGCGGTGGCGGCCTTGCCCCGGCTGCGTCTGCGGGGTCTGATGACCATTCCGGCCCCGGTCGATGATTTCGAATCCCAGCGCCGGCCCTTGCGCCAGTTGCGCTTGCTGCAAGCCGACCTGGTCGCCCAGGGGCTGGCGCTGGATACCCTTTCCATGGGCATGTCCCACGACCTGGAGGCCGCCATTTTCGAAGGCAGCACCCTGGTGCGGGTGGGCACGGCCATTTTCGGAGCGAGAAACACGATATGAAGATGACTTTCCTTGGGGGCGGCAATATGGCGACCGCCCTGGTGGCCGGACTGCTGAAGCAGGGCTTTGCGGCGGCGGACATCCAGGTGGTGGAACGGCTGGCCGAACAACGGCAGAAGCTGGTGGATAGCTACGGAATCGTCTGCCTGCCCGAGGTGGATGCCCGGGTCCTGGAGGGAGACGTGATCGTGCTGGCGGTGAAACCCCAGCAGATGCAGGTGGCGGTGCAACCCCTGGCGGGCCATCTGCAGCACCAGCTCGTGGTCAGCATCGCCGCTGGCCTGACCCTGGAAACCCTGTCCCGCTGGCTGGGAGGCTACCGCCGCATCGTCCGCGCCATGCCCAATACTCCGGCCATGATCGGCGCCGGCATGAGTGGCCTCTGCGCCCTGCCCGAGGTGGCCCTGAACGAACGCCTGGCCGCCGAACGCATTCTCCAGACTGCCGGCACCACCTTGTGGGTGGAAGAGGAGTCCAGGATGGACGCGGTGACGGCCATTTCCGGCAGCGGCCCGGCCTATCTGTTTTTGTTCATCGAAGCCCTGCAGAAGGCCGCGACGGAACTCGGATTCAGCCCGGATGAGGCCCGTCATCTGGCGGTGGCAACCACCCTGGGGGCGGCGCAACTGGCGGCCGCTTCGGAGGAGCCCGCCAGTGTCCTGCGTCAGCGGGTTACCTCCAGGGGCGGCACCACCGAGGCTGCCCTGAACGTGATGCAGGCCCAGGGCGTGGTCCAGGGCATCATCGCCGGGGTCAAGGCCGCCGAGGCGCGGGGCCGGGAACTGGCCCGGCAACTGGGGGCGGGATGATGGGCGGCGCTCCGTCAATGGCCCTGCAATTTCTCCTGGAGGCCGTGGTCGGGTTCTTTTCCGTGCTGTTCCTGCTACGGTTTTTCATGCAGGCCGGACGGGTTTCCTTCGCCAATCAACTGGGGGGCTTCGTGATGCAGCTCACCGATTGGGCGGTGAAGCCCCTGCGCCGGATGATTCCCGGTGTCGGCGGCTATGACTGGTCCAGCCTGGTCGTCGCTTATCTGCTGCAGCTACTGCTGCTGGTCTTGCTGGTGGGCATGGCCGGAGGACTGGCTGCCATGCCGCCGGGGGTGTGGTTGTTCCTGTTGGGCAAGGCGCTGCTGGAGCTGGTGCGGCAGGTGGTGTATCTATTCACGTTTGCCCTGATCATTGCCGCCGTGCTCTCCTGGGTGAATCCCTATTCGCCGTTGGCCGGGCCTGTCAACCAGCTGACCCGGCCGATCCTGGCACCGATCCAGCGCATCCTGCCGCCCATTTCCGGCATCGATCTCGCGCCGCTGCTGGCAATCGTGTTGCTGCAAGTGGTGTTGAAGTTCCTGTGAGTCACTGGTATCGCCAGGACAGGGACGGGGCGTTCTGCCTGTCCCTCCACATCCAGCCCGGCGCCAGGAAGAGCGGGGTGGCGGGCCTGCACGGCGATGCCTTGAAGATTCGCCTCCATGCGCCGCCGGTGGACGGCAAGGCCAATGCGGCCCTGCTGGCCTATGTGGCGGAACTGCTGGACCTGCCCAAGGCTGCCGTGAGCCTGAAGAGCGGCCAGACCTCCCGGCAGAAAGTGGTGCGGGTCGAAGGGGTCAATGAAACGAGGCTGGCTTCCCTGCCTGCCGCATCGGAGTAAAGCACGGTCCTGCCTCAGCGCGCCTGCCTCAACGCGCCTGCCTCAACGCACCTGCCTCAACGCGCGTCGAACACCCGTCGGCCACCCACCAGGGTGATCTTCGTCCTGCCGGCCAGTTCGCAGCCCAGGAAGGGAGTGTTCTTGCCGTCGCTCTTCAGGCTGGCGGCCGTGACCTGCCAGGCTTCCTCCGGGGCGAACAGGCAGACATCGGCCTGGGCGCCGGGGGCCAGGTGGCCCAGGTCGTCCCGGCCCAGGATGGCGGCCGGGCCGCTGGTGATCGGAGCCAGGGCGGCGGCCAGGGACAGCTTGCCGCCCTGGGCCCACTTCAGCGTCAGGGGGAGCAGCAGTTCCAGGCCCGTGGCGCCGGGCTTGGCCTCGGCGAAGGGCACCAGCTTGTCATCCTGATCCAGGGGGGTGTGGTCGGAACAGAGGACGGCGGTGCCGGCGGCGACTCCGGCGCAGAGGCCGTCCCGGTCCCGCTGGCTGCGCAGGGGCGGGTCGAAGCGGGCCTGGGTGTCGAAGAAGCCGATGTCGTATTCGCACAGGTGCAGGTGATGGATGCCCACGTCGCAGGTGACGGCCACCCCTTCGGCCCGGGCCTTGGCGACCATGGCGATGCCGGCGGCGGATGAGAGGCGGCGCAGGTGCAGGCGTACCCCGGTGTCGGCGGCCAGGGTCAGGCAGGTGGCAATGGCGATGGTCTCGGCGCTGACGGGAATGCCGGTGAGCCCGAGGCGGGAGGCCACCTCGCCGTCATGGGCGAAGCCATCCCGGGACAGGTAGTAGTCCTGGGGCTGCAGCCAGATGGCAAAACCGAAGGTGGCGGCGTATTCGAAGGCGCGCAGCAGGGCCTGGGTGTCGAGGATCGGCCGTTTGCCTTGGGAAAAGGCAATGCAGCCGGCTTGCCTGAGTGTCGCCATTTCCGCCAGCTTTTCTCCTTCCAGCTGCTGGGTCAGGGCGCCCAGAGGCAGCACCCGGGCCAGGCCCAGGTCGGCGGCCTGGCGTACCAGACGCTCGGCCAGTTCCGGCTCATCGAGGGGCGGGTCCATGTCCGGCGGGCTGACCAGGGTGGTGACCCCGCCCGCCACGGCGGCCTCGAGTTCGGTTTCGAGTCGGCCCAGGCGGGCGGAAAGGTCGATCAGGCCGGGGCAGACGACGAGCCCGCTGGCGTCGATCTCCTGCTCCGCCCTGAAGCCCGCCGGGGCCTGTCCCACGCCCGCCACCCGGCCCCCGGCCAGGAACAGGTCCCGCCCTGCGTCGATATTGTGTTTCGGGTCGATCAGGCGACCGTTCTTGATGGCGATTTTCATCTCAGTTTCCTGCCAGGATGCTCATCACCGCCATGCGCACGGCGATACCGAAAGTCACTTGGTCGAGGATCACGGCCTGCTTGCCGTCGGCCACGCCGGAGTCGATCTCCACCCCCCGGTTCATCGGGCCCGGATGCATCACGATGGCGTCGGGCCTGGCCAGGGCCAGCTTTTCCGGGGTGAGGCCGTAGTGCTTGAAGTATTCGCCGGCGGAGGGCAGCAGGGCGCCATTCATGCGCTCGTTCTGGAGGCGCAGCATGATCACCACATCGCAGCCCTTCAGGCCTTCATTCATGTCGTGATGGACCCGCACCCCCATCTTCGCCAGTTCGGCGGGCAGCAGGGTCTGGGGGCCGATGGCGCGCACTTCCGGCACCCCCAGGGTGGTCAGGGCGTGAATGTCGGAACGGGCGACGCGGGAATGGAGGATGTCGCCGACGATGGCCACGGTCAGGTGCTCGAAGTTCTGTTTGTAGTGGCGGATGGTGTACATGTCCAGCAGCCCCTGGGTAGGGTGGGCATGGCGCCCGTCCCCGGCATTGACCACATGGATGTTCTTGTGGCGGACCCGTTTCAGGTGTTCGGCGATCAGGTAAGGGGCGCCGCTGGCGGCGTGGCGTACCACGAACATGTTCGCATGCATGGCGCAGAGGTTGTCGATGGTATCGAGCAGGGTCTCGCCCTTGGCCGTCGAGGAGCGGGTGATGTCCAGATTGATGACGTCCGCCGAGAGGCGCTTGGCGGCAATCTCGAAGGTGGTGCGGGTGCGGGTGGAGTTCTCGAAGAACAGGTTGAAGACGCTCTTGCCGCGCAAGAGCGGCACCTTCTTCACCTCACGGTCGGCGATTCCCATGAAGGAGGCGGCCGTGTCCAGGATATGGCTGAGGATGTGCCTGGGCAGACCCTCGATGGAGAGCAGGTGAGTCAATTCACCGTTCTCGTTCAGTTGCGGATTACGCATGGTCTTCAACGCTCCAGGAGAGCCGGCCGGCATCGTCCCGCTTCAGGGTCAGGCAGGTCTGGCGCGGCAGTTCCAGGTGCCAGACGCAGTAGGTGGGCGCCATGGGCAGTTCCCGCCCGCCCCGGTCGGCCAGCACCGCCAGTTCCACCGCGGCCGGGCGGCCATAGTCGAACAATTCATTGAGGGCGGCGCGGGTGGTACGGCCGGTGTACAGCACGTCATCGACCAGGATCAGCTTGCGGCCTTCCACCTCGAAGGGAATGTGGGTGGGGCGCACCTGGGGATGCAGGCCCTTTTCGGCGAAATCGTCGCGGTAGAAGGAGATGTCGATCAGGCCGGCTTCTTCCGGCAAGGGCAAGAGTTGCGTGAGCCGCTCGGCAATCCAGGCGCCGCCGCTGTAGATGCCCACCAGGGCGGTGTCGGGGGTGAGGTGCGGGCGGATTTGCTCGGCGAGGGCCCGGCATTGGGCCTCGGCATCAGGCAGATGGAGTGGGGATGTGCTCATGAGGGTAGTCAAACCAGGTTTGCAGAATCAATTGGGCCGCCACGGCATCGACCAGGGGCTTCATGGTTTTGGCGTTGCGGCCGGTTTCGCGCAGGCGGGTTTCTGCATCCCGGGAGGTCAGGCGTTCGTCGGCCTCGCTGACCGGGAGGCCAAAGCGCGTCTGCAGCAGCAGGGCGAATTCGTGCACCCGGGCCGTCATTGCATGGGGGGTGCCGTCGGCGTGAGTGGGGCGGCCGATGACCAGGCATTCCGGCTGCCATTCCTCGACCAGCCGGGCGATGGCGGCCAGGCGCTCCCCATCGCTGCTGGCTTGCAGGACTTCCAGGGGATGGGCGTGGCCCAGGGCGGTTTCACCCACGGCCACGCCGGTACGCTTTTCTCCGAAATCGAAGGCGAGGATGGTGCCCATCCTTGTCAGGCGTGCCCGGCCGTGTCGGCCAGTTGGGAAAAACTGATCCCCAGTTTCTGCATGGTGGCCACCAGCCGCTCTTCCGGCGGCAGGGCAAAGAGGATGGCGGCATCGGCCGGCACCGTCAGCCAGGCGTTCTGGGCCAGTTCCGCCTCCAGTTGCCCGGCACCCCAGCCGGCATAGCCCAGGGTGACCAGGATGTCGCCAGGCTCGCCCCGTTCGCCGATGGCGGTGAGGATGTCCTTGGAACTGGTGAGGGCGATTTCGTCCGTTACCTGCAGGCTGGATTGCCACTCGCCGCGGGGACGATGCAGCACGAAGCCCCGGTCGGTTTGCACCGGCCCGCCGAAATAGACGGGCAGGTCCGCCATCTGGCTGGCCTGCAAGGGCAGGTCCACCTTCTCGAACAGCCCGGCGAGGGTCAGGTCGAGGGGCCGGTTGACGATGATCCCCAGAGCGCCCTGTTCGTTATGTTCGCAAACATAGACCAGGGATTTCGCAAAATAGGGGTCCGCCATGGCTGGCATGGCGATGAGGAACTGGTGGGTGAGTTTGACGCTTTCCATGAGGCAGGATTTTAGCCGTGCTTCAAGGTTGGGGGGGAAAGAAAATGGGCACCGGTCCAGTGCCCATTTTCAAGGTTCATGGCGCGCCCGAGACGATTCGAACGTCCGACCCCTGCCTTCGGAGGGCAGTACTCTATCCAGCTGAGCTACGGGCGCATGAAGAGGCAGGATCATACCGGGTTTGCCGGGAGGTGTCCATAATGTCGTCCCGCGCCCTGGGTTGCGGGCTATAATTGCGCGTTATCTTTTTTCGTTTTGAGGAAGTCAGCATGGCCGACCAGAAACATTCGTCCAAGTCCATCATGTACATGACAATCGCGGTTGCCGTCTTGCTCACGGTGGTCATCGTCCCCTTCACCATCAAAGGCAATACGCCTTCCACGGCGGGAAGTGCCGAAGATGCCGAAGTCCGCATCCAGCCCGTTGCCAGATTCGAACTGAAGGTCGCCGGCCCTGCCGATGCGGCAGCAAGCGCCCAGCCCAAGGATGGTCCTGCCGTCTATGCCTCCGTTTGCAGCGCGTGCCATGCTACCGGGGCGGCGGGTGCTCCCGTGAAGGGTGACAAGGCGGCCTGGGCCCCCCGGATCGCTACCGGTAGCGATGCCCTCTATCGATCCGCCCTCGGCGGCAAGAATGCCATGCCTCCCAAGGGCGGCGCAGCGAATCTGTCGGATGACGAGATCAAGGCTGCCGTTGATTATCTGGTGAGCCAGGCCAGGTAATTTCAGGGGCTCCCGCTGGGGGGCGCAGCGCACCCAAGCCAACCGCCCGTTGTGGACCCCATGCGGACCCCATGCCGGGGGTGGCAGGGGGCGCGGCTTGTAAGGGCGGCCCGCATGCCGGGGGCGGGTGATGGTGAGTGATGGCGGGTGGCGCGCGGCGCAATTGTTTGCCGGCTGTGGCGCATCGGTCTATTACAATGAGATGAATTTTTTTCGGAGCGCTTCGACGCAGTCATGCCTGCTGCAACCCCGGATCCTTTCCTTTCTCCTGCGGCACTGAAGAAGCGGCTGGGGGCGGGGCTTGTGTTGTTGGCGATCCTGTTGCTGGCGATCTTGTTGCTGGCGATCCTGCTGGTCGTTCGATTTTCATCTTCCCTGCCTGTTTCCCAGGAGGCTGCGCCCGCGTCCCGTACCCTGCTCCAGGCCCGGGCTCAAAGGGTCCGGTTTGATGAGCCGCTGCTGCCGATTCAGTTCGCCAGTGATCTCGATCCGGCCAAGGTGGCCCTGGGCCGCGCCTTGTTTCATGATCCGCGCTTGTCGCGGGATAACCGCATCAGTTGTGCCTCCTGCCATGATCTTTCCCGGGGCGGCGTGGATCATCGGGTCCATTCCCTGGGCGTGGGGCAGAAGGAAGGGCCGATCAATGCGCCGACGGTGCTCAATGCGGCGCTGAATTTCCGGCAATTCTGGGATGGCCGCTCACCGAGCCTGGAGGATCAGGTGGCGGGTCCCATCCACAATCCTCTGGAAATGGATTCCCGCTGGGCGGATGTCCTGCTCAAGCTGGGAAAGGATGCCCAACTGGAGGCCCGCTTCGTTGCGCTCTACAAATCGGCACCGTCTGCGGCCGCCATCCAGGATGCCATTGCCGAATTCGAGCGTTCCCTGATGACGCCCTCGCGCATGGATCGCTGGCTGCTGGGCGATGACGAGGCGCTCTCGAGCGAGGAGCTGGAGGGTTACGGCCTGTTCAAGCGGCACGGCTGCCCTGCCTGTCATCAGGGCGCCAATGTGGGGGGCAACATGTTCCAGCGCTTCGGAGTGATGCAGGACTATTTTGCCGGGAAGCAGCCGCTGACCCAGGCCGATCTGGGGCGCTTCAATGTCACCGGTCGGGAAGAGGACCGGCATGTCTTCAAGGTGCCGGGTTTGAGGAATGTGGCCCTGACCGGGCCCTATTTCCATGATGGTTCCGCTGCCACGCTGGAAGAGGCGGTGGCCCAGATGGGGCGTTTCCAGTTGGGGATTGAATTGCCGCAACAGGATGTGAAGCTGATGGTCCTGTTTCTCAACGCCTTGAACGGGGAGGTGCGGGAGTGAAGGTCCGTGTTGCCTTGCGCCCATTTCTGCCCTGGATGCTACTGGCTTTTCTGGCCATGGTGCTGATCACGCTGTATTTCCTGAGTGCCCGGGTCAGCAGCGGCAACCGGGTCCAGGTCGAATTGCAGGTGCGCCAGGCCCTGGGGCTCGATACCCGGGTGAATCTGGAGGTGTTGCGCTTGCGCCATCGCCAGCTGCTCGACTATGACAGCCTGGCCATATCCGGGGCCCAGGCCGAGGAGTTGTTGCAAGCGCTGCAGACCGATTTCGAGCGGATCGGCCTGCCTGGGGCGCTGCAGGCGGCCCGGGAAAGCTGGCGCCAGAAACAGCGGGAGATGGAGGATTTCAAACGGCAGAACGCGGTGCTGAACAATTCCCTGCAACACTTCGTCAATCTCGCCACGCAGTTGCATTCCGGCTGGGACGCTTCTTGGCGTGCCCCGGCTTCCCTCCTGAATTCGGTTACCCGGGATGTGCTCATTTTTGTCAATGCGCAGCAGACCGAGGATGTTTCCCGCATTGTTGCCGGCCTCGACCGCCTCGAGGCCGGAAGTCGGCGCTGGCCGGAGCCTGCCGCTACCCGGGCGCGGCTGCTTGCGGCGCATGGCAAATTGATCGTGAATGACCATTTGCCGCTGCAGCGCCTGATGTACGACCTTTCCCGCAGCCGCTTCCCCGAGGATATGGAGCGGGCTTATGGTGAATATGCGCGGGCCTTTGCCCGGGCGGAGATTCAGGCCGAACATTACCGGCGGTTGATGGCCATCTTTGCCTTGTTCATGATTGCGGTGGTTGCCCTGATCATGCTGCGCTTGCGGCATACGGCCCAGGAACTGGCCAGGAGTCACAGCTTGCTGAATAACGTGGCGGATCATCTGGGCGAGGGTATTCTCAGTTTTGATGCCCGGGGCCGACTCAATTTCATGAATCGACGTGCTGAGGTGCTGCTGGGCCGTAGCGAAAGCGAGCTGTTGGGCCAGTCGGTGGATTGCATTTTGCCCCAGGATGAGGCGCAGGATTCTTCGTTCCGGGCGGCCCTGGCGGCGGGGCGTTCCTTTGAGGGCGAGGAGTGTGTGCAGCGTCCGGATGGCAAGCAACTGCCCGTGGCTTTTCTCGGGGGCCCCATGGCGAGGCGGGATGGGAGTGACGGGCCCCCGGGCTATGTGACCTCCTTTCGCGACATCAGCGCCCAGCGCATGGCCGCGGCCCGGCTGCAATTGGCGGCGCGGGTATTCGACAATCTCTCCGAAGCCATGACCATCACCGGGCCGGATGGGCGGATCCAGTCGGTCAATCCGGCTTTCACCCGCATCACCGGCTTTACCGAGGCCGATGCCGTGGGCCATACGCCGGGGTTCCTGCTGGGTTCCGGCATCCACGACAAGAGTTTTTATCAGGAGATGTGGAAGAGCCTGAATGAAGCGGGTAAATGGCAGGGCGAGATCATCAATCGGCGCAAGAGCGGCGAAACCTACCCCGAGTGGCTTTCCATCACGGCCGTGCGGGATGAGGCGGGGGCGATCGTGCAATACCTTGCCCTGTTCTCGGATATTTCCGAGCGCAAGCAGGCGGAAGCTTACATCCACCACCTGGCCTATCATGATCCGCTGACCGGCTTGGCCAACCGGCTGCTGTTCAACGATCGGCTCGATAATGCCATGCACCAGGCGCACCGCAGCCGACGCCCCCTGGCGATCATGCTCTTTGACCTGGACCGGTTCAAATCCATCAACGACTCGCTGGGGCATGGGGCGGGGGACATCCTGCTGAAATCCGTGAGCCAGCGCCTGACCCGCCTGCTGCGCGAAGGAGATACCCTGGGGCGGCTGGGCGGCGACGAATTTGCCCTGCTGCTGCCCGAAATTTCGTCTCACGCGGATGCGGCCTCGCTGGCCAGCCGCATGCTGGCCGAATTCGAGACCCCCTTCGATCTGGATGGGCGGGAGGTGTTCGTCACCACCAGCATTGGCATTGCCGTCTATCCCTCCGATGGGGAAAATCCCCAGACCCTGCTCAAACATGCGGACGTGGCGCTCTACAACGCCAAGGATGCCGGCCGTTCCATCTTCCGCTTCTTCCTTGAAAGCGATAGCGAGAACTCTCTCGATCGCCTGGAGCTGGAAACCGATCTGCGCCATGCCGTGGCCCGGGACGAACTCTGCCTCTACTACCAGCCGCAGGTGGATGCCCGTACCGGCTTGATCCTGGGGGTGGAAGCCCTGGTGCGCTGGCAGCACCCGCGCCGTGGCCTGCTGATGCCGGATCGCTTCATCCCTCTGGCAGAAGCCACGGGCTATATCGATGTGCTCGGGCGTTGGTGCATGGAAACGGCTTGCCGCCAACTGGTGGAGTGGCAGAACCAGGGCTTGCCCATTGAACGCGTGGCGGTCAATGTGTCGGCCCGGCAACTGCGTAATCCGGACTTCTCCGGGATGGTGGCCGGCATCCTGCGGGAAACTGGCATCCCCCCTCGCGGCCTGGAAATCGAATTGACCGAATCTTCCCTGGCGGATGATCCCGGGCGCACTTTCCAGCTGTTTTCCCGGTTGCGCCAGTGGGGCATCCGCATTGCCATCGACGACTTTGGCACCGGCTACTCTTCCCTTTCTTACCTTTCCCGCTTCCCGGTGGATGTGGTCAAGATCGACCAGAGCTTTGTCCAGGGCCTGGGCCAGGAGCCCGAAGCCCGCTCGGTGGTCCAGGCCATCATCCTGCTGGCTCATGCCCTGTCCATGGAAACCGTGGCCGAAGGGGTGGAAACCGAGGCGCAGCGTAAGCGCCTGGTGGAGATGGGTTGCGATCAGTTGCAAGGTTACCTCTATTCCCGCCCCTGCCCTCCCTGGCAACTCCTCGAACTCCCCTGTGTGGTGGATGACGGAGATGCGGTGTGATGGCGATTCAGACGGCAAGACCCAGCGCGATCGTCGCCTACCTCGACCAGTATGTGATCGGCCAGGAGGAGGCGAAGCGAGTGCTGGCGGTGGCGGTCTATCTCCATTACCGCAAGCTCGCCCTGGCCCGGGGCGGGGCTGCGTCGATGGACAAGAGCAATGTGCTCATCATCGGCCCCTCGGGCTGCGGCAAGACCCTGCTCTGCGAAACCCTGGCGCGGCTGCTCCAGGTGCCCTTCGTCACCGCGGATGCCACTTCCCTCGCCCAGACCCGGTTCGTGGGAGAGGAGATCGAGGCGATCATGGAACGGCTGGTGGAAAAGGCGGGAGGACAGACGGACCTCGCCGGCCAGGGCATCGTCTTCATCGACGAGGTCGACAAGCTCAAGGCCAGCAGCGACGGCCAGCCCCGCCTGGTGTCCGGGGAAAGCGTCCAGCATGCCCTCCTGAAGATCATGGAAGGGGCGCCGGTGCGGCTCGAGGACGGGCGGGTGGTGGATACCTCGGGCATCCTCTTTCTCTGCGGTGGCGCCTTCGTGGGCCTCGAGCAGATCATGGCCCGCACCCACAGCTTCGGCTATATCGGCACGGCCCAGGGGGAGGATGCCAGCCTCCTCGATCGCATCAACAGCCGGGTGAAACCCACCGACCTGTTCGAGTTCGGCCTGATTCCCGAATTCACCGGGCGCCTGCCGGTGCTGGCGAGGCTGCGCGAACTCTCGAAGGAGATGCTGGTGCGCATCATGGTCGAGCCGCGCCAGGCCCTGTACCGGCAGTTCCGGGAAATCCTGGCCCAGGAAGGGGTCGAGCTGAAGATAGCGCCCGCCGTGTTCCAGCAGATCGCCGATATCGCCTACGAATACAAGACCGGGGCGCGCAGCCTGCGCGGCATCTTCGAGGAAGTGCTCAATCCGGTGCTGTTTGCCGTGCCGGACCGGCCCGAGGTGCGCCAGGTAGTGATCCGCTCCCTCTTTGAGCCGCCCGAGTTTCGCGCGGCTTAGGCTTCTCTTTTGTTCGCTTGTTCGCTGTTCACGCTTTGGGCCCCTTTAACACCGCCGCAAGGCCCGGCAGGGCGGTAAGGGTGTTCTGCCACAACTGCGCCGCCAGTTCCGCTTCCGGCATTTGCCGCAGCTCCGCCAGGACCCGGCCGATGCGCGGCAGTTCGGCCGGGCTGTTGCGGCCCCGGGCGAGCCAGCTCGGGGGAATGTCCGGGGCGTCGGTCTCCAGCACCAGGGCCTCCCGCGGCAAGTCGACCGCGAGGCGGCGGATGCGGGTGCTGCCGGGGTAGGTGAGGGTGCCGCCAAAGCCCAGCTTGAACCCCAGCTTGATGAATTCCTCCGCCTGCTGGCGGCTGCCGTTGAAGGCGTGGGCGATGCCGCCCGGCACCCGGATGCGGCGCAGTTGCTTGAGCACCTGATCCACCGCCTGGCGCATGTGCAGCACCACGGGGAGCTCGAATTCCCGGGCCAGGCGCAACTGGGCGACCAGGAAGTGTTCCTGCCGGTCGAACGCCACGTTGGTCACATGGCCGTCCAGGCCGATTTCCCCGATGGCCGCCGGGCGCTGCTGCTCCAGGCGGCGGGCCAGCCCTGCCAGATCGGCTTCCCCCGCGGCCATGACGAACAGCGGGTGAATGCCATAGGCCGGGGCGCAGCCCGGGTAGCGTTGGCAGCAGGCATCTACCGCCGCACAGTTGGCAAGGCTGATGGCCGGAATCAGGGCACCCACCACGCCGAGGTCCCGGGCGGACTGCCAGACCCGATCACGATCCGGCTCGAATTCGGGGGCGTCCAGGTGGCAGTGGCTGTCGATCCACACAGCGGGGGATTCAGGCGAACGGGAATTCAGGCTCCGGCCGGCGGCCCAGGATCAGGTCCGTCAGCGCGGCGGCGGAACCGCAGGCCATGGTCCAGCCCAGGGTGCCATGCCCGGTATTGAGCCAGAGATTTTGCAGGGGGGAGCGGCCGACCAGGGGCACGTTGGAGGGCGTGGCCGGGCGCAGGCCGCACCAGAAGACGGGCTCCCCCTGGGGCTGGAGTTGGGGAAACAGGACTTGTGCCCGGCGCAAGAGGGCCTTGCAGCGCACCGGGTTCAGGTCCAGATTGAAACCGTTGAATTCGGCGGTGCCGGCGATGCGCAGGCGTTGGCCGAAGCGGGAAAAAACGATCTTGTGACCGTCATCGGTGAGGCTGACACTGGGGGCGATGCTGTCGGGTCCGAGGTTGAGGGTGGCCGAATAGCCCTTGGCCGGGTAGATGGGCAGGCGCACCCCATGGGGCCGGAGGAAGGGAGCGGAGTAGCTGCCCAGCGCCAGTACCACGGCCTCTGCCGGGAGCGCTTCGCCGGATTGCAGGAGTACCCCGAGCACCTTGCCTTGTTCCACGATCAGATCGGCAATCGGGCTGGAGTAACGGAACTCGGCTCCTGCTCTGGCGGCCCGGGTGGCCAGGGCCTGGGTGAAGCGGTGGGCGTCGCCGGATTCGTCCGAGGCCGTGTAATCCCCGCCCACCAGCAAGGGGCGGGCGGCGGCCAGACTCGGTTCGATGGCGAGGCATTCTTCCACCCCGATGGGTTTGCGGTCCAGCCCGAACTCCTGCATCAGCCGGGCCGCCTCGACCGCCCGGGCAAACTCGCGGCGGTCCGTATGAATGTGCAGGATGCCTTTTTCCAGGCAGTCATAGCTCGCGCCGAATTCCGGGCCCAGTTCCTGGCGCAGGGCCTGTAGCCGGGCGCGGCTGTAGAGGGCCAGCTTGACGATGGCGCGGATGTTGTCCCGGGTGTGGCCGGGCAGGCAGTGGCGCAGGAAGGAGAGGCCCCAGAGGAAGAGTTCCGGGTCGAAACGGGGGCGGAACAGCAAGGGGGCGTCTTCTTTGCCCAGCCACTGGAGAGCCTGGGGAATGGCGTGGGGATTGGCCCAGGGTTCGGCGTGGGAGACGGAAATCTGGCCGCCATTGGCGAAACTGGTTTCCATGCCGGCGGCTGCCTGGCGGTCCAGCACGGTGACTTCGCAGCCGGCCTGCCTCAGGTACCAGGCACTGGCGGTGCCGACGACTCCAGCCCCCAGCACCAGCACTCTCATGATTCGGACTCCAGGCGCAGGCGGTTGATGCGGATCACCTGGGAGATCTGGCGCAGGTTACGCATCACCTGAGCCAGATGGGTCCGGCCACCGACCTGGATGATGAAGTGCAGCAGGGTGAACAGCTTTTCCGGGTCTCCTTCCATGGCGACGTTCTCGATATTGGAGCCGGAATCGGAAATGGCCGAAGCCACCTGGGCCAGCACGCCCCGGGAATTCTTTACCTCCACGTCGAGGCGCACTTCGAACAAGGTGCCGGGCGAGGACTCCCACTCCACGTCGATCCACTTCTGTGGTTCGTGAGAGCGGGATTTGCGGATCACCGGACAGTCGTGGGTGTGGACCACCAGGCCCTGGCCCTTCTTGATGGAGCCGATGATCGGGTCGCCGGGGATGGGCTGGCAGCATTTGGCAAGCTGGATGGCCATGCCTTCGGTGCCCCGGATGGTGAGGCTGCCCGGCGTGGTGCAGATGGGAATGGCATCCTCGGCCAGCAGCCGGCGGGCGGCCACGGCGGCGAGGCGCTTGCCCAGGCCGATGTCGGTGAAGACTTCCTTGATCGAGCGGTTGCCGGATGCCTTGACCAGCCGCTCCCAGGCGGCGGCAGGAATTTCCGGGGCTGGCACCCCGAGGCTGTGCAGTTCCTGGACCAGCAGGCGCTCACCCAGGGCGGCGGATTCCTCGTTTTGCACGGTGCGCAGGAAATGGCGGATTTTGCTCCGGGCCCGGCCGGTCTTGACATAGCTGAGCCAGGCCGGGTTGGGGTTGGCGTGGGCGGCGGTGACGATCTCCACCACATCGCCGTTCTTCAGCTCGGTGCGCAGAGGGGCCAGTTCATGGTTGATGCGGGCGGCGATGCAGCAGTTGCCGACATCGGTGTGAATGGCATAGGCCATGTCCACCGGCGTGGCGCCCTGGGGCAGGGCGAGAATCTTGCCCTTGGGCGTGAAGACATAGACCTCGTCCGGGAACAGGTCGATCTTGACGTTCTCGAAGAATTCGGAGGAATCGCCACTTTGCATTTCCAGCAGGGACTGGAGCCATTTGTGGGTGCGGATCTGCAGGTCGGCGCCGCTGTGTTCGGCATCCTTGTAGAGCCAGTGGGAGGCCACGCCTTCCTGGGCCACATGGTCCATTTCCTCGGTGCGGATCTGGACTTCCACCGGCGTGCCATAGGGGCCGATCAGGGTGGTGTGCAGGGACTGGTAGCCATTTGCCTTGGGGATGGCGATATAGTCCTTGAACTTGCCCGGCACTGGCTTGTAGAGGGCATGCAGGGCGCCCAGCGCCAGGTAGCAGGTGGGAATGTCGTGCACCACGACGCGAAAACCGTAGATGTCGAGGATCTGGGAAAAAGAGAGGCGCTTTTCTTCCATCTTGGTGTAGATGGAGTAGAGGCTCTTTTCCCGGCCGAAAACCTGGGCCTGGATGCCCACTTCTTCGATCTTGGCGCGGATGTTGTCGGTGATGCGGGTCAGCAATTCCTTGCGGTGGCCCCGGGCCGCCAGCATGGCTTTGCCCAGCACATGGGCGCGCACGGGGTGGATCAGGCGGAAGGAAGTATCCTGCAGTTCCCGGAACATCTTGTTGAGCCCGAGCCGGTTGGCAATGGGCGCATAGATTTCCAGGGTTTCCCGGGCAATGCGGCGGCGCTTGTCGGGGCGCACGGCGGACATGGTCTGCAGATTGTGATGCCGGTCGGCCAGCTTGATCAGCACCACGCGCAGGTCGCGGGCCATGGCCAGGAGCATCTTGCGGAAGTTTTCCGCCTGGGCCTCCTGGTGCGAGGCAAACTCGATCTTGTCCAGTTTGGACAGGCCGTCGACCAGGTCTGCCACCCCGGCGCCGAAATGTTTCTTCAGTTCGGCCTTGGTGACCCCGGTGTCTTCCAGCACGTCGTGGAGCAAGGCGGCGCAGATGGCGTCCGCGTCCATGCGCCATTCCACCACGGCGCCAGCGACCGAAAGGGGGTGGGTGATGTAGGCCTCGCCGGAAAGGCGGGTCTGATGTTCGTGGGCTTTGTCCGAGAAGCGTACCGCCGCCTTGACGCGGGCGACTTCTTCAGGGCTCAGGTAATCCAGACTGTCGATGAAGACCAGGTAGGCCGGGTCATCGGGAGAAAGGGCGTAGAAACCACCTTCCGCCTCTGGTGAGGCAGGGGGAACAAGAGGCGAGACCGGGACGCTGGGGTTGGCCATGAGTCACGTTCGCCCCTGGCTTCAGGCCTGACCGCGGTTGAGAATTTCCTTGCCCACCTTGGACATGGCGATTTCACGCAAGGCCATCACCGTGGGTTTGTCCTTCTCGTCTTCCACCAGGGGGGTGGAGCCGGAGGCCAGCTGGCGGGCGCGATGGGCGGCCGCCAGGGTCATTTCGAAACGGTTGGGGATTTGCTTCAGGCAGTCTTCAACGGTAATACGGGCCATGGTGTTGTCTCGATGGGATCAGGTGAGTCGGGCAAACAGGGCGGGATGACGCAGGCGCTGGGTTTCCAGCCGCAGCCGGGAGGCCCGCACGATGAAAACGAAGTCCGTCAGTGCTGTCTGCAGATCATCGTTAATAATAACATAGCCGAATTCCCCCACATGGCTCATCTCTTCCCGGGCGGCGGCGAGGCGTCGGGCGATCACTTCCGGGCTGTCCGTACCCCGGCCCTGGAGGCGCTGGGTCAGCACCTCCAGCGAGGGCGGCAGGATGAAGATGCCGATGGCGTCGGGGAACAGGCGGCGCACCTGCTGCGCACCCTGCCAGTCGATTTCCAGCAGCACATCCCGGCCCGCAGCGCGCTCGGTTTCGATCCAGCGTTTTGACGTGCCATAGTAATGGTCATGCACTTTCGCCCATTCGAGAAAGTCGTCGGCCTCGATCATGGCGCGGAAGTGGGCGACGTCAGTAAAGTGATATTCCCGTCCGTTTTCCTCCCCGGGGCGGGGCGCCCGGGTGGTGTAGGAAATGGACAGGGCAAGCCCGATCCCGGTCGCCAGCAGTTGACGCACCAGAGTGGTTTTGCCGGCCCCCGATGGGGCGGCGACGATGAACAGTAAACCGGACATGACAGCCCTTCACTTGCGGGAAACCGATATTCTCGCCTATAGACAGTAAAATCCGGCAATCGTTCTGGTGCTGGGTTTGACGAGGAGAGTCATTTTGACGAGGAGTTTCATTTTGAGGGCGGCAAGTGGATGGCGGCTGGGACTGGGGGACCTGGGGCTGGCCTTTGCCTGTTGGGGGGTGACGGCGTGAGGGGTGACGGCACTGAATCCATCCGGTCGCGCAGCCCATGCCATGCTGCCCATGCCCTGCAGGCCGGGAGCCGCCCCTTGCTGACGGCGCTGGCGGAGTGCGAAGCACGGCAGCGCGCTCTCTTTTCCAACGCCACGGTGGGCATTGCCCTGGCGGATGTTCAGGGGCGCTTGCTGGAAGTCAATGAGGCTTATGCCCGGATGCTGGGCTACACCGCGCAGGAACTGCAGGGCATGAGCATCGCCGAGCTGACCCATCCAGAAGACGAGTCCCTCGAGACCGATTACCTGGCGGCCATCGCCCGGGGGGAGCGCGACAGTTACCAGATCGAAAAACGCTACCTCCACCGCAGTGGCCGGGAGGTCTGGGGCGAGCTGGCCGTTAGCGGTCAGCGCGATGAGCGGGGGCGGCTCGTGCAGCTGATTGGCGTGGTCACCGACATCACGGGGCGCAAACAGGAACAGGCGCACCTGCGGCTGATGGGCGAGGTATTCCGCCAGGTGGGCGAGGCGATCCTGGTGAGTGATCAGGATAATCGTATCGTCATGGTGAATCAGGCCTTCACGGCCCTGACCGGTTACCGCCCCGAAGAGGTGATGGGCCGGAATCCCAGCCTGCTTTCTGCTGGGCAGACCCCGCGGGAGGTGTATCAGAAGATGTGGGCCGCGCTCCGGGAGCGCGGCCACTGGCAGGGCGAGATCTGGGACCGGCGCAAGGATGGCGCGGTGTATCCCAAGCTGCTTTCCATCGCCCTGCTCAAGGATGACCGGGGGCGGCTGACGCATCATATTGCCTGTTTTACCGATATTACCGAGCACAAGGAGGCGGAAAACCGCATCCGCTACCTGGCTTTGCACGACACCCTGACCGGCCTGCCCAACCGTCTTTGCCTGCAGGAACGCCTGGGCCAGGCCCTGCTGGCCGCCCATCGGCGCCAGGAGATGCTCGGCGTGATCCTGATTGATCTGGATCGTTTCAAACTGATCAATGACAGCCTTGGGCACCATCTCGGGGATGCCCTGCTGGTGCAGACGGGGGCGCGTCTGCAGGCCGCGGTGCGCAATGATGACGTGGTCGCCCGCCTGGGCGGCGATGAGTTCGTGGTGGTGGTGACGGGGGCGGCGACGATGGAGGTGGTGCTGAGTGTTGCCGGCAAGCTCCTGGAAACCCTGCGCCAGCCTTATCAAATCGAGGGCCAGGTGCTGCACGCCACGCCCAGCATGGGCATCAGTTTCTACCCTGAAGATGGCAAGGACGCCGATACCCTGATGCGCAATGCCGATGCGGCGATGTATCACGCCAAGTCACAAGGGCGCAACGGCCTGCAGTGCTTTGATCCAGCCTTGAATGCAGCGGCGACCGAGCGCTTCATCCTGGAGAGCAATCTGCCCCGGGCCCTGGCCCAGGGCGAGTTCGTGCTGCATTACCAAGCGCAGATCGACGGGCAAAGCGGTTGCCTGATGGGCGTCGAGGCCCTGGTGCGCTGGCTGGACCCGGAGCGCGGCCTGGTGCCGCCCGACCGTTTCATCCCCGTTGCGGAGGAAACCGGGTTGATCGTGCCGCTGGGAGCCTGGGTGCTGGAAGAAGCCTGCCGCCAACGTCAGGCCTGGCATCGTCAGGGGCTGCCCGCCTTCCGGGTGGCGGTGAATCTTTCCGTCCTGCAATTGCGGCAGGCGGATTTTCCCGGGCAGGTGGCGCGTCTCCTGGAACGACATGGCCTCACCGCGGCCGACCTGGAGCTCGAAATCACCGAGAGCGCCGCCATGGGCAACCCCCTGGAAACCATCGAGATGCTCAATAAAATCAAGGCGATGGGAATTTCCATGGCGATCGATGACTTCGGCACCGGCTATTCTTCCCTGGCCTATCTGAAACTGCTGCCGATCGACTCCCTGAAGCTCGACCGCTCCTTCGTGAAGGATATCGAAACCAGCCAGGATGATGCCGTGATCTGCTCCGCCACCATCGCCCTGGCCCATGCCCTGGGGCTGTCCGTGGTGGCCGAGGGCGTGGAGACTGCGGCCCAGGAGCATTATCTGCTGCGCCAGGGCTGCGACTACCTTCAGGGTTATCTGTTCAGCAAGCCCCTGACCGCGACTGAACTGGAGCGCTTGCTCGGCTCGCTGGATGCCCGGCTCTGTCTGCGTTCGGCAGCAGATCGCCGCCAGCACTGAACCGCTGCCTGCCGTCTTTCTGGCGGGCCGGTTCAGTTGTCGGGGGTTGCCAGCCCGTCTTCCGGGAGGGGCAGGTGGTCGGGAATTTCCAGGGAGAGCAGGTGGCGCTGGGCCTTGACCAGTTGCTCGGCGGCGCGGCGGTAGTGGCTGCCCTGCTGCAGCCAGTTTTCCATGGCGCGAATATCCAGTTGTCCGGCAGCCCCGGCCACCAGCAGGGCTTCCTTGAGGGTGGCATAACGCGCTTCCGTCGCCTCCAGCGCCATTTCCATGCCGGTGCGGCTAAAGTCGCCCCGGTTCCCGTCGCAGGCCAGGCAGAGCGCTTGCAAGGCTTCCTGAAAGTGCTGGGCTTCAGCCGCACAGCCGCCTTCTGCGGCCAGGGCCGCGCCATGCTGGGCCAGGTCGCAGGCGGTCTGCTGGTAGCGCAGCACACGCAGACTCCGGGCCAAGGCTTCGACCAGGGTGGCGGGCAAGGTGGCGGCACTGATGTGGTGAATATAGTCGGTGACAGCCCTGGACAGCGTGTTGAGGGTATCCCGCTGGCGGGCAATCAGGGCCGTGTCGGGATGCGGCAGGGCGGCCTGATGCAGACAGGCGGCCGCGAGGCTCTGGGTATGCGCCAGTTCGAGACGCAGGGCGCGCAGGGCCAGATCGGGAACGCTGAGAATGTTGCGGTCCAGATAGCGGGGTTTGGAGGCTTCTTCGTGATGGCTGCGAAAGCGCTGGGCCAGGGCGCGGGTCAGCCAGGGGTCCAGCGGCACCATCAGGGCCACCCCGAGCAGATTGAAGGTGGAGTGAAAGGCCGCCACCATCACGGCAGGCGTGAACGGCTGCGCGGTAAAAGTCTGGATCTCACTGAGAAAGGTGATCAGCAGCGGGAGCAGGATGAGCGCCACGAGGCCGGTGACGATATTGAATATCATGTGGGCAGCGGCGACGCGCCGGGCATTGGCCGTGGCGCTCAGGGCAGCAAGAATGGCGGTGGAGGTGGTGCCGATATTGGTGCCGATCACCATCGCGCAAGCGGCTTCGATGCTCATCAGGCCGCCCTGTGCGGCAGTGATGATGAGGGCGATGACTGCCCCCGAGGTCTGCATCAAGACGGTGATCAGGGTGCCAATTCCGACCAGGATCAGGTAGCCCGAAATACCGGGGCGGACGAAACTTTCGAGCGCGGCCTGTTCGCCCAGACCGGAAAAAGCATCCTTGAGCACATCGATGCCCAGAAAGAGGATGCCGAAACCTGCCAGGGCCTGCCCCAGGGCCCGACTGCGTATGCCGCGGGCCACCAGCATCAGGATGGTGCCCATGCCGATGCAGGGCAAGGCCAGGGCGTCGATCTTGAAGTTGAACCCCAGCGCCGCCACCAGCCAGGCATTCATGGTGGAGCCGAGGTTGGAGCCGTAAATCACCCAGAGCGAATTGCGCAGGGTCAACAGCCCCGAATTGACGAAGCCGATGGTGGCGATGGTGACCGCAGTGGAGGACTGCACCAGGGAGGTGATGAGAAAGCCGGTGCACAAGCCCCGCAGGCGGCTTGAGGTCCAATCCTCCAGCAGGTCTTCCAGGGCGCGGCCGGCGGCGAGTTTGAGGCCTTCCGTGAGCAGGTGCATGCCCAGCAGAAAGAGTCCCACACCACCGAGCAAGCCACCGGGCAAGCCTTCGGGCAGGGCGGCGAGGGGATCGGCCGCCATGGAGGACGCGCTCAGCGCTGGCTGGAGGTGGCCGTGGAAGAGGCGGAGTTGGCGAGGCTGGCGTCGATGCGCCGGGCTTCCTCATCGCTGATGATCTGCATCACATTGATGACCTTTTGTACCCCTTCGGTATTGCGGGCTACCTGGATGGCGGCCTTGGCTTCCCGGTCCGTGACGATGCCGAGCAAGAACACATTGCCGGCTTCGGTGACCACCTTCACGTGATTGGCCGCGAACTGGTTGGCGTCGATGAAGCGGGCCTTGACCTTGGAGGTGATGTAGGCATCATTGCTGCGGGCACCGAGGCTGCTGTTGCCGGCTACCACCAGTTCGTTCCAGACCCCCTGCACATTTTCGATGCGGCTCACTTCTTCGGCCACCTTTGCCTTGGTGGCTTCGTCGGGCACCTCGCCGGTGATCAGCACGCGGCGGTTGTAGCTCGTGAAATTGATGTGGGCGCGGTCCTGGATTTCCTTGCTGAGCCGGCTGCTGGCCTTGAGTTCAATGGATTCATCGTCGGTCTGGACGCCGAGCGAGCGGCGGTCGGAGGCGGCCAGGGCGCCTGCGGTGGCGCCGGCCACGGCCACGCCGAAACAGCCTTGCAGGGCGGGCAGGGCGAGGCTCAGGCTCATGAGTCCGAGCAGGGACCGGCGGCTGGGGTGGTGCTTGGGCTTCATTCCTCTACTCCTATCAACAGGCTGTCGATGCCGTCGCATAAACAGTGAATCATCAAGAGATGCACTTCCTGGATGCGCGCCGTGCGGGGCACGGGGACGCACAGGTGGATGTCCTCCTCCTGCAGCAGGTGGCCGATTTCGCCGCCGTCCCGGCCGGTGAAGGCAATCACCTTCATGTCCTGCTCATGGGCGGCGCGGATGGCTTCCACCACATTGCCGGAATTGCCCGAGGTGGAGATGGCCAGCAGCACATCCCCGGGACGGCCCAGGGCCCGCACCTGGCGGGAAAAGATGTGTCTGAAACTGTAGTCGTTGCCGACGGCAGTGAGGATGGAAGAATCTGTGGTCAGGGCGATGGCGGCCAGTTCCTGGCGCTCCACCTCGAAGCGGCCCACCAGCTCGGCTGCGAAATGCTGGGCATCGGCAGCAGAGCCGCCGTTGCCGCAGGCGAGGATCTTGCCGTCGTTGAGCAGGGAATGGGTCATGGTCTCGATGGCGGCGGCCAGGGGCGCGGCCAGTAATTCCACGGTTTCCTGCTGGGTGCGGGCGCTGTCTTCGAAATGCTGGCTGACGCGGGCGATCAAATCCATTGTGTTCTCTGGGGCTTGGTGGTCATTTGTGGTGGGGAATTCTAGCATCAGAGTTCCATCAGGATTTCGAACTCCAGGCGTTTCCAGGGGTTGGGGTCTGCCTTCAGCCTGGAAATGCGGGCCTCGAGGACCTCGCCGCGATCCAGTGCCTCGGCGACGGCCCGGTTTTCCTTGCGCGGTACGTAACCCAGCTTGTGCCCTTGCCATTCCACCCGGATGGCGAGGGGGTCATGGGGATTGTCCCGCTCCCGCACCAGGTCCAGGCGGTCGCCGACCTGGAGTTGGGGACGCAGGGTCGTCAGGGCGTGGAACTGGCTGCCTGCCAGGGGGGAGGATTGCACCAGGATGCGGATGCGTTCCTGAGCCTGGAGCAGGCCGATCCCGCTGACCAGCAGCAGGAGCCCCAGCTCAATCCGCCGTGAAGGCATCTTTGAGCCATTCGATCGCATGGGTTTCGACCCGGTCCAGGAGTATGCAGTCGAAGCGGCAGGGGCCCTCCCCGTGCCGGGACAGCCAGTGCCGGGCCGCCAGGATGAGGCGTTGCAGCTTGGCCGCGGTGATGCTGGCCGCGGCACCACCGAAGCGGGGATTGCGGCGCAAGCGCACTTCCACGAAGACGGTGGTGTCCCCCTCCTGACAGACCAGGTCGATCTCGCCGCCCTTGACCCGGAAATTGCGCGCCAGCAGCCGCAGCCCCCGGGCTTCGAGGTAGGCTGCCGCCAGCGCCTCGGCCCGGGCTCCGTCCGTGGTATCTTTGTCCGCACCTGCCATAGCGAGCTTTCATGACAAAACAATTGTCGCCATTGTATGTGGTGCCGACTCCCCTGGGGAATCTCAAGGACATCAGCGAGCGGGCCCGGGAGGTCCTGTGCAGCGTCGCCTGGGTGGCCGCCGAAGACACCCGTCACACGGCCCCCCTGCTGCAACACCTGGGGTCTCCGGCCCGGCTGCTGGCCGCCCATGAACACAACGAAGCCGGCGCTGCCGGGTCGATCCTCGCCAAGCTGGCGGCGGGGGAGGCGGTGGCCCTGGTTTCCGATGCCGGCACGCCCGCCATTTCCGATCCCGGCGCCCGCATCGTTGCCCGGGTCCGGGAGGCGGGGGGCAGGGTGATTCCCTTGCCCGGCCCCTGCGCCGCCACCACCGCCCTCTCGGCGGCAGGGCTGGAAGACGACCACTGGCTGTTCTATGGCTTCCTGCCCTCCAAGTCCGGCCAACGCCGCAAGGTGCTGGAAAGCCTGCTGGAACTGCCCTACACCCTGGTGTTCTACGAAGCGCCGCACCGGGTGCTGGAAACCGTTGCCGACCTGGCGGCGGTACTGGGCGCGGAGCGCACCCTGGTCATGGCCCGGGAGCTGACCAAGCTGTTCGAGACCATCCAGCGCCTGCCGCTGGGGGAGGCGCTGGCCTGGATGGAGGCCGATCCCAATCAGCAAAAAGGCGAATTCGTGCTGCTGGTGTCCGGTTGCCCCCAGGGCCGGGATGACGGGGAGGCCGAACGGGTGCTGAAACTGCTGCTGGCCGAAAACCTGCCCGTGAAACAGGCCGCCAAGCTTGCCGCGGCCATCAGCGGCGGCAGCAAGAACGCGCTCTATGAGCGGGCCCTGGCCCTGAAGGGCTAGAATCAGCAAACCGCTCCACCGGGAGATTCTCATGCAGATCACGATTACCCGCCCCGACGACTGGCACCTGCACCTGCGCGACGGCGCCGCCCTGTCCGCCGTTCTGCCCCATACCGCACGCCAGTTTGCCCGGGCCATCGTCATGCCCAATCTGAAGCCGCCGGTGACCACGGTGGAGCGGGCGGATGCCTACCGTCAGCGCATCCTGGCCGCCCTGCCTGCCGGCCTGAGCTTCGAGCCCCTGATGACCCTGTATCTGACCGACGACACGCCGCCGGCCGAAATTGCCCGGGCCGTGGCCTGTGGTTTCGTCAAGGCCGTGAAGCTGTACCCGGCCGGTGCCACCACCCATTCCGACGCAGGTCTGACCCGGATCGAGGCCGCCTACGACACCCTGGCCGAAATGGAACGCCTGGGGCTACCCCTGCTGGTGCATGGTGAAGTGACCGATCCGGCGGTGGACCTGTTCGACCGGGAAAAGGTTTTCATCGACACGGTGCTGCTGCCTTTGCTGCAGCGCTTTCCCGAGTTGAAGCTGGTGATGGAGCACATCACCACCCAGGATGCCGTCCAGTTCGTGCTGGAAGCCGGTCCGAATGTGGCGGCCACCCTCACTGCCCACCACCTGCTCTACAACCGCAATGCCCTCTTCCAGGGCGGCGTGCGGCCCCACTGGTACTGCCTGCCGGTGCTGAAGCGGGAAACCCACCGCCAGGCCCTGGTGCGGGCAGCCACCTCCGGCAGTTCCAGGTTTTTCCTGGGCACCGATTCCGCCCCCCATGCCAGGAGCGCCAAGGAAGCGGCCTGTGGCTGTGCCGGTTGTTACACCGCCTATGGGGCCCTGGAGCTGTATGCCGAGGCTTTTGAAGCGGCCGGTGCCCTGGACAAGCTGGAAGCCTTTGCCAGCTTCCATGGGCCCGCATTCTATGGCTTGCCCCGCAATGCCGGGACGGTGACCCTGAGCCAGGAAGTCCTGGCCGTGCCCGAAGCCTACCCCTATCTTCCCGGCGAAACCCTGGTACCCCTGCGGGCCGGGGAGCAGCTGGGCTGGAAACTGCTGGCTTGATCCATGTTACCGAGGAGATGACCATGTTGCGCCGCATTTTGCCCTTCGCCCTGCTGCCCCTGCTGACGGGGTGCATCAACGATGGGGCGGCTTACCGGATCGATGGTTCCCGGCATGCCCTCACCGTGGTGCGGGAACAGAACCTGTTCTGGAAGAAGCAGGTGAAGCTGGCGGTGGTGGTGGCGCGCATGCCCGATTGCCAGCGCAAGCACACGCTGCAGGAAGCCGATCTTTCGACCCCCGTCGAACTTTGGCAGCCTGGGCCGGGAACCTTCATCCTCGCGGTCGGCAAGAACCGGTATGTCACGGAAACCCGTACCTGCCTGGGTTTTGCCCCGCTGACCGAGGAACCGCCGGGAGGTATCGGCGTCCACCTGGGGACCTTCGCCGTGAAGAACGGGGTGTTTACGTTCACCCCGGCGGCCAGGCCCGAAGAGGCGGCTGCCGGATCCCGATGATTCGATGCGGCCGAACTTGTTTTCCACCCGGGCTCCTGGCAATGCCGGCCCGGCCTGTTGCAACGCGGCATGGCAATTTCGCCCCGGTCGGCGCGGGGTAATCGCCGCCAGGCGCGTATAATCCGCGCCGGGAGTTGGCCAAGGCAGCCGCTGCCTGCCGCAAGGCAGGGGGAGGAAAGTCCGGGCTCCACAGGGCAGGATGCCGGCTAACGGCCGGGCGCTATAAGTCGCAAGACCCAAGGCGACGGAAAGTGCAACAGAGAATAGACCGCCGATGGCCCCAGCGCGTGAGCCTGGGGATCAGGCAAGGGTGAAACGGCGGGGTAAGAGCCCACCGCAGGACTGGTGACAGGACTGGCAAGGTAAACCCCATCCGGAGCAAGACCAAATAGGGAAGCATCAGGCGTGGCCCGCGCTGCTTCCGGGTAGGTTGCTTGAGCCCCGCAGCAATGCCGGGCCTAGAGGAATGGCTGCCAAAGGACGCAAGTCCTTCACAGAACCCGGCTTATCGGCCAACTCCCCCTTCATTTCCGGGCGCTCGCCCCGATCGTGCATGCGCGACAAGAACGCAATGAACATTGCTTGCATTTGATCTGACCGGCCTTTCCGTTCCCCTTCCCCGCGCCCTGTGCGCCCCCTTCCGGATTTTCAGGCGTCATGAATGGCCGAGGGGTTTCCCCACCCGGCGACACTCCTGATAAAGCACTTTCAGTTCCCCTTCCCATGCATTGATTTGGTTGATTATTTTCATCCGCGATTTTATTTGAAAGCGCGGCTAAGTCCTTGTCTTGGCTAAAAAAACCGGGATTCTTGCGGTTGACGGGGGTGAGGCTGTGCCGTAAAGTGGGAAGAAGTGGTGTAAAGTGGGTGAACGGGGGGTTTGGGGCCATGTTTGAAGGAGCGGTTTCGCTGAGTCTGGATGCGAAAGGGCGGCTTGCCATTCCGGCGCGCCACCGGGACGCGCTCGTCTCCGCGGCCGAAGGCTCCCTGGTGCTGACTGCTCATCCCCAGCGTTGTCTGCTGCTTTATCCCCTGTCGGCCTGGGAGCCGATTCGCGACAAGATTCTGAAAGCCCCCAGCTTCGATGCCCGGGCCCAGAGCCTGAAGCGGGTGCTGGTGGGGAATGCCCGGACCGAATCCATGGATTCGGCCGGACGGATGCTGGTGGCTCCCGAGCTTCGGGAGCACGCTCAACTTGAAAAAACGATCTGGATGGTGGGCATGGGAAGTCATTTCGAAATCTGGAGCGATGCCGGTTGGCGGCGCCAGAACGAACTGGCTTTCGAGGCGCTGCAAAGCGACGAGCCGCCCCCGGGTTTCGAGGATATTTCCCTGTGAAGGCTGGCGGCGCCCATGTCACGGTGCTGCTGCAGGAGGCGGTGGAAGCGCTGGCGGTGCAACCCGGGGGGGCTTACATGGATGCCACCTTCGGCCGCGGCGGCCACAGCCGGGCCATTCTGGCGCAGTTGGGCGAGGCCGGGCATTTGCTGGCCCTGGACCGGGACCCGGTGGCCATCGAGGCCGGGCGCGCCCTGGTCGATTCCCGTTTCACGTTGTTGCACCGTCCTTTTTCCGAGTTGTCGGAAGGGGCGGAGGAGGCCGGTTTTTCCGGCTTTGATGGCATCTTGTTCGACCTGGGGGTTTCCAGTCCCCAGCTGGACGAAGGTGGGAGGGGTTTCAGCTTCCGCCACGACGCACCCCTCGACATGCGCATGGATACCTCCTGCGGCGAGACGGCGGCGGAGTGGCTGGCGCGGGCCGAAATAAGAGACATCACGGAGGTCATCAGAAATTATGGCGAAGAACGGTTTGCTTTCCAGATTGCAAAGAAGATTGTGGCTACTCGGGCCGAGCGGCCTATTACAACCACAGGTCAATTCGCCACGCTCGTACGCGAAACCGTGCGGACCCGCGAGCTCGGTCAGGATCCGGCGACGCGCAGCTTTCAAGCTCTACGGATTCACGTCAATCAGGAGCTCGGCGAGCTCGCGCTAGCCCTGCCGCAGGCGCTGGAGTTGCTGCGCCCGGGCGGGCGGCTGGTGGTGATTTCCTTTCATTCCCTGGAAGACCGGATCGTCAAGCAGTTCATGCGCAAGGCTGCGATGCCGGCCGATGCCCTGCCCAAAGACCTGCCCTTGCGCGCCGACCAGTTGCCCAGGCCCACGCTGCGTTTGCTGGGCAAGGCTTGCAAGCCATCGACAGAAGAAGTGATGGCCAATCCACGGGCCCGTAGTGCCGTGATGCGTACGGCGGAAAAACTCTGATGTTGCGTTTCAATATGATCCTGTTACTGGTGGCGGTGATGTGCGCGCTGGGGACGGTGACTTCCCAGCACAAGGCGCGCAAGCTCTTTCAGGCCCTCGAGGCCGAGCAGGAGCGCGCCCGGCAACTGGATGTCGAGTATGACCAGTTGCAACTGGAACTATCCACCTGGGCGACCCATTCGCGCATCGAGAAAATCGCCCGGGAACGGCTGAAGATGGTGGTGCCGGCGCGTGTCTCGCCGGTGTATTTGCCAGGCGGAGGGCGCTGATGGCCGTGCGTCGCCGCCATACTTCCCGGGCGCATCGCTTCAGCGAGAGCCCCTTGCTGCAACTGGCGTTGCCGGGCTGGCGCTCGCGCCTGGCCGGCCTGGTGTTTCTGGGCCTGTTCGCGGCCTTGCTGGGGCGGGCTTTCTATCTGCAGGTGGTGAATAACGAGTTTTTGCAGGGCCAGGGTGAATCCCGCTACCTGCGCGATCTGGAAGTGTCTGCCTCGCGGGGCAAGATTCTCGACCGCAATGGCGATCTGCTCGCCATCAGCACGCCCATGAAGTCGGTCTGGGCCATTCCGGTCGATGCCGGCAAGCTGGAGCCGCTCCAGGTCAGGAGTCTGGCGGGCCTGCTGGACATGGATGTGAAGGAATTGCAGCGGCACCTGGCGAGCGACAAGAATTTTGTCTATCTGCAGCGTCAGGTGCCGCCCGAAACGGCGGATCGGATCGCGGCCCTGAAGTTGCCGGGCGTGCACCAAAGCAAGGAATTTCGCCGCTATTACCCGGCGGGCGAGATGGTGGCGCATATCGTCGGGTTTACCGGGGTCGATGATCGCGGCCTGGAGGGCGTGGAACTGGCCTATCAGCCGGCGCTGATGGGGCACCCCGGCAGTCGCAGCGTCATTCGCGACCGGCGCGGCCAGATCGTCGAGGATGTGGGCAGCATGCGGCCGCCGCAAGATGGCAAGGACATCCGCCTGGCCCTGGATTCCAAGATCCAGTACCTGGCCTTTTCGGCGGTCAAACAGGCGGTGCAGGACAATCAGGCCAAGGCGGGCGGGGCGGTGGTGATCGATGCGAAAACCGGGGAAATCCTGGCCCTGGCCAACTGGCCTTCCTACAACCCCAACAACCGGGCCCGGCTCACCGGGCCGCAGCTGCGCAACCGCGCCGTCACCGATAGCTTCGAGCCGGGCTCCACCATGAAGCCTTTCACGGTGGCCCTGGCCCTGGAAAAGGGCAAGTTCCGTTTCGACTCCATCATCGACTGTGCCCCGGGGCACATCACCATTGGCGGGGCCACGATTTCCGATTCTCACCCCCATGGTGCCCTGACCGTGGCCCAGGTGATCCAGAAATCCTCCAACGTCGGCGCGGTGAAGATTGCGTCCACCTTCGCGCCCAAGGAAATGTGGGAGATGTTCGATACCCTGGGCTTTGGCACCCCGCCGGCCCTGGGTTTTCCCGGTGAGGTGGGCGGCCGCCTGCGGCCCTGGAAGCACTGGCGTCCGATCGAGCAGGCCACCATGGCCTACGGCCACGGCATCTCCGTCAGTCTGATCCAGCTCGCCCGGGCCTATCTGGTGTTCGCCCGGGACGGGGACCTGCTGCCCCTTTCCTTGCAGAAGCTGGAACAGCCGCCGCCCCGGGGAGTGCAGGTGTTTTCGCCGCAGACGGTGCGGGAAGTCCGCACCATGCTGGAAATGGTCGTCGGCCCCGGCGGCACGGCGCCTCAGGCCCAGGTGCCCGGCTACCGGGTGGGCGGTAAGACCGGCACGGCCCACAAGCTGGAAGGCGGGTTCTACGCCCACCGCTACGTGGCTTCCTTTGTGGGCATTGCGCCCATGTCGGAACCGCGCTTCATCGTCGCGGTGATGGTGGATGAACCCTCGTCCGGCAAGTATTTTGGCGGCAGCGTGGCAGGTCCGGTGTTTTCCCAGATTACAGCGGGCGCCCTGCGCACCATGGGGATTGCACCCGACGCCCCGGTGCAGCAGGTGACGGACGGCAAGAAGGAGGGAGTGGTATGACCGGGGCGAGCCTGCTGCTGGCGCAACTGGGACTGTCGTCCGCTGGCCTGACGGGCGCGATGGATGACAGCCGTCAGGTACGTCCGGGCGAACTGTTCCTGGCCTATCCCGGTCATGGGGCGGATGGACGGCAGTACATCGCCGAAGCCCTGGCCGCCGGTGCGGCGGCCGTGTGCTGGGAGCCCGGCGGCGGTTTCGCCTGGAATCCGGACTGGCAGGTGCCTCATCTGGAAGTACCCGGCCTGCGTGCGCTGGCGGGCCCCCTGGCTCATGAACTGGCGGGCCGGCCGAGTGAATCCGTGGCCCTGTTGGCGGTCACCGGCACCAACGGCAAGACCACCATCAGCCAGTGGCTGGCCCAGGTCTATCCGGAGCCCTGTTCGAGCATTGGCACCTTGGGGGCGGGTTTCCCCGGGCAACTGGAGCCAACCGGTTTCACCACTCCGGAAGCGACCACTCTCGCCCGGCTCCTCGCCGGACAGGGGGAGCAGGGGGCCAAAGCCTGCGCCCTGGAGGTCAGTTCCATCGGCATCGAAGAGGGCCGCATCAACGGTTGCCGGGTCGATACGGCCCTCTTCAGCAATCTGACCCGCGATCACCTCGACTACCACGGCACCCTGGAAGCCTATGGCGCCGCCAAGGCAAAGCTGTTCCGCTGGCCCGGTTTGCGCCTGGCGGTGATCAATCTGGACGATGCCCTGGGGCAGCAGCTGGCGCGCACCAGTACGGCGGACCGGGTGATCGGCTACAGCCTGGAAGGGCGCCGCGACCTGCCGGCCGTGCTGCGCGCCGCCCGGCTCGTGGCGACGGCGAGCGGCCAGGCCTTCGAATTGCAGACCCCGTGGGGGAATGCCGCGGTGGAAACCGCGCTGGTGGGGGCCTACAACATTGCCAATCTGCTGGCCGTCGCCGCGGTGTTGCTGGACCGGGGGCTGGAGCCGCGGGCCACGGCGGAGCGTCTGGCCCGCCTGACCCCGCCCCCTGGACGCATGGAGCGTTACGGCGGCACGGGGGAGCCGCTGGTGCTGGTGGATTACGCCCATACCCCGGATGCCCTGGCCAATGCCCTGGCGGCGCTACGGCCGCTGGCCACGGCTCGGGGCGGACGGCTGCTGTGCCTCTTTGGCTGTGGTGGCGACCGGGACCCGGGCAAGCGCCCGCTGATGGGCGAGGTGGCCGCGGCCCTGGCCGATGAAGCCTGGATCAGCAGCGACAATCCGCGCAGCGAAAACCCCATGGACATCATCGATGCCATCCGCCAAGGCGCCCCGGGCGCCCGGGTCGAGGCCGACCGGGGCCGGGCCATCGCCGGGGTGGTGCGCGGCGCCGGAGCGCAGGACGTGATCCTGATTGCTGGCAAGGGCCACGAGCCCTACCAGGAAATTGCCGGGGTGCGCCATCCCTTTGCGGATGGAGAACAAGCCCGGCGGGCCCTGGCGGCCCGTAACGAAAACAGGAAGGTGGCGTAAATGCGCTGGACTCTGAGCGAAATTGCCGCAGCGCTGGAAGGGCGCCTGATCGGCGCCGATCTGACTCTTCATGGCGTCAGTACCGACAGCCGCAAGGACTGTAGCGGCCAGTTGTTCGTGGCCCTGAAGGGAGAGCGTTTCGACGCCCACGACTATCTGCAGATGGCCGTGCAGCAAGGCGCGGCCGCCCTGCTGGTGGCCCGGGAGGAGGGGCTGCCCGCCGGCGTGCCCGCCATCGTCGTGGACGACACCCGGCTCGCCCTGGGGCGCATGGCCTCGGCCTGGCGCCAGCGTTTCGACATTCCCCTGGTGGCGGTGACCGGTTCCAATGGCAAGACCACGACCAAGGAAATGATCGCCGCCATCTTCCGGGTGGCTTATGGGGAACAGGTGCTGGTCACCCAGGGCAACCTCAATAATGACATCGGCCTGCCACTGACCCTTCTCGGGCTGGAGCCCGGACACCGGGCCGCCGTGGTGGAAATGGGCATGAACAGCCCGGGCGAAATCGCCTACCTGACCCGCATCGCCCAGCCCACGGTGGCGGTGGTGACCAATGCCCAGCGCGCCCACCTGGAGGGCATGGGCTGCCTGGATGGCGTGGCTCGGGAGAAGGCCTCCATCTACGAAGGACTGGGCCAGGATGGGGTGGCCGTCATCAACTGCGACGATGCCTATGCCGACCTTTGGCGCAATCTCAACCGTGGTCGTCCGGTCCTGGGTTTTGGCCTGGATCAGGCGGCCGATGTTGCCGGCCGGGTGCAGCTGCATGGCCTGGATACCCGCTTGAGGCTGGAAACCCGCGACGGTAGCCGCAGCATCGAACTGCAGGCTGCGGGCCGCCACAATGCCCGCAATGCGCTGGCCGCCGCTGCCGTGGCCCTGGCCGCTGGCCTGGACCTGGATACGGTGGCGACGGGGCTGGCCAACTTTGCCGGCGTCAAGGGGCGCCTGCAACGCCGGGCCGGAATCCGCGGCGCCATGCTGCTCGACGACACCTACAATGCCAACCCCGATTCCGTTCGGGCCGGCATCGACGTGCTGGCCTCCACCGTGGGGCGGCAGATCCTGGTGCTGGGCGACATGGGCGAAATCGGCGAGGCCTGCGCCCAGTATCACGATGAAATCGGCGGTTACGCCAAGAGCCAGGGCATCGACCGGCTCTATGCCCTGGGCGAGGCTAGTCAGCAGGCGGTGCGCAACTTCGGCGAGGGCGCGCGCCACTTCAAGACAGTGGAAGCCCTGGTGCAGGCCCTCCTGCCGGAACTGGAGGGCGGCACCACGGTGCTGGTGAAGGGCTCCCGCTTCATGAAGATGGAACGCATCGTGCAGGCGCTGTTGGCCCCCCCCGAAACGGCAAAGGAGACCGACTGATGCTGCTCTTGCTGACCCAGTGGCTGGCCCAGGACATCCGGACCTTCAACGTCTTCAACTACATCACCCTGCGCACCATGCTGGCCGCCATGACCGCGCTGTTCTTTTCCCTGATCATGGGGCCGGCGGTGATCCGCTGGCTGGCGGCCAAGAAGATCGGCCAGGCGGTGCGCACGGATGGGCCGCAGACCCATCTTTGCAAGTCCGGCACCCCGACCATGGGCGGGGTGTTGATCCTGATCGCCATCGGCATCACCACCTTGCTCTGGGGCGACCTGACCAACAAGTATGTGTGGACGGTGCTGGTCGTCACCCTGGGGTTCGGCATCATCGGCTGGTATGACGACTGGAAGAAGGTGGTGTACCGCGACCCGAACGGCCTGTCCTCGCGCTGGAAGTTCTTCTGGCAGTCGCTCCTCGGGCTGGGGGCGGCCCTGTTCATCGCCTTCTCGGCCCAGGTGCCGGCCCAGACCGAACTGATCGTGCCCTTCTTCAAGAGTGTCGCCCTGCCCCTGGGCATCTGGGGCTTCGTGGTGCTCACCTATTTCGTCATCGTCGGCACCTCCAACGCGGTCAACCTCACCGACGGCCTCGATGGCCTGGCGATCATGCCGACCGTGATGGTGGCTTCGGCCTTTGCCATCTTTGCCTATGTGGCCGGCAACGCCGTCTATGCCAAGTACCTGTTCGTGCCCTATGTGCCCGGGGCGGGGGAGCTTTGCATCCTGCTCGGCGCCATCGCCGGGGCCGGGCTCGGCTTTCTCTGGTTCAACGCCTACCCGGCGGAAGTGTTCATGGGGGATGTCGGCGCCCTCGCCCTGGGCGCCGCCCTGGGCTGCGTCGCCGTGATCGTGCGCCAGGAAATCGTGCTGTTCATCATGGGCGGGGTGTTCGTCGTGGAAACCCTGTCGGTGATGCTGCAGGTGGGCTGGTTCAAATACACCAGGAAGCGCTTCGGCCAGGGCCGGCGCATCCTGCGCATGGCGCCCTTGCACCACCATTTCGAGCAGACCGGCTGGAAGGAAACCCAGGTCGTCGTGCGCTTTTGGATCATCACCATCATCCTGGTGCTGATCGGCCTTTCCACCCTGAAGTTGCGCTAAAGAATATGGAACCAAAGGGCAGAACCTTCCTCGTGATCGGGCTCGGCGAATCGGGCCTGGCGATGGCCAGATGGCTCGATCGCCAGGGCGCCCGGGTGCGTGTCGCCGATAGCCGCCTCGATCCGCCCAAGCGGCAGGACCTCGCCGCGGCCGTGCCCGACGCAAAACTGCTGACTGGCCCCTTCCGGGCGGAAAGCTTTGCCGGCATCGATGCCATCGCCCTTTCGCCCGGCGTGCCCAAGACCACCCCGGAAATCGCCGCCGCCACCGTGCCGGTGCTCTCCGAAGTGGAGCTGTTCGTCGCGGGCCTCGCCCGCTACCAGCCCGATGCCAGGCTCCTCGCCATCACCGGCAGTAACGGCAAGACCACCACCACGGCGCTCACCGCCCATCTCCTGAACGGCGCGGGGGTGCCCGCCGTGGCCTGCGGCAACATCTCCCCGGCGCTGCTCGATGCCCTGATGGCCGCCCTGGACGAAGGCAAGCTGCCGGCCGCCTGGGTGCTGGAACTCTCCAGCTTTCAGCTCGAAACCACGTATCACCTCGATGCGGACGCCGCCGCCATGCTGAATCTGAGCGAGGATCATCTCGACCGCTACCACGGCTTGGCCGACTATGCCGCCGCCAAGGCCCGCATCTTCCAGGGCAGGCCGGTGCGGGTGCTGAACCGCGATGACGACTGGAGTCTCTCCCTGGGCGGCTGCGGCGCCGGCCTCGTGACCTTCGGCCTCAATCCGCCGCCCCGGCCCGGCCATTACGGCCTCAAGGACAACGCCCTCTACCTGGGCGAAAAACGCCTCCTTGGTCTTGACGAACTGCCCATCGCGGGTCTGCACAACGCAGCCAATGCCATGGCCGCCCTGGCGCTTTGCGCCGCCATCGGCGTCGAGGCCGAGCGGGTGTTGCCCGCCTTGAAGACCTTCAAGGGCCTGGCGCACCGGGTCACGCCGGTGGCCGAGATCGGCGGCGTGCGCTATGTCGATGATTCCAAGGGCACCAATGTCGGCGCCACCCTGGCCGCCCTCGCCGGCATGGGCCGGCCGGTCGCCATCATCCTCGGTGGCGAAGGCAAGGGCCAGGATTTCTCGCCGCTCGAGCCGGCCCTGGAACGGCATGGCCGGGCCGTCGCCCTGATCGGCCGGGATGCCCCCGCCATCGAATCCGCCATCGCCGCTTGCGGCCTGCCGATGCAGCGCTTTGCCGACATGGAAGGCGCCGTGACCTGGCTGGCGGCCCAGGCCCGGCCCGGGGATTGCGTGCTGCTTTCGCCGGCCTGCGCCAGTCTCGACATGTATCGTAATTACGCGCACCGCGCCGAAGCTTTCGTGGCGGCGGTGCACAAACTGGAGGGTGGGGCATGATCGTCGAAGCCCTCGATTCGCCCCGCCGCCAGATCGCCGAGATCGACCCGGCCCTGCTCTGGAGCGGCCTCCTGCTGCTGATGCTGGGCCTGGTGATGGTGTATTCCGCCTCGATCGCCTTTGCCGAGGGTAACCGGGCCTTCGGCAACCAGCCGGCCTACTTTCTCGTGCGCCACGGGGTTTTCCTCGGCATCGGCCTGATCGCTGCGGCCATGGCCTTCCAGGTGCCCCTGAGCACATGGCAAAAAGCATCGCCCTGGCTCTTTTTGGTGGGCGTGCTGCTCCTGGCCATCGTGCTCATCCCCGGCATCGGCAGGGAAGTGAATGGCGCCCGGCGCTGGCTGCCGCTGGGGGTGGTGAATTTGCAACCCTCGGAACTGGTGAAGCTGTTTGCCGTGCTCTACACCGCCGATTACACGGTGCGCAAGATGGAAGTCATGCACGACCTGAAGCAGGCCTTTCTGCCCATGGCCGCCGCCATGGCCCTGGTCGGCGGGCTGCTCTTGAAAGAGCCGGACTTCGGCGCCTTCGTGGTCATCATCGCCGTCGCCGTCGGCATCTTGTTCCTGGGCGGCATGAAGGCCCGCCTGTTCGCCTTCCTGTTCGTCTTCCTGCTGGCCGCTTTTGCCATCCTGATCATCGTTTCCCCCTACCGGCGCGACCGGCTGTTCGGTTTCATGGACCCCTGGTCGGACGCCTATGGCAAGGGCTATCAGCTCTCGCATGCCTTGATCGCCTTTGGCCGGGGCGAGTTCTCCGGCGTCGGGCTGGGGGCCAGCGTCGAAAAACTGTTCTATCTGCCCGAGGCCCACACCGACTTCCTGCTGGCCGTGATCGCCGAGGAGCTGGGCTTTGTCGGCGTGCTGGTGGTGGTGAGCTTGTTCGCCCTCCTGGTGCACCGCGCCTTTGCCGTGGGGCGCCAGTGTGTGCAGCTGGAGCGCCTGTATCCGGCCCTGGTGGCCATGGGCATCGGCACCTGGATCGGGCTCCAGAGTTTCATCAACATGGGCGTCAACATGGGGCTCTTGCCGACCAAGGGCCTGACCTTGCCGCTCATGAGTTTCGGCGGCTCGGGCATCGTCGCAAACTGCGTCGCGCTGGCCATCTTGCTCCGGGTGGATTGGGAAAACCGGCAATTGATGCGCGGAGGCAAGCTGTGAGCCGCCATTCCCGCAAATCCATCCTGATCATGGCCGGCGGCACCGGTGGCCATATCTTTCCGGCCCTGGCCGTGGCCCAGCAGCTGCGCGACGAGGGCTGGAAGGTGCTGTGGCTGGGCAAGCCGGGCAGCATGGAGGCGCGCCTCGTGCCCCAGCATGGCTTCGAGATGGTGTATGTGCGTTTTGACGCCCTGCGTGGCAAGGGGCTGGCCCGAAAGCTCATGTTGCCCATCAATCTGCTCAAGGGCTTTGGCCAGGCCCTGGCCGGGTTACGCCGGGTGCGGCCCGATGTGGTGCTGGGCATGGGCGGTTATGTGGCCTTCCCGGGCGGCATGATGGCGAAGCTGCTGGGCATTCCCCTGGTGATCCACGAACAGAATTCCGTGCCGGGGCTGGCAAACCGGGTGCTGGCCAGGGTGGCGGACCGGGTGCTGACCGGCTTTCCGGAAGTCCTGAAGAAAGGCATCTGGGTGGGCAATCCGGTGCGCGAGGAAATCATCCGGGTCGCGCCCCCCGCCGAACGCCTGGCCGGGCGGGACGGCCCCCTCAACCTGCTGGTGGTGGGAGGCAGCCTCGGCGCCCAGGTGCTCAACGAGATCATTCCCAAGGGGCTCGCCCTGATGGAGCCGGCCCTGCGCCCGAAGGTGGTGCACCAGTCCGGCGAGAAGCACCTGGCGGCCTTGGAGCGCCACTATGCCGAGGCCGGGGTCCAGGCCCACTGCGTCAGCTTCATCGACGACATGGCCGGGGCCTATGCCTGGGCCGATCTGGTGATCTGCCGTTCCGGCGCCTTGACCGTGGCCGAACTGGCGGCGGTAGGGGTGCCGGCGATTCTGGTGCCCTATCCCCATGCGGTGGATGACCACCAGACCAGCAACGCCCGCTTCCTCACCCTGGCCGGCGGCGCCTTCTTGTTGCCGCAGGCCGACTTGACGCCGGAATCGGTCGCCCTGATCGGCAATTACAGCCGCAGCCAGTTGCAGGAGATGGCCGGGAAGGCCCGGGCCCTGGCCCGCCCTGATGCCGCCCGTGACGTGGCTCAAGTTTGCAAAGAGATTGCCAAGTGAAACACAAGGTCAAACATATCCATTTCGTCGGCATCGGCGGTTCCGGCATGAGCGGCATCGCCGAGGTGCTGGCCAACCTGGGCTACACCGTGTCCGGTTCCGACCTGGCCACCACTTCCACCACCCAGCGCCTGGCCAGTCTGGGTATCCGGGTCGCCATCGGTCATGCGGCCGACCACATCGCGGGCGCCAATGCCGTGGTGGTGTCCACCGCCGTCAAGGCGGACAACCCGGAAGTGGTGGCAGCTCGCCTGGCCGATGTCCCCGTGGTGCCCCGGGCCCAGATGCTGGCCGAGCTGATGCGCCTCAAGCAGGGCATCGCCATTGCCGGCACCCACGGCAAGACCACCACCACCAGCCTGGTGGCGAGCATCCTTGCCGAAGGCGGACTCGATCCCACCTTCGTCATCGGTGGCCGCCTGAATGCGGCTGGGGCCAATGCCCGCCTGGGCAAGGGGGATTTCCTGGTGGCCG
>JANLJE010000032.1 GCA_029255645.1 Comamonadaceae bacterium | reverse complement strand
GATGCCCCACCTGATGCCCCACCTGATGCCCCACCTGATGCCCCACCTGATGCCCGCCGCCGCCCGCCGCCGGTAACGATTTGAGCGGCGATCTGACCGGATCGGGCGCGACCTGGGGGACTCAAGGCTTGGGACTCAAACCTGGGGCTGCAAACCCGGGGCTGCAAAGGTCACGGCAGAAAATGGTCGCTTGCGTCAGTTCGATGTCAAGAAGGGGAGGTGGCGTAGCGGGGCGGATGACTGGCATACTTGGGATTCCGGCTACCCCGTTCAACCCTGACCCTCATGCAAGGACGACTCATGAATATCGCCAAAATCGCCCAGACCCGTTATTCCACCAAGGCCTTCGCGGCCGGCAAGCGCATTCCCGAGGCCCAGCTTGCCCAGTTGCGCACCCTGCTGCAGAATGCGCCGGCATCGGTCAATTCCCAGCCCTGGCATTTCATCCTGGCGGGTTCCGAAGCCGGCAAGGCCCGGGTCGCCAAGGCCATGCACGGCGGCTTTGCCTACAACGAAGCCAAGGTCCTGAATGCCTCCCACGTGGTGGTGCTGTGCGGCAAACGCACGCTGGACGACGCGCATCTGCAGGCCGTGATCGAACAGGAAAACCGGGATGGCCGTTTTGCCAATCCCGAAGCCATGGCGACCCAGGACCAAACCCGGCGGTTCTACGTGAATCTGCACCGGAATGAACTCAAGGACGAGGGCATCTGGATCGCCAAGCAGGTCTACCTGGCCCTGGGCACCCTGCTGTTGGGGGCGGCCTGCCTGGAAATCGATGCCTGCACCATGGAAGGTTTCGACAGCGCCCTGCTGGATCAGGAACTGGGTCTGGAAGCCCGCAATCTGACCAGCCTGGTGGTGGTGGCCCTGGGCTATCGTTCCGAGACGGATTTCAACGCCAAGCTGCCCAAGTCCCGCCTGCCCGAAGCGGTGGTGATCTCCGAACTGTGAAGTCGCAGCGGGGCAAATGACGGCAAAGAGCCGACTGCAAAGCGCGATGCGCATCCAGTAGAAGTGCTGTATATTTCACCTGTGGATTTATACAGTAACCAACGTCGCTGGAGGTGGAATCATGATGCAGCAATTGCAAGGCTGGTTTGATCGCATGATCGGTGTCGCGCACCTGGAGCGGGAAATGCAGCGCCAGGCCCGGGAAATTTATCGCCCCCGGGAATTGCCGGCGCAAGTCCATCTACCGGCCTGCTGGCGGCGCCAGCCCCGGGTCGGGCGGGGCGCCTGAGTTTGGCGCCGGGCCGGCCGAGCCGACCGTGGGGCATGGGCCGGTAGCAGGCGGCATCGCCCCACTCGTGCCAGGCAGCCCGGGCAGCCCCGAAGCCGTCCAGACCGTCGGCGAGGTGGTGGGTCGCGCTCGCCGTCCGGGGCTTCAGGGCGCCTCGAAAAACCGGATTTTCACCCGTTTCAGTTCGTTAAGTAACGGATTCATCAAGGTTGGTTTTTCTCAAAGCGAGGTTTTCGATGTGCCCTTCAGTCGAGGAAATCGTCCACCCGCCGGGTGACCCGTTCATTCAGGTTGGCGGCGAGACAGTCGAAAATTTCGCCGGGAATGCTGTTGGTGAGCCAGGTGATCTGGCGCTTGGCGAGTTGCCGGGTGGCGAAGATGCCCCGGTTCGTGAGTTCCTGGCGGGAATAGCGGCCCTCCATCCATTCCCACACCTGGCGGTAACCGACACAGCGCATGGAAGGGAGTTCCGGCTTTAGGTCATAACGGCGGCGCAGCCTTTCCACTTCTTCCACCAGCCCGCCCAGCAGCATTTCCTGGAAACGGCGGGCGATGCGTTCATGCAGCACGCTGCGTTCGGAGGGCAAGAGGGAAAGGGAAAGAAAGCGGTAGGGCGGCGCGCCGTCCTGGCCGGCGGCCAGCAGTTCGCTCATGGGGCGGCCCGTGAGCCGGCAGATTTCCAGGGCGCGCTGTAGCCGCTGGGCATCGGTGGGATGGAGCCGGGCCGCGGTTTCGGGGTCGAGCCGGGCGAGTTCGGCATGCAGGGCGGGCCAGCCCTTTGCGGCCGCTTCCGCATCGAGCTGGGCGCGGATTGCCGGATCGGCCTGGGGCAAATCCGCCAGACCTTCGAGCAGGGCCTTGAAATAGAGCAGGGTGCCGCCGACCAGGAGGGGCACCTTGCCGGCGGCGCGGATCTCGGCCATGGCGGCCAGGGCTTCCTTGCGAAAGCGGGCGGCGGAATAGGCTTCCTCGGGGCTGATCAGGTCCACCAGCCGGTGCGGGAAGGCGGCCAGCGTTTCCTTGTCCGGCTTGGCCGTGCCGATGTCCATGTCCTTGAACACCAGGGCGGAATCGACGCTGATCAATTCCACCGGGAAGCGCCGCGCCAGTTCCAGGGCGAGGGCAGTCTTGCCGCTGGCGGTGGGGCCCATGAGCAAAATGGCGGGGGGCAGGGCACCTCCGGGGTTTACCTGAGGAGGGCTCACAGGAGGGCGGCCCCTTCCTTCTCGCCTAGCTCATAAACCACGTTGGCACGGCCCACCAGCAGGGGGTCCAGGGGGCCGATGCGCTCCAGGTCCTTGTTGGTGTAGGGCAGCTTGTGTAGCACGTAGCGCATGGCATTGAGGCGCGCCCGCTTCTTGCAGTCGGACTTGACCACCGTCCAGGGCGAGTCGGCCGTATCCGTGTAGAAGAACATGGCCTCCTTGGCCTTGGTGTAGTCGTCCCACTTGTCGAGGGAGGCGAGATCGATGGGGGAAAGCTTCCACTGCTTCAGGGGGTGGTTTTCCCGCTCATTGAAACGGCGGCGCTGCTCGCCCCGGCTGACGGAGAACCAGAACTTGATCAGATGTACGCCACTCCTGACCAGATTGCGCTCGAATTCCGGCGTCTGGCGCATGAATTCGGCGTACTCATCGGGCGTGCAAAAGCCCATCACCCGTTCCACCCCGGCCCGGTTGTACCAGGAGCGGTCGAACAGCACGATCTCGCCGGCGGAAGGCAGGTGCTGGATGTAACGCTGGAAGTACCACTGGCCGCGTTCCACTTCCGAAGGTTTTTCCAGGGCCACCACGGTGGCGCCGCGCGGGTTGAGGTGTTCCATGAAGCGCTTGATGGTGCCGCCCTTGCCCGCCGCGTCCCGGCCCTCGAAGACGATCACCACCTTCTGGCCGGTTTCCTTGACCCAGGCCTGGAGCTTCAGGAGTTCCACCTGCAGCTGGTATTTCTGCTTCTCGTAATTTTTGCGGGACATCAGGTTCTTGTAGGGATAGCCGCCCGTGCGCCAGTCGTCGGAGAGCTCGTCGTCGGGGCGTACCGGCAGCTTGCTGGCCACCTCCTCTCCCTTCATCAAGGCTTCGCGCAGCACCGCCGCGTCATCGGGGGAGGCTCCGGCCATGATTGCTTCCAGGGTGCTGGCGACGGACTGGATATCGCCCTTGGCGGCGGACTGGAGAATGTCGGCGACGGCCACGGCCTTGGCGGTCTGGGCGGCGGCCACGGCCTGCTCCACTTCAAAATGGGCGATACCCGCCTGGGTCGTGGCGGGGGTGATGTCTCCTGACTTGGTGCGGCGGGGCGCGGCGGTTCGGGCAACCGTCAGATGAGGTGTCGTGGTCTTCTTCGGCGAGTCCATGGGCGCATCCTTCCAGGTAAAACCACAACTATACGGTCTAGCGGGGGGCTTTGTCCCTGGGGCCACGCCCAGGCCGGATCACCAGGAAATCATGGGGCCGGCCGTTAGCCTCGCCCGGGATGATGAAGGCGAAACGCGCCCGGACAACCTGCCGGCCCGGGTGTAGGGGGCGATCTGCTCCGGCAGTCAGGCCAACATGTCAGGCCAACATATCACCCGCTTTTGCTCGGACAGGGCGTAAGATGGGGACGGGGCCTGCTGCCCCGACCTCTTCTTGCCGGTGCTGTCGAGCTGGCTTCCTGCCTACTTGTTGCGGAGACCGATGGCCATGGTCCGTATCGAACTGAGCATCGACCTCCACTACGACGTGGATGGTTACGGTGCCGATTTCATCTTCAATTTCCAGGCGGCCCGTACCGCCAGCCAGCATCTCCTCGATGAGCGCCTGGGAGTTTTTCCGGCAATGCCCACCGCAAGTCACACCGATGCCCTGACCCAGGCCCGTTTCCTGCGTCTGGCGGCGCCGCCGGGGCATCTGCATCTGGGCTATCGGGCCAGCCTGGAGCTGGTGCATTTCCTGGCGGCCCCGGAGCTGCTGGCGGAAGTGCCGGTGGCGTGCCTGCCGCCGGAGGTGCTGCCCTATCTCTATCCCAGCCGCTACTGTCCCTCGGACCGGCTGGGGAGGCTGGTGATGGCCGAGTTCGGCGGCCTGCCCCGGGGATACGGGCGGGTCATGGCGATTCAGGAATGGGTGCAGCGCCAGGTGCGTTTCCAGGGCAACAGCAGCAACTCCAACACCTGGGCTCTGGATACCCTGATCGACCGGGTCGGGGTATGCCGGGATTTTGCCCATCTGATGATTGCCCTGTGCCGGGCCCTGAGCATTCCCGCCCGCTTCGTCACGGGGATCGACTATGGCGCCGACCCGGCCCTGGGGCCCACGGATTTTCATGCCTGCGTGGAGGTTTTCCTGGATCAGCGCTGGTATCTCTTTGATCCTTCGGGCACCGCCATTCCCATGGGCTTCATCCGCATCGGCACAGGCCGGGATGCGGCAGACGTGTCCTTTGCCACCATTTTTGGCAACGTCACCTCTCAGGCGCCGATCATCAGCATCCGCGCGCTGGAGGATCAGGCTGCCGGTTGGGAACTGCCCTACCGGCGTAGCGAGGCCCTGTCCACCGATTCAGGCTCCGGGTTTGTCGTGGCCTGATGTGCCAGCACCAGAAGCCAGCACCAGAAGCCAGCACCAGAAGCCTGCGGCTGTTGCGGCCCTGCCGGGCTGTCGCTATCATCCGCGCCGCCGATGAAGAAAGCGAGAGTGCGCCCATGGCCAGACCCATGACCTACGAGCAGTACCTGGATGAAGTGAGCACGCTGCTCACCGAGATCTACACCATGGAAGACGATGCCGCGATCCAGATGGTGATGCGCGCCCAGGCCGACGATTTTTTCAGCGGCCATGACGACGACCCCAGTCTCTGCACCCAGGAGCAGGCCGAACGGGATGTGCGTCAGATCTTCAAGTCGTACCCGCTCAAGCCGCGCTAAAAGGGCCTCGAGAACAAGGCTGCTGGTATCTCGAGGGCGCGTCAGGCGCGTGGGGGAGCCAGGTTGTCCCGCAACATTTCCATGAAGGCCAGGGTGCGGGCCGGCAGCAGGCGGCGGCCCGGGGTGATGCTCCAGACGGTGATGCCGGGCAGGGACCACTCGGGCAGCACCCGCTGCAGCCGGCCCTGGACCACCCAGGGCTGGGCCAGCCGGTCGGCCAGGCCGACAATGCCCAGGCCGTGCGCCGCCAGGTTGCGCTGTAAACCCAGCGAGTTGGAGGTCAGCGGGCACTTCGGATGTCCTTCCCATCTTTCTGCCTCCCGGCTCAGCCGCCACGGCAGTACCTCACCGACGCCATTGACAAGGGCCAGGCCCACATGCCCGGCCAGTTCGTCCGGGTGCTGGGGCGGGCCGTAGCGGGCCAGATAGGCCGGGCTGGCGTAGAGGCCGTTACCGAATTCACACAGTTTCCTTGCGACCAGGGTGCCGTCGTCGGGCAACTGGGTGGCAATGCGCACGGCCAGATCGAAGCGTTCCGCGATCAGGTCCACCCGGCGGGGAGACAGGTCCAGATCCAGGCGCACTTCCGGGTAATCCGCGGCGAAGCGCAGCAGCAGCGGGGTGAGGTCCAGTTCCACGAAATCCGGCGGCAGGGCGACCCTGAGCTTGCCCCGGGGGGTTTCCTGCCGGTGCTGGGCCATGGCCATGGCGGCATCGGTCTCTTCTTGCAGGCGCCGGGCATGTTCCAGGATGCGCTCGCCGAATTCGGTGACGGCGAGACGGCGGGTGCTGCGCAGCAGCAGTTTTTCCCCCAGCCGTTCTTCCAGGCCGGAAATGCGGCGCGACAGGGTGGATTTGGGCAGCCGTGTCAGTTCGGCGGCTTTGGAAAAGCTGCCGGCTTCGAGAGTGCGGGCAAAGAGGATCAGATCGTGGGCGTCCTGGCTCATGGCGATTGTTCCGTTGGTGGAACGATGGTAACCAGTTTACGCCCTTCTGTTGCTCAGGATTGGCTAATAGAATGCACCAGGGCAGCGACATCGCTGCCCCTTACCAGGAGAGCACACCATGAACATTCTGCAGATCAACACCAGTGCCCGCACCAGCGGCGCCAATTCCACCCGTCTGGCCGACCTCGTCAGCGCCCGCCTGCGGGTCTTGCAGCCCGAGGCTGGTCTGAAAGTGCGGGATCTGGCCCGTGATCCGCACCCGGTCCTGGATGCCCCGTCGCTGGCGGCCTTGTTCACCCCCGCCGAGCAGCGCACGGCGGAGCAGGCCGCCCGGGTGGCCCTGGATGATGCCCTGATTGCCGAGGTTCAGGCGGCCGATGTCATCGTGCTGGGCGTGCCCATGTACAACTTCGGCGTGTCGGTGCAGCTGAAGTCATGGATCGACGCCATCGCCCGGGCCGGGGTCACCTTCCGCTATACCGCCAACGGCTCCGAAGGCCTGCTCCAGGGCAAGAAGGTCTATGTGGCCCTGGCTCGGGGCGGCATCTACCGGGACACTCCGGCAGATACCCAGGTGTCTTACCTGAAGATCTTGCTGGCCTTCCTGGGGATGAGCGATGTGACGTTCATTTACGCCGAGGGTCTGGCCCTGGGCGGTGATGCGGAAGACAAGGCCTTTGTCGAGGCCGGGGCACAAATCCAGGCCCTGTCGCTCTGAGTTTCCCGCTCTGAGTTTCCTGCTCTGAGTTTCCTGCTCTGAGTTTCCTGAAGTTGCATCGAACCTCCGCATCGGGCCGTGGAACGCCGGGTGCAGGGAGCGGCGCTGGTGCCGCCCCTCTTTGGGAATCGCCGGGGATCGGTCAGCCGAGGTTGGCGCCTGCCAGCTTCACCCCGAAGCCGATGAACAGGCTGCCCACGGCCCCGTTGGTGCAGGCCGTCAGCCAGCGCGCCTTCCTGATCCGGCGGGCCAGGAGCGCCCCGCCGAAGATCAGGGCGGTCAGGTAGAGCCCGCTGCAGACCTGCACGATCCCCCCCAGAATCAGGAAGGACAGGGCAGGGTGGGGGTAGTCCGGGGAAACGAACTGGATGAAGAAGGAAACGAAGAACAGGATCGCCTTGGGATTGGTCAGGTCGATCAACAGGGCGGTGCAAAAGGGGCGGGAGGCGTCCAGTCGGGAGTTCTCCTCGCCGGTTGCAGCGCAGTCGTCCCGCCAGGTCTGCCAGGCGGCCCGCAGCAAGTTCAAACCCAGCCAGGCCAGATAGGCCGCCCCTGCATATTTGAGCCCCATGAACAGCAGGGGCGAGGTCTTGAGCAGGGAAGCCAGCCCGGTCACCGAGAGCATCATCAGGATCGTGTCGCCCAGCAAGATGCCGGCCGCGGCCCGGAACCCCGTGCTCACGCCGCGGCGCGATGCCACCGTCATCACATAGACGGAATTGGGGCCTGGCAGCAGCACGATGAAGATCGTGCCAAGGATGAAGGTGCAAAGGTCGGTGATGCCGTAGCTCATGGGATAGTTCCTGTCTTCAAGCGGCGGGGGTCAGGGAAATTTTCTGGCCGTCCGGGCCCACCACCCCGTCCCGGCCCTGATGCTTGGCGGCGTACATGCGCTGGTCGGCCCGCTGTACCAGGGTCTCCCAGTCGGTGATGCCGTCTTCCTGAGTGTCGGCCAGGCCGATGGAGGCGGTCAGGGGGGTGCCGTCGGGGCGCAGGCCCAGGTGCTGCTCCCGCAGCCTTTGCAGCAGGGGCAGGACATTCTCGTCCGGGGTATCGGGCAGGACGGCGATGAACTCCTCGCCACCCCAGCGGATCAGCAGGTCGCTGCGGCGCAGGCCCTGGCGCACGCCCTCGGCCAGGTGGCGCAGGCACTGGTCGCCGGCATCATGGCCATACTTGTCGTTGATGCTCTTGAAATGATCCAGGTCGAGAAAGGCTACGCTCAGGGGCTTGTCGGACAGGGTGCTGAGGCGGAACAGCAGGCTCAGGGCCTCCTCGCCGGACTGGCGGGTGTAAGCGCCGGTGAGCGGGTCGTGCATGGCCTTCAGGACCAGGGTTGCCATGTAGTGACACTGGCTCATGCCCGAGAACATGGAAACCCCGAGCATCATCGTCATGAACCAGAGGGCGCCGCCATATTGTTCCAGGCTGAGGTTCTGGCCGCCGAGCAAAAAGGTGAGCACGCCCGTGACGATCACGGGCAGGGCCAGGGCGATGGTTTCCAGCGCGGTCAGGGGAAAGATGGCCAGCCCGCCCAGGACGATGGTGGGCAGATAGCCATAGAGCTGGGTTATCAGCCGCTGCTTGTCCGTGGCGTTGGCCGTCGCCAGCATGTCGGCGGAGAGCAGGTGGAACAGGGGCGGAATCAGGAGCAGGGCCAGCAGGGTCAGCAGGGCCTGGGGATAGGGCCGGGTGGTGGAGAGTTCCCGGGGCCAGGCCAGGGCCACGAACAGGGCGGCAGAGAGCAGGCGCAGGGCGACCATGCGCCAGGCAACGGGGGCATCGAAAACCAGCAGGTCCACCCCCGAAAACAGGGGTACCAGCACGGCAAACAGGGCGGCGATGAGCCGGACCCGGGCGAGGATCACCGAGGCCGCGTGGCGTTGCAGGTGGGGCGAGCGTTCAACCGGGAGCAGCAGCCCGAGCAGTTGCCCGGGGCTCAGTTGGGCCGGGGCCACGATGTGCTGGAAGATGGACTGCCAGAGCTTGGGCACTTGAGTATCCCGGGTGTCAGAGTGTAAATGGGGGCTTATCTTAGCCCCATTTGTACCGTTCAGCCCCATTTGTACCGGGCTGACGCTTTCGGCAGGCCGCCGCCCTGTCCCGATTCCCTGGTCCGATTCCGGGGCGGATCAGGGCGGATCAGGGCGGATCAGGGCGCCAGCCGGGCGAGGGCCCAGGCGACATGTTCCTGCACCAGCGGCGAGGCGTGGCCTTTTCTCTGTTCCAGGGCTGCCAGGGCCGCCGGGGTGGCGGGGCCGTTGCCCAGGGCCACGGCGAGGTTGCGCAGCCAGCGTTCATGGCCGATGCGGCGGATGGGACTGCCCGCCAGCCGGTCCTCGAACTCCCGGGCTTCCCAGGCAAAGAGGTCCACCAGGGAGGCCCGGTCCAGCCCCTGGCGGGGCGCGAATTCCGGGTCGCCCAGCCGGGCGAAGCGGTTCCAGGGGCAACCTAGCTGGCAGTCGTCGCAGCCGTAGATGCGGTTGCCGATCTGCGGCCGCAGCGCCTCGGGAATGGCGCCCGCCAGTTCGATGGTGAGGTAGGAGATGCAGCGGCGGGCATCCACCTGATAGGGGGCGATGATGGCCTGGGTGGGGCAGGCGGCAAGGCAGGCGGTGCAACTGCCGCAGTGGTCTCGTTCCGGCGCGCTCGTAGGCAGGGCCAGGTCGGTGTAGATTTCGCCGAGAAAGCGCCAGGAACCTTGGCGCGACAAGAGGAGGCTGTGCTTACCGCGCCAGCCGAGGCCCGCCTGGCGCGCGAACTCCACTTCCAGCACCGGCGCCGAGTCGCAAAACACCCGGTAGCCGAAGGGGCCGATGGCGTTTTCCATGCGGCTGGCCAACTTTTGCAGGCGGCGACGCATCACCTTGTGATAGTCGCGCCCCAGGGCGTAGCGGGAAATGTAGGCCCGCTCCTGGTCGGCGAGGTTGGCGAGGTTGGCGAGCGCAGGCGACAGGCCGGCTTCGGGCCAGTAGTCGAGCGCCACGGAAATCACCGTGAGGGTGCCGGGCAAGAGCGCCTGGGGCTGGCTGCGCAAGGCGGCGTGGCGCGCCATATAATCCATCTCCCCGTGCCGGCCGGCGGCCAGCCACCCGGCCAGGCGGGCGGCGGCATCCCCGACCTCGGCCCGGGCGATGCCGAGCCGCGCAAACCCCAGTTCCCGGGCCCAGTCGCCCAGGTCCGCAGCCAGTCGAGTCAAGGAGTCCGTATCATGCATGAGCCGCAGTGTACCCGTGAATTGAGCCTGCCCGACGAGGCCGCCACCCAGCGTCTGGGCGGGCTCATGGCCCAATCTATCCGGCCGGGGCTGGTGATTTATCTGGAAGGGGACCTGGGCGCGGGCAAGACCACCCTGGTGCGGGCCCTGCTGCGGGCCCTGGGCCACACCGGGCCGGTCAAGAGCCCTACCTATGCGCTGGTTGAAGTTTACGTGGTTTCGAGCTTATACTTGTATCACTTTGATTTTTATCGCTTCGGTTCGCCGGAGGAATTTGTTGATGCAGGCTTGGGCGAATACTTTCGCAAAGATTCGGTCTGTCTGGTGGAGTGGCCGGAAAAAGCGGCGGGCTATGTCCCGCCGGCAGATCTGCGCCTCGCCATCCGGCATCAGTCCGCTGGACGCCGGGTCCGCCTGTTGGCCTGCAGCAAGGAGGGTCTGCCATGTCTGACAAGTCTCTACGCAGCCTGGGACGCCGCCGACTCCTGCATTTCGCCGGGGCCAGCCTAGCGCTATCCGTCACCTCCCTGGCGCTGGCGGCGCCGCGCAATCCCTCCATTCTGGCGGTCCGGGTCTGGCCGGCGGCCGACTACACCCGGGTCACCCTGGAGCACGACGCGCCCGTCAAGTTCACCCATTTCACCGTGGAAAATCCCGACCGGCTGGTGGTGGATATCGAAGGCATCGAATTCAACAAGGTGCTGGAAAGCCTTTCCGGCAAGGTTTCCGACAGTGACCCTTACATCAAGCTGCTGCGGGCCGGGCGTTTCAAGCCGGGCGTGGTGCGGCTGGTGATGGAACTCAAGACCAGGGTGGCGCCCCAGGTCTTCACCCTGGCGCCCGTCGGCGAGTATGGCCACCGGCTGGTGCTGGACGTGTATCCGGAAAATCCGGTGGACCCGCTGCTGGCCCTGCTCGAAGAGCAAAGCCGCAGCGACCGCCCCTTGCGCGAGGCCGAAGAACTGAAACTGGAGGAACCGCCCAAATCCCCGCCGGGCAAATCCTCTGGCACGGACAAGCCCTCTGATCCGGGCAAGTCCTCGGGTACCGGCAAGTCCAGGGTCAACCGTCTCATCACCATCACCCTGGACCCCGGCCACGGCGGCGAGGACCCGGGGGCGGTGGGCCAGGGCGGCACCTACGAAAAAATCGTGACCCTGGCCATTGCCCGGCGCCTCAAGGCCAAGCTCGAGCGCCAGGCCAATGTGCGCGTCGCCCTGACCCGCGATGGCGACTTTTTCGTGCCCCTGGGAACCCGGGTGCAAAAGGCCCGCCGGGTGCAGTCGGATCTGTTCGTTTCCATTCATGCCGATGCCTGGATCAAGCCCGAAGCCCGGGGCTCTTCGGTGTTCATCCTGTCTGAAAAGGGCGCTTCGAGCACGGCGGCGCGCTGGCTGGCCCAGAAGGAAAACGATGCCGATCTGGTGGGCGGCGTGAATCTCAATGTCAAGGACCCGTTCCTGGCCCGTACCCTGCTCGATCTCTCCCAGACCGCCACCAGCGCCGACAGCATGCGTCTGGCCAAGGCCGTGCTGGGGGAACTGGGGGGCATCAACCGCCTGCACAAGACCAATGTCGAGCAGGCCGGCTTTGCCGTATTGAAGGCGCCGGACATTCCTTCGATCCTGGTCGAAACCGCCTTCATCTCCAATCCGGAAGAAGAGCGCAAACTGGCCGATGAGCGCTATCAGGACCAGATGGCCGAGGCGCTGGTCCGGGGCGTCCTGCAATATCTGGAGCAGAATCCTCCTCCCGCCAAATCGCCGATGGCCCGGTTGGGTTGAAGCCTCCGCACCGCTGGCCCGGACGGTAGTGCAGAAGCCGCCGTGCAGAAGCCGCCGTGCAGAAGCAATACCGGGCAGCGGCCGTCGAAACGGTATAATTGCCGCTTTTTTCGGCAGCATCTTCGTCCATGCTCGTTTTTCGCGGTTTCCACCGTCCATCCCCTTCTGCCACCGTGCTCACCCTGGGTAATTTCGACGGGGTGCATCGGGGCCACCTGGCTTTGCTGGAGCGCCTCAGGACGGTGGCCCAAGCGCATGGACTGCCCGCCAGTCTGGTGACGTTCGAACCGCATCCCCGCGAATTCTTTGCGCCCGACTCGGCGCCGGCGCGGCTCACCACCTTGCGCGAAAAGCTCCGGTATTTCACCCTGGCCGGGGTGGAGCAGACCTATGTGGCCCATTTCAATCAGGCTTTTGCCGGCTTGAGCGCCGATGCTTTCGTGGAACAGATTCTGGTGCAATGCCTCCAGGTCCGCCATGTGATCATCGGCGATGACTTCCGCTTCGGCGCCGGCCGCTTGGGGGATTTTGCCTATCTCCAGGCTGCGGGCCGCGCCTGCGGCTTTGCCGTGGAGGCCATGAAAAGCGTGGTACTGGGGGGCGAACGGGTTTCCAGTTCGGTCGTGCGCCAGGCCCTGGCGGAGGGCGACATGGCCAAGGCCGCTACCTTGCTGGGGCGCCCCTACGCCATTGACGGCCGGGTGGTGCATGGCCGCAAGCTGGGCCGGCAACTAGGCTTTGCCACCGCCAACATCTACATCCGGCACAACCCCCTGCCCATGAGCGGTGTGTTTGCCGTGCGGGTGCTGGAGCCCGGCGGCCCGGTTCGCCAGGGGGTGGCCAATCTGGGCATCCGCCCCACCCTGGGGGGGACCCGGCCCCTGCTGGAAGTGCATATCTTCGATTTCCAGGGCGACATTTATGGCGCCCACCTGTCCGTCGAGTTCGTGCACAAACTGCGCGACGAAATGAAGTTTTCCGACCTTTCCGCCTTGCAGGCCCGGATTGCCGCCGATGCGGTAGCGGCCCGGGCTTTTTTCAGTGCTGAGTGAACCCATGGCCGATTACAAGACTACCCTGAACCTTCCCGATACCGCCTTCCCCATGCGCGGCGACCTGCCCAGGCGGGAACCCGTCTGGGTGCAGCAATGGCAGGACAAGAAGCTGTACCGGAAGATTCGCGAGATCTGCGCCGGCCGGCCCAAGTTCATCCTGCACGATGGCCCTCCCTACGCCAACGGCAACCTGCACCTGGGTCACGCCCTGAACAAGATCCTCAAGGACATCATCGTCCGTTCCAGGACCCTGGCGGGTTTCGATGCGCCCTATGTGCCGGGCTGGGACTGCCACGGCCTGCCCATCGAGCACAAGATCGAGGTCATCCACGGCAAGAACCTGCCTGCCGACAAGGTGCGGGAACTATGCCGCGCCTATGCCGCCGAGCAGGTGGAAGTGCAGAAGAAGGAATTCATCCGCCTCGGCGTGCTGGGGGATTGGGACAACCCTTACCTGACCATGAACTTCGTCAACGAGGCCGGCGAGATCCGCGCCCTGGCCGAGATGGTCAGGCAGGGCTACGTCTTCAAGGGCCTGAAGCCGGTGAACTGGTGCTTTGACTGCGGCTCCGCCCTGGCCGAGGCCGAGGTGGAATATGCCGACAAGAAATCCCCCACCATCGACGTGGCCTTTCCCGTCAGCGCGGCCGATGCCCCCAAACTGGCCGCCGCCTTCGGCCTGGGCGCCCTGCCCAAGCCCGCCCATGCGGTAATCTGGACCACCACGCCATGGACCATCCCGGCCAACCAGGCTCTCAACATTCACCCCGGGCACGAATACGCCCTGGTCGATGTGGGTGACCGCCTGCTGGTGCTGGCCAAGGAACTGGTGGCAGATTGCCTGAAGCGCTACGGCCTTGAAGGCACGGTGCTGGCGACGACCAGGGGCAAGGCGCTGGAACTGCTCGAATTTTGCCATCCGCTATATGACCGCGTCGCCCCGGTTTTGCTCGCCGACTACGTCGGCCTGGATGCGGGCACCGGCATCGTGCACTGCGCCCCCGCCCACGGCGTGGACGACTTCAACGCCTGGCATGCCTACGGCCGCAGCAGCGACGAGATCATTTCCATCGTCAAGGGTGACGGCGTCTATGTGGACGAGCTCCCCTTCTTCGGCGGCCTCTCCATCTGGAAGGCCAACCCGGTCATCTGCGACAAGCTCGGCGCAGTGGGCTGCCTGCTCTCCCACGGCAGCGTGATGCACAGCTACATGCACTGCTGGCGCCACAAGACCCCGGTGATCTACCGGGCCACCGCGCAATGGTTTGTCGGCATGGATCGCCTGCCGCTCGATGGCAAGTCCCTGCGCGAAAAAGCCCTGGCCGGGGTCGAGGCCACCGCCTTCTATCCGGCCTGGGGCAAGCCCCGCCTGCACAACATGATCGCCAACCGGCCCGACTGGTGCATCTCCCGCCAGCGCAACTGGGGCGTGCCGATTCCCTTCTTCCTGCACAAGGAAACGGGGGAACTGCATCCGCGCACCGTGGAACTGATGGAAGCCGTGGCCCAGCGCGTGGAAAAGGAGGGCATCGAAGCCTGGTTCAAGCTGGATGCCGCCGAGCTCCTGGGGGCCGAGGCCGCCCAGTACGACAAGATCAGCGACACCCTGGATGTCTGGTTCGACTCCGGCACCACCCACTGGCATGTGCTGCGGGGCTCCCATAACGACGGCCACGCCACCGGCCCCCGGGCCGACCTCTACCTGGAAGGCTCGGACCAGCACCGGGGCTGGTTTCATTCCTCCTTGCTCACCGGCACCGCCATCGACGGCCACCCGCCCTACCGGGCCCTGCTCACCCACGGCTTCACGGTGGATCAGCAGGGGCGCAAGATGAGCAAGTCCCTGGGCAACACCATCTTGCCCCAGGAAGTCTCCGACAAGATGGGCGCCGAGATCCTGCGCCTGTGGGTGGCCGCCACGGATTATTCCGGCGAGCTGGCCATGTCCAGGGAAATCCTGGCCCGGGTGGTGGAAGCCTATCGCCGCATCCGCAACACCCTGCGTTTCCTGCTGGCCAACATCGCCGACTTCGACGCGGCCAAGGACATGCTGCCGGTGGACGAATGGTTCGAGATCGACCGCTACGCCCTGGCCCTGACCCGCCAGCTGCAGACCCAGGCCCAGGCCGACTACGACCGCTATGAGTTCCACCGCGTGGTGCAGGCCCTGCAGACCTTCTGCTCCGAGGACCTGGGCGGCTTCTGGCTGGACATCCTGAAGGACCGCCTGTATACCACGGCGCCGGCCTCCAGGGCCCGCCGCTCGGCCCAGAGCGCCCTGTGGCACGTGACCCAGAGCTTCATCCGCCTGATGGCGCCGATCCTCTCCTTCACCGCCGAGGAAATCTGGCAGATCCTCTCCGGCGACGCGGACCAGTCCATCATGTTCCACACCTGGCACGAGCTGCCGGCCCAGGATGGCGAAGGCGAGCTGCTGGCCAAGTGGAAACGGATCCGCGAGGTGCGCGGCGAAGTCACCAAGGCCCTGGAAGCCCTGCGCGAAGCAGGCCAGATCGGCTCCTCCCTCCAGGCCGAAGTCACCGTGACCGCCGCCGGCGAGCAATATGCCACCCTGGCCAGCCTGGGGGATGACCTGAAGTTCGTCTTCATCGCCTCTGCCGCCCATCTGCAACAAGGGCCTGCCGCCGTCCAGGTGCAACCGGCCACGGGGACCAAGTGCGAACGCTGCTGGCATGTGCGCGAGGACGTGGGTGAGGATGCCGGACATCCCGAACTGTGCGGTCGTTGCATCAGCAACCTGTATGGCGACGGCGAGGTGCGGAACCATGCCTGAGCCGGGCCGGAACTTCTGGGGCTGGCTGGGCCTGGCGGCGGGGCTGATCCTGCTGGATCAGCTCAGCAAGCAGGCGATCCTGGCCTGCTTCCAGCCGGGGGAGAGCCTGCCCCTGACCTCCTTCATCGATCTGGTGCTGGCCTATAATCCCGGGGCGGCTTTCAGCTTCCTGGCGGGGGCCGGGGGCTGGCAGAAGTGGTTCTTCGTGGCCCTGGCCCTGACCATTTCCGGCTGGATCATCCGCATGCTGCGGGCCCATCCGGAACAAAAGCGCCAGAACTTCGCTCTCACCCTGATCCTGGGCGGGGCTATCGGCAACGTGATCGACCGCATCCTGTATGGCGCAGTGGTGGATTTCCTCGATTTCCATGTCGCAGGCTGGCACTGGCCGGCCTTCAACGTGGCGGATTCCGCCATCACCATCGGCGCCGTGCTGCTGGTACTCGATCAGTTGCAAGCTGGGCGCAGGAAACGAGGCGCATCCGTGTGAGCGACACGCTCGCCATGGTCCGCCCCCGCAATTCGTCTGGATTACTGGTCGGGCTTACGTCGGGCTTACGTCGGGCTAACTCGTCGGGTTTACTGGTGGCAAGACCGGTCACGCCGCCATGAAGCCAGTTCTGGAGCCCCTGATGCCAGAGTTGCGCGATCTGCCTGTCAACGCTGAATCCCTTATCGAGGCTGGAAATAAATGACACAAAACCGCATTCCCCCCGGCCAGCATCTGGCCCCTGAATTTCCCGTCCTGGACCTGGGCATCCGCCCTGATATCAGCCATGCAGACTGGCGCCTGCGCCTCCATGGCCTGGTGGCCCGGGAAGTGGAACTGGATTGGCCGGCGCTCCAGGCTCTCCCCCAGATCAGCGCTACATCCGACTTCCACTGTGTCACCACCTGGAGCACCCTCGACCTGACTTGGGAAGGCGTGCGCGCCAGCGTGGTGCTGGCCCTGGCCCAGCCGCTTCCCGAGGCCCGCTTCGTCAGCCTGCAGGGTTACGACGGCTATACCACCAATCTGCCTTTGTCCGCCTTGCTGGACGAGGATGTACTCATCGCCCACGGCGTCAACGGCGGCCCCCTGGCTCCGGTGCACGGCGGCCCGGTGCGGCTGGTGGTGCCCCGGCGTTATGGCTGGAAGAGCGCCAAGTGGCTCAAGGCCATTGAATTTCTCGCCGCGGACCGCCCGGGTTTCTGGGAGGTGCGCGGTTACCACAACGAAGCCGACCCCTGGCTCGAAGAAAGATTTGCCTGATGACGACCCCCTCCACCGCGACGGCCCCCAGCGTCCGCTCCGACAGCTTCCTCACCCTGCACTACCGGGTTTGTGCCCTGGATGGCGAGGAATTCCTGTCCACCTTCGAGATGTCCCCCTCCACCTTGCAGATGGGCAGCGGCCAACTGGCGGAATGCCTGGAACGCTGCCTGATCGGCCTGCCCGAAGGCGAGCGTTTCGTCTTCGACCTCGAACCCGAGGAGGCTTTCGGCGTCCCCAATCCCCGCCTGGTGGAGCGCATTGCCCTCGCCGCCCTGCCGCCCGGCATGGCACTCAAGGAAAACTCCGTGGTGGAATTCACCGCTCCCGACGGCCAGTCCTTCTCCGGCTTCCTGCGTGAGCTGGATGCCACCCACGGCCTGTTCGACTTCAACCACCCCCTGGCGGGCAAACCCATCCGCTTCGAGGTGGAAATCATCGGCATCCTCTGAATATGGAAATCCTTCTCGCCAATCCTCGTGGCTTTTGTGCCGGCGTGGAACGGGCCATTGCCATTGTTGAAAAAGCCCTGGAAAAATTCGGGGCACCCATCTACGTGCGTCATGAAGTGGTGCACAACAAGTTCGTCTGTGACGGCCTGCGCGCCAAGGGCGCCATCTTTGTCGAAGCGCTCAACGATGTGCCCACCGGCAGCACGGTGATTTTCAGCGCCCACGGCGTTTCCAGGGCAGTGCGTGAAGAAGCCGAAGCCCGGGGCCTCACGGTTTTCGATGCAACCTGTCCTCTCGTGACCAAGGTCCATGTGGAAGTAGGCAAGATGCGCACCCAGGCCCGTGAAGTCGTGATGATCGGTCATCGCGGCCACCCTGAAGTGGAAGGCACCATGGGCCAGAGCCAGGGTGGCATGTATCTGGTGGAAACGGCAGACGATGTGGCCCGTCTCGAGGTGCGGGACCCGGCCCGGCTCGCCTATGTGACCCAGACCACGCTTTCCGTGGATGATGCCAGCGTCGTCATCCACGCCCTGCGCCAACGTTTTCCCATGATCCAGGGGCCCAAGAAAGATGACATCTGCTACGCCACGCAGAACCGCCAGGACGCAGTGAAAGCCCTGGCAGAACAGTGCGATCTGGTGATCGTGGTGGGCAGCCAGAACAGCTCCAACTCCCGGCGCCTCAAGGAAGTTGCTGCGGGCATGGGCATCGCCGCGCATCTGGTGGATTCGGCGGAAGAACTGCAGGCCGGCTGGCTGGCGGGCAAGCAACGGGTCGGCGTCTCCGCCGGCGCCTCCGCCCCGGAAAACCTGGTGGCCTGCGTGGTGGAACGGCTGCGGCGGCTGGGGCAGGGGGAGGTGCTGGAACTACCGGGCGTGGAAGAAGATGTGAATTTTCCGCTACCCAGGGAGTTGAGCCAGCAAGGCAGTGCGGATTAGAAGCCTGCTCGACAACTTTGAGGCATGGCGCCGGGCAAACAAAGAGCGTGAGTCATTCCAGCTCCAGCCTTTCCCACTTGGGTTTGACCACGACTTCAATTTTCAAGCGGCTTTTGACTGCCCGGGCGTGTCGCTGGGCTGGGAAAAAGCTTGCTTTTGCAAAACTCGAAATGATGAGCTGTGCCAGCTCCGGAGTTTGGGTGCTTTCCAGGACATCGATCTTGTCCACGATCCCTTGTTCGTTGATCCACAACTCCAGCACCAGTCGTCCGCCTGACGCGTGGGCCTGGAATTGCGCTTCCAGTTTTTCATCCGCCACATCCGCCACGATGTGCGGCATACGCTCTACTTCGTCGCGTTGGAAGTAGTAGCCAGGCCCCAGGGGGGAACGGGTAGCCTGGCTCGTGGCCGTCTCCAGCCCCGTCGTGCTTGCGGCGATTTTTTCTTCGGCGCCGGGTTCTGGCGGTGCCCGCCTGTTCGGCAAGACGGTCTGCAGGGGCGCAGGCGGTTCGGCCTCTTCAGGAGGTAAAGGGCGAGGTGAGGCCGGCGCGTGTGGGTGTCGCCAACTCAGCTGGATGACCCGCTTGTGCGATGGCGGGTGTGGGGTGGAAACCGGCGGGCCCTCAGCGGCAGCACCGCTGATCTTGCCGCTGGTGAGCATGAGCAAGCCACCGTGCAGGATCAAGGAAAGCGCCAGCGCAGGGTAAAGGGAGGGGAGGTTCATCAAACTGCTACGCCCCTTGCGGGGCGTAGTTGAGAGGTTGCCTGGGCGCTATCTTAGTCGATCAATTCACGCCACATCATGCGCCTGAAGTTGTTGCCGCCACTGCCACCGCCGCCGGCAGCCGTGGTTACGCTGAGCGGTTGCGGTTTGGCGCCATCGGCGGTCACCGGAATCACCTTGATGGAGCCGTCCGGCAGGCGGAAGACCGAGATGCCGACTACTGGCGAGGTCAGCGTATAGACCGCCTGTTTATCGTCAATGCTGCCGCCCGTCTCATAGTTCATCATGAAAAGATGGCTGTAGCCGCCGGGGGAGCATTCGGTGGCTTCCGGAATGGTGCTGGCAAAGATGATGGTGCCTGAAACCAGGATCGGGGTCAGATAAGAACGCTCCTTGGGATCGGGGAGATTGACATACCAGCCGCCCTTTCCATTCCAATCGACGCTGTTGACGCTGATCTTGTCCCCGGTGATGGTCTGCTGTACCAAGTCGGCTTTGGCGACCGTATTGCCATCCACGTCCTTGACGGCATACAGGGCTTGCTGCTGGTTGTTGGCCAGGTCGCTCTGGCCCAGATAGCGGCCCGTGCCAAAGAGCAGGACGGTCTTGCCGGCGATTTCCCCAATTTCCGGGCTGGTGGTGATGGGTTGGGAACTCCCCAGGGCAATGAGCTTTGAGGCAGAGCCATCGAGCAGATCAAAACGCCAGAGATTGCCCTCCAGGTCCCCCCCGTAGGCAAGCTTGGCACTGTTGTTCTTGCCGATGTCGTCTACCTTGGGTGCAACTCGGCCCAGGCCGCTGGGGGTGGCTACGTTACCGGCCCCGGTCGGGATTTTCTTGATGACTTGCCCGGTCGCTGCGTTGACCACGAATAGAAAACCCTTGCCACTGGCAGAGGTGTATTTGCCGTCTTCAGGGATGTTGTTGTAGCCGGAAGGAATCAGGACCACCCAGGTTCCGTCTACCTTGGTGAAAATGGCGGGGCCAAAGGAATAGCCCAGATCGGGATCGTCGTCAGCCGAGAAGGTCCATAGGAACTGTGGGGCCGCAGCATCGGTGATGTCGAGCGCGTAATAACCGCGCCCGCCCTTGCCCAAGGCGCCGATCAGGACGGTTTTCCAATTATCACCAGTGGCGATGTCGCCGACGGCGAGGGGGCCATCGACGAGGTATTTGTGGTTATTGGCGTATTCCTTGTCGGCCAGGTTCCACATCTTGTCCATCACCATCGGGGGAACGAAAGCCCAGCGCTCGCCACCACCACTGGCGATGTCGCCTGCAAATGCATGCAGCATGCCGTCGTTGGCGGACAGATAAACCGTGGGCGCCCGGCTGGTCTGGGCCGACTTGAAGGCAGCGTAACCGGCATCCTCGTAATCGAGTCTGGGGTCACGCACGAACACGGGTTGAGAGTGAATCACATCGCCCAGCACGGTGCTGCGATCCCGATACAGGCGATTGTAGACAAACCCATCTGGCCTATCCTGGTCTTCGTAACGGTTCTGGCCGCGCAGATAGTTGAACAGCCGTTGTGGTGTGGCCGCGGCCTTGTCGGTATCGCTCATGGCGGCGTATTGGCTGAGCAGATTGTTCTTGTCGAAATGCGCCTTTTGCTCAGTGCTGAGACTGTCATAGAGGAAGTCGATCAGCGTGTTGTCCTTGGCCGTATAGATGGTGCGGGCATCGGCATCTTCACTGGTCTTGGCGTCCAATTTGGCGGCGGCTTTCCAGTAGGGGGCGGAAATTTCGCCGGTGCTCACGTCGATGGTGTGGGCCGACAATTCCCCATCCCACTGCACGGTACGATAGTTGGCGATATAGATACCGTTATCGCCTTGCACAATATCCGGATTGCTGGTCGCGGCGGCGGCGCCGGAACCGCTCGTTGCCTTCATGCTGCCGAGCGCCGCCACCAGGCCGTTTACCAGGGTCTCGGGGTCGCGGGCGCTAAAGTAAGTGCCGCGGCCATTGACGGCGGTGTGCCAGAGATCATCGATCTTCCGCTCGTCATCATAATTTATATTCACGGTAGGCCAATCTTTGGTCCCCTGTTTGATGGCTTGATAATCGCCCGTCGTGGCGGTTTTGTAGCCGTCCTGGTATTTCAAGGTGCCATCGACGCCTAGCCCCACGGTAAAGGTGGTCATGTGCTGATGCTGGGCGACATCGTCCTCGTCCACCTTGCTGCCGGCAGAGGGGACGTTATTGGTACAGAGCGTGCAGGTGCCCGGGCGCAGGTCGGTGTGGTAATAGTAATAAGCCACATCCGCCAAGGTATCAGGCGTCTTGTTTTTATCATAAGAGGGGCGGGTCACGCCTGGGGCGCCATCTTGCTCGCCTACTTTGGTGCTTCCATCTTCCTTGGTGGGGCCGTAGGTAGAGGTGACGGAATTCCAGAAACCATCCGTGGAGAGAATGGTGAAATTCCGCTGGCAGGAATACTGCACCGGGTCAGGGGTCAGTTTGCCGGCGTAGATGCGACCCGCCTTGGCGAGTGCCCCGGGCAATGGAGTGCCGCTTTCCGGATTGATGGCATAGAGGCGGGAAAACCAGGTGTTCTTGTGGCTCACATCAAAGTTGTCGATTTTCAGGAAGGTGGAGCCATCCTTCGTGGTTGTATCATGGATGGTGGAAAAGCCAACCCGGGCGTGAAAGTAATTCTTGTCCAGAGGGTCATTCGGGTTGGGGGTGCCGCGAATATCGGCAAAGGCCCGGCCGACCCCGGTTTTTGTCATCTGCATGCGGGTCCGGTACCAGGCGTACCAGTTGGCAAAATTGGTCATTTCCTCGCTATAGCTGCGGGTCGTGCCGTTGGGGCCGGGATAGCTGGTGCGGGTCGGAACGATATCGACCCGTTGCCAGTTGCTATAGCGGACATATTGGTAGGTGCTGTCTTTTTGGGCCTGGCAAGTCCCTGATTTCCCGAACTTTGGTCCTGATGATTCCTGGGTTGAGCACCACTCCACCGTGACGTTGTAGTAAAACGGCGCGCCGCTTTTTTTAAGGACTCGGTTCTTGTAAGTTCCATCTGGGTAGCTGTAGTTGTTGCTGGCGTCGATCTGGCTGACACAACTCGAGGCGTTGTAATACAAATTTTTGCAGGCCATCCGTTCCGGGTATTGGGTGACCAGGTTGGTCTTGCTGGTGCTCTGAATGCCGTAGCCATCCTGGGGAACATTGTTCCAGCTGGTGTAACTGGTCTTGCTGCTGCCGTCTGGATTGACCGGAGGCGTGTAATTGATCATGGGGTTGTAGTACACCCGGTTGAAGGCGCTGCTGTAATAGGGCGGGTCGCCGGGGCCGCAGCTGAGAAGGCTGGTGCCCGAGCCGCGGCAATAGCTAGTGACTGCATAATCAGGCATGTAGTCCCAATCCATACTGCCGGAGTCATCGAGAATGAAGTAGATATTGGGCAATACCGTGACGGTAGCCGCTTGTGCCAGCGGGACATCCGCGAGGTCGGCCGGGGCGCTCTGGACAAGCGGGTAATAACAGAAACTGCCCAGTAGTGCCGTCAGCATCAGCAAGGGGCGCAGGCGTGATCCTGATGTGTTCATCTCATGCTCCTTCGGAAGTGTTGCAGGGGATTGGGTGATCGGGTGGGCGGGCATTATTCGGCCTCCTTCACGAAGGCCTGGACATAACTGCTGTTGCCACGGGGGGAGGCGGCGCGGACAGTGATTTTGTAAAACAGCAGCCGCTTTGCGCATACTTCGGTTCCTTCTTTGTTGCTCAGGTAGTTATAGGTGGTGGAAACTTTTTCACCTGACTTGCTGTCCCGATTCCCTCCCTTGCATACGGATTCGAAAATACATTGAGTGTTGTCGACCGTGGGTGAGCCAGGATTCTTGCACTGCCGATGGATGATGTAGCAGATGCGGTTGCCGGCTGCGTCCGGATCGGCCTGGCAAAAAGGGGTGACGGCGCCATCCTGGGCGGTTCCGGCCTGGTCTTTCCACTGGATGTTGTCATTGGTGGGGGCGGTGCGGTTGCCGGTGTAGTCGATCCCTTTGCCGTCGACGAGGCCGGCATCCTGCATGGTGGAAAAGTAGCCTTTGCCTGCCTGGTCCTGTTCCCGCGCGCTGGCACTGAGGCTGGAGAGGGTCTTGATGGCGGCTTCGATGCCTTGTTCGGCGCTCAGGGTGGCGCTTTGGCGAAAGGCCAGGTTGCCGGCAATCAGCGCGTTGGTGTCAATCGAGCGTACCAGGGCGATGCCGGCCAGGGTCATGGCAACCAGGGCGATCAGGGCCATCATCAGGGCCAGGCCCTGCTGACGGGGGGCGGGGGTTCGCAGTGCGTGGGCGTGGGAATCGTTCATGGTGTCACCTTCTCAAGTTTTGGGCCCGGCCCAGATGACGTTACGCAGGGGAATCACGGTTTCAAAGACCTTGTAGCGATAGCATTGCCAGTCGGGCAGCGCTGTCACGCTGCTGAGATCGGCCCACTCCGACCAGGCAGCCACCATGGCGGCGGTGGTGGTGCTACAGGCTTCACCCGGATTGGGTTTCTCGTATTCACTACTGCGCGCGACAACGGCGAGACGAAGGGCCTTGATCCGGTAGCCATCGTCTTTGGTGAGCGTGTCTTTCGCCCACGCTCTGGTTGGATCAACCCAGTCACTGATGTCCAGTGTTTTGTTATCGACGGAGATACCATACTGCGCCTGAAGGGCAACGGTATTGGGGGTCAATTCAACGGAAATGTAATTGTCGTCGGCATCTTTTTCGCCGACTTCACCGTTGTCCTCATGGACGAGCCTATTATTTTCGATGCGGTAATTACGCACGAAGGGGGCTTTCAGGCCGCAGCGCACGGTGGCGCCTTTGGTGTGTTCTGGCCAGTTATTGGCCGTTTTGTAGTTGCTTTTGGGGTTGTAGGGTTCCGCTTCAGGATTGTTTTGGCCGGTGCCATGGTGGATCTGTTGTTCGCCTTGCTGGGTCTTGCTGACGTCGGTGACGCCAATCAGTGTGCAACTACCACCATCCTGAATGATCAGCGCCAGTTCTCCGGGTTTGCAGCCGGCGACATTCGTTACCTTGAAAACCACTGATGTCAACGGCATCGTATCGTCAAGAGACAAGGAATAGTTGGGGAAACTGACACTGGCATCGGCGGGGTTGCTGTAATAAACGATATGAATCTGGTCGGATTGGGCGCCGCCGTCTTCGATCAAAACGGGGGCGGCGGCATCGAGTCCTTCGATCGGGCCGGGGGTCTTTTGCCCAGCGTAATAGGAATACCAGGTGGTGCATTGGCCGATTTCTTTTCCATCGAGACCAAATCCGGCCATGCGGATATCCCGTTCCATCATGTAGAGCGCATAAGCGCCATTGGTCTGCGCGTCCGCGCCGCCGGTCGTGGTTCTCTTCTGGCGTTCGGTGACCTCAAAGACCTGAAAGACGATAAGGGAGGTGATCATGCCGATCACCAGGCCCACCATGATTTCCACCAGGCCAAAACCCCGATTTCTTGAAAATGAGTCGTGCATGGATTTCTCCTTCTCAGGGTCCGGGGTTGTTGATGAGTTGAGTGACGCTGCTGTACTTCTGATCTTCGCTACTGCCGGGTATCTTCCAGGTCACGGTGACGGTGACGACATAGCCGTTCGTGGCATCGCCCTCGATTTGGGTGGAGCGCTTGCCACTCGGGAGTTCGGGTACTGGGGTATCGGATTCCGCAAAGGCAGTGATGCTGCCCGGCTTGGCCCGCATTTCGCCCAGGCGCTGACTGGCGATGTTGCTGGCATCGATGCGCATCTTGGAGTCGGTGACAATGCGTGTCGAATTGGCTTGTAGGCCGACCAGGGCGAGGATGCCTAAGGAGAAGATGAGGACGGCAATGAGCCCTTCCAGCAGGGCCGAGCCGGTCTGGGTCTTGCTTGGGGAGGGGGATTGTGCGCTCAACATGATCTTGGGTCCGTAGGGTCGGGAACATTGGGGTCACACATGCGGATTTCACCGCCGGAAGAGATGGTGATCCGCAGGTTGCGGCTCTTGTCGGCGGCGATGTTGGGGTTGTCGATGTCGATGACGGTAATGGGGGGAGAGCCATCCGGATTTTTCTCGAGGACCCGACCCATGCCGTTGAAGGTGATCTGGGTGCCATTCGCTATGACGGTTGCATTATGGCTGCCGGTGCCGTCGGGTTGGGCTTGCAGCACGGCGTCGGAATTACGCAGCCGGATTTCCCAACCGGTTGCACCCTGGGCGCCACCGCTGGTGGGCTCGAAGATCACATGGGCGTTGCGGCGCACGGCTTCACTGCGGGCTTGCTGCAGCCCCGAGGTGAGGCTTTCGGCCACCGTCCTGATCTGGGCGTTTTGAAGCCACTCGCTGAAGGAAGGGATGCCCTGCATCAAGACGATCCCGAGAATGGCGATGCCTATGAGGATTTCTATCAGCGACATGCCCTTCTGGGCAGCCAAGTTGGGGTTCAGCACGATCCATCCTTTCGCGTGACCCAGCATTGATCGTTGGCAGTCCAGCCAGAGCCAGCCTGGACTCCGGTCGTGGCCTTCTGGTTGGCTTCATTCAGGGTGTAGACGAAGCCCGCCATGCTGCCCTTGCCCGTGGCCGTCAGGGTGTAGGTGTTGGCGCCGAGATTGCAGGCGAAATCGAAATACTTGCCGCCCGGCGCATTGGCGGCGCAGTCGAAGTTAGCGTAGGTGCGGTTGTTGTCGAAGTGCTGCTCAAGTTTTACTCGAAGCCCGGAGAGCCCGGAGGTGGCTTCGGGAATTTTGCTGCGGGTGACATAGTCGTTGTAGGCCGGCAGGGCGATGCTTGCCAAAATGGCCACGATCGCGACGACGATCATCAGTTCGACCAGGGTGAAGCCGTGAGCGTGGCGGTTTTTCATGATTTCAAGCCTTGTTGGTAGGGATGCCGTCAATTTAGCGGGATGTGCAGGGTTGGGCAATGCCGTCTGCTTAGCGGTTGCTTGCCGGTGATTACCGGTAGCGGCGGGGAGGAGGAATATCTGGGAGGTTTTTTCTTCCCAGCTTTTCCTTGCGGTTTCTGCTGGAAGCCCTTAGAATTCCGCCTTTAGTTTTTTACCGACTTAGGATTTTTCATGGCCAACAGCGCACAAGCCCGCAAGCGCGCCCGTCAAGCTGTCAAGCAGCGCGCCCACAATGCCAGTCTCCGTTCCACGCTGCGTACCGCGATCAAGCGTGTGCGCTCCGCGATTGCGGCGGGCGACAAGGCTGCTGCCCAGGGCGTCTTCCAGACTTCCATGGCAGTGGTGGATCGTATTGCCGACAAGAAGATCATTCACAAGAACAAGGCGGCTCGTCACAAGAGCCGCCTGTCCGCCCAGATCAAGGCCCTTACTGCGGCCTGATCTGCCCGTCCTGTTTCGATGCTTCAGTTTCGACGCTTCAGTTTCGATGCGGACGCGAACGAAAAACGGCACCTGCGGGTGCCTTTTTTTTTGGTGCGCCCGGCAGGGCGCACAATGCAGGTCTACCTCACCGCAATCGAAGCCCTTCTGGTCGTGCCTGTCGTCAAGCGGTAGAACCCGCATCGTTCTTTAACTTCCGATAACGGGCCTGGGCCTGAAGAACTGAAGAAACCTCTCGTTGCGCGGTGGCGGATTCTCAATCATCTCCAGCAGTCTCCAGCAGTCTCCAGCAGTCTCCAGCAGTCTCCAGCAGTCTCCAGCAGTTTCAAGGATTCCCGACGCGTCAGGATGATCGTCGATTCGCTTTCAATGACCTTCTCGGCTTTTTCCAGCGCCGCTTGGACGACAAACTGGTTCAACGTTGCACTAACGAGGTCCGCTGCCGCTTGCAGTTTTCCCTGCACATGGTCAGTGATTCTCGTGGTGAGCCGCTTTCCTGTATGAGCGAGCATGGCAGCCTTCTTGGTGGCCAATGATCGATGGCCATCAAAATTAGGCAGGTGGCGTCATTTTGCCATCACGCGCCGGCTCATCAGCCTTCGCCGATGGCCGCTCGCACATCCTTTGCTGGCGGCCAATCCTCGCCGTGGCGTTTTCCCCCTTCAGGGAATGCGTTGCTGCGGCATGCGAAACATGGGGTTGGAAACATGGGCTTGGTCAAAGAGCCGTTTTTTTCGGGATGCTTTTTTCGGGATGCTTTTGCGGGATGCTTTTGCGGGATACCCTGGAAACCTGTATTCCGGAATGGGTCGCCAAACTCGAGGCTTGGGCTTGTCAATTAACGGTTTTCAATGGGTTTTCCGGTGTGCAGTCCGCATTCCCTGGTTGCCGGGTCTTCCCACCACCAGCGGCCGGCGCGGATGTCTTCGCCCAGGCTGATGGGGCGGGTGCAGGGGGCGCAGCCGATGCTGGGGTAGAACTGGTCGTGCAGGGCGTTGTAGGGGACCTGGTGCTGGCGGATGTAGGCCCAGACTTCCTTTTCGCTCCAGTCGGCCAGGGGGTTGAATTTTTCCAGGCCATGGGGGGTGTCGAAACTGCGCACCGCGAGCGTTTCGCGAGTGGTGGATTGCTGGGCGCGCATGCCGGTGATCCAGGCTTTTTTCCCCGTGAGGGCCCGCTGCAAGGGTTCCACTTTGCGTATCTGGCAACAGGCTTTGCGTAATTCCACGGATTCGTAGAACGCGTTGATGCCATGGGTGCGAACGTAGGTTTCCACGAGCTCGTGGCGGGGGTAGTAAACCGTGAGGCGGGTGTTGTAATGTTTTTCGGTGGCGGCCATCAGTTCATGGGTTTCGGGCGGCAGGCGACCGGTGTCGAGGCTGAACATTTCCAGGTTCGGCTGGTGCTTGAGGATCAGGTCCGTCAGGACCATGTCTTCGGCGCCAAAGCTGTTGGCGAAGACGGCGGGGGAAAATTGCGCGGCGATTTCTTTGAGCAGGAGGATGACGGCGCCTGTTTTTTGTTCCAGGCTGGCGAGCAACCCGGCGCTGAGTTCCGGCTGGGTGGCGGGGTTGCCGGGGCGGGGGGGCGCGGGGCGGGCGATGTTGCTCACAACGGTGCTCACTACGGTGCTCATGCGTTTCTCCGGCGAAACAGGGGCAGGGGTTCATCAACCGCGCTTTGGTAGGGCGCTTTGAAGGTGGCGAAGGCGTTCAGGGCTTTTTCGGCATCCTTGCCCTCCTTGAGGGCCCAGGCGTCGAAGCCGACGCGCTGCATCAGGAAGAGCTGGTCGTGCAGGACGTCACCAACGGCTCGGATTTCCCCTTCGTAGTGATGGCGCTCCCGCAGCAGCCGGGCGAGCGAGTAGCCGCGGCCATCGGCAAATCTGGGGAAGTGAATGGCGATGACCATGAAGTAGTGCAGGTCGTCGGCCAGTTCGGCCAGATCGGCATCGGGCTCCAGCCATAGCCCAATGCGCTTGTAGCGGGAGATGATTTCGTTTTTGCGGGCTTGCCAGAGGGCGGGGGGAAAGAGGAGGTCGCCTTCGGGCAGGGGCTGGTTGTGCAAGTCTTCTGCAGCGGCAATGGGTTGCCAGGTGTCAGCGGCGATGGCCCGGTTCTTGATCAGCGTACTCATGTTCGTTGTTCCGTTCGTTGTTCCGCAGGGTGAGGTCTGGCCTTGCCATGGGCGCGACTTTCATAAACCTTGTCTTTGAAGGGTTCGATGCCGATGCGGTCGAAAGTATCCAGAAAAACTTCGTCCGGGTGGCGATGCGCCAGGTAGACGCCGATGATCTTTTCCACGGCATCCGGGACTTCTGCCGCTGCAAAGGAGGGGCCAATCACCTTGCCGGTGCGGGCTTGGCTGCCCTGACGACCGCCCAGGGTGATCTGATAGAACTCGGCATCGTTCTTGTCCACCCCCAGGATGCCGATATGGGCCACATGGTGGTGGCCGCAGGCGTTCATGCAGCCGGAGATGTTGAGGTCCAGTTCGCCCAGGTCAAACAGGTAATCCAGGTCACTGAAGCGCGCCTGGATGGCGTTGGCGATCGGGATGGACTTGGCATTGGCCAGGTCGCAGAAGTCGCCGCCAGGGCAGCAGATCATGTCGGTGAGCAGGCCGACGCTGGGGGTGGCCAGGTTGAGGGCTTTGGCGGCTTGCCAGAGTTCGTACAGGCGGCTTTGCTCCACATCGGCCAGGATCAGATTCTGCTCGTGGGAGGAGCGGGCTTCGCCAAAGCTGAATTCGTCGGCGAGCTGGGCGGCGGCTTCCATTTGTGCTGCGGTGATGTCGCCGGGGGGCTGCCCGGGAGCTTTCAGGGAAAGGGTGACGGCGGCGTAACCCGGGACCTTGTGCGGTGCGATACAGCGGGCCAGCCAGCGGGCGAAGGCCTTGTCCCCGGCTGGCTGGGCCTGCAGGCCGGCCTGCCCGGCAGGCAGGGTCTTGTAGGCGGGGGCGCCGAAGTGGGCCCTGACCCGCTCGTATTCTTCCCGGGTCAGGGTGGCGGGGCCGTCCTTGAGGTGGGCCCATTCGGCTTCCACCTGGCGGCTGAATTCGTCCACGCCCAGGGCCTGGACGAGGATCTTGATGCGCGCCTTGTACAGGTTGTCACGGCGCCCCTGCAGGTTGTAGACCCGCAGGATGGCTTCGAGATAGGTGAGGATGTGCTGCCAGGGCAGATTCTCGCGCACCACTTCGCCACGAATGGGGGTGCGGCCCAGGCCGCCACCCACGATGACCCGGAAGCTGGGCTCACCCTCGGCATCCAGATTCAGATGCAGGCCGACATCGTGGAACCAGGTCAGGGCCCGGTCTTCCCGGGTGCCGGAGATGGCGATCTTGAACTTGCGCGGCAGGAAAGCGAATTCCGGGTGGAAGGTGCTCCACTGGCGCAGGATTTCCGCCAGGGGGCGGGGGTCGATGATCTCGTCGGCGGCCACTCCGGCGAACTGGTCGGTGGTGATGTTGCGGATGCAGTTGCCCGAGGTCTGGATGGCGTGCATTTCCACGTTGGCCAGGTAGGCGAGGATGTCCGGACAGTCCTCGATCTTCGGCCAGTTGAACTGCATGTTGTGGCGAGTGGTGAAATGGCCGTAGCCCTTGTCCCAGGTGCGGGCTACGTGGGCGAGGGCGCGCAGCTGGGCGCTGGAGAGCATGGCATAGGGCACCGCGATGCGCAGCATGGGGGCATGGCGCTGGATGTAGAGGCCATTTTGCAGGCGCAGGGGGCGGAATTCCTCGTCGGTGAGTTCGCCGCTTTGCCAGCGGGCCACTTGGTCGCGGAACTGGGCGACCCGTTCCCGCACCAGGGCGAAATCATGATTGTCGTAACGGTACATGCAGCAAACCTCAGCTGGCGATCGGGCCGGACGGGAAGGGTTTCTGCGTTCCGGTTGCCGATCATGAACAGGGGCGGATGGTAGCAGGGGGGCGTTTGAACTAAAAAGAATATCGGGTTACATTGTTATAACCTGATGCTATTAAAGAGGCGCTTTCTGCCATGAAACTGCAACAACTCCGTTACATCGTCGAAGTCGCCCGCCGGGGGATGAATGTTTCCGAGGCGGCGGAAGCCTTGTTTACCTCGCAGCCGGGGGTGTCCAAGCAGATCAAGCTGCTCGAAGATGAGTTGGGGGTGATGATTTTCGAGCGCAGCGGCAAGCGCTTCACTGCCATCACCGAGCCGGGAAAAGCCATCATTGAAAGTGCCGGGCGCATCTTGCGTGAAGCGGAGAATCTCCAGCGCCTGGGCAAGGATTTTTCCGGCGGCGATACGGGCACCTTGACGGTGGCCGCCACGCATACCCAGGCCCGTTATGCGCTGCCGCTGGCGGTCAAGGAGTTTGTTGCCTTGCACCCCAATGTGCAGTTGATCCTGCACCAGGGAACGCCGGCCCAGATCGCCGATTGGGTCGAGAAAGGCGATGTGGATATCGGCATTGCCACCGAGTCCCTGGACGGCCATCCGGGGCTGGTGACATTGCCGGTGCGGCAATGGAATCACTGCGTCATTGCGCCGGCCGGGCATCCCATTTTGCAACAATCCTTGATTTCGCTCGCCGAACTGGCACGCTGGCCTTTGATTACTTATGACTCGGCTTTTACGGGCCGCTCCGGCATCAATCGCGCTTTTGAACGCCAGGGACTGGAACCCCGGGTGGTGCTCACCGCCCTGGATGCCGATGTGATCAAGACCTATGTCACCCTGGGGCTGGGTTTGGGGATCATTGCGGCCCTGGCCTTTGACCGGGAGCGGGATACCGGCCTGGAAGCCCGGGCGGCAGACCATTTGTTCGAATCCAATACCACCCGTCTGGCCCTGCCCCGGGGCATTTTCCTGCGGCGCTACGAGTATGACTTCATCACCCTGTTTGCGCCTCATCTCGATAAGCGCGCCGTGGAGCGCGCGCTGCAAGGCGGAGTGGATGTCTATCAACTCTGAAGACCGGGACGGGCCAGGGAATTGACGCGGGAGCGCCGCCGCGAAAGGGGGGAGTCCGCTTGGTTGACATGCCCCAAGGCCAGGGGTCAGCATGTCGGCCCGTCGCAAGGATGAGCGGCAGGTTGCAGGCGACGGCGTGCCTTGCTCCCGCTTCTTGTCGCGTCTGAACTTGGACTTCGTTTTTTATTTCAATTGGAGCTTCGCATGAGACATGGTGAATGGCACAAGACAGATCGGATTGGCTGGCTCCGTGCTGCGGTTCTGGGTGCAAACGACGGAATCGTATCGACCGCCAGTCTGGTTCTGGGGGTGGCAGCAGCAGGGACAGACCCCCAGGCGGTCTTGGTGTCGGGGGTTGCCGGTCTTGTTGCAGGCGCGATGTCGATGGCAGCGGGCGAGTATGTATCAGTCAGTTCCCAATCTGACACGGAGCAGGCGGATCTTGCCCGGGAGCGTGCAGAGCTGGCCAGTGCGCCCGAACAGGAGCAAGCGGAATTGGCTGAGATATATGTCAGGCGTGGGCTGGATCCAGAACTCGCCAGCGCGGTGGCGATTCAGCTCATGGAGCACGACGCGCTAGGGGCGCATGCCCGCGATGAACTCGGTATTTCAGAAATATCGACGGCCCGCCCGGTTCAGGCTGCGTTTGCGTCTGCCGGTACATTCTCGGTCGGCGCCAGCCTTCCCCTCCTCGTCGTCCTGCTGTTGCCGGCGGCCTCGCTCATGTGGACCGTGCCGGTCAGCTCGCTCTTGTTCCTCGCGTTACTGGGCTCATTGGCAGCCAAAGCCGGCGGCGCGCCGGTGCTCGTCGCTGCCTGGCGAGTCACTTTCTGGGGTGCCCTGGCAATGGCCTTGACCGCGGGAGTCGGTGCGCTGTTCGGGGTGGCGACCTGATCTACCGACCGCAGTTGTCCAACGGCTAAAAAAGCAAAAGCCCCGTCTGGCGGGGCTTTCGAGGGTGTTCCTGTGGCGGAGACGGAGGGATTCGAACCCTCGATGCACGTTTTAGCGCGCATGCTCCCTTAGCAGGGGAGTGCCTTCGACCTCTCGGCCACGTCTCCACAGGAGGCGCGAATCATAATGGTTTCGCGGCCTCCGGTCAAACCTTGTCGACAGTGCCGCCCCGTCTGTCATTCCGGCTTGCGCGGGGGTGACAGATTGATCCGCGTTTTTCCTGATGGCTTACATCTGGCCCTCCCTGAGGTAGCGCAGGTGCCAGGACAGGGCTTCTTCGAGCAGGTGCGGCGTCTGCTTGCCGGGGGAGTGGTCGAGGGCGCGCTTGTAGTAATCCATCAGGGCCGGCTTGAAGTGGGGGTGGGCGCAGTTCTCGATGATCACCTTGGCGCGTTGCTTGGGTGACAGGCCGCGCAGGTCGGCGAGGCCCTGTTCGGTGACCAGTACCTGCACGTCGTGCTCGGTGTGGTCTACATGGGAGGCCATGGGCACGATGCTGGAAATGGCGCCGCCCTTGGCCTGGGAAGGGGTCATGAAGATGCAGAGGTAGGCGTTGCGGGCAAAGTCGCCGGAACCGCCGATGCCGTTCATGATCCGGGTGCCCATCACATGGGTGGAGTTGATGTTGCCGTAGATGTCGGCTTCGATGATGCCGTTCATGGCAATCACGCCCAGGCGGCGGATGATTTCCGGGTGGTTCGAGATTTCCTGGGGGCGCAGGATGATGCTGTCTTTGTAGCGTTCCAGGTCCGCGTTCAGTTCGGTGAGGGCGCCGGGGGAGAGGGAGAAGGCAGTGGCCGAGGCGCAGGTGAGTTTGCCGGATTTGATCATGTCGAGCATGCCGTCCTGCAGCACTTCGGTGTAGGCCGTCAGGTTCTCGAAGGCGCCCTGGTTGAGATCGGCCAGCACGGCGTTGGCAATGTTGCCGACGCCGGATTGCAGGGGCAGCAGTTCCCGGGGCAGGCGGCCCACCTTCACTTCGTGCTCAAGGAATTCCAGAATGTGGCCCGCGATCTTGCGGGAACCTTCGTCAGGTGCGGCAAAGGCCGAGTTGCGGTCGGCCTGGTGGGTTTCCACCACGGCAATGACCTTGTCCGGGTTCACCTTCAGGTAGGGCTCACCGATCCGGTCGCTGGTCTTGATCAGGGGGATGGGCTGGCGAAAGGGGGGGAGCTGGGTGCCATAGTAGATGTCGTGCATGCCTTCCAGGGCCGGGTTCTGCCAGGTATTGACTTCCAGGATCACTTTTTCGGCCCGGTCCAGCCAGGTCTTGTTATTGCCGACCGAGGAGGAAGGGATCAGGCGCCCATCCTCGGTGATGCCGGCCACTTCCACCACGGCCATGTCGAGTTTGCCGAGGAAACCGAACCAGACGAACTGGGCCACATGAGAGAGGTGGATGTCGATGTATTCCATCTCGCCGGCATTGATGCGTTTGCGGCAGGTGGGGTCGGACTGATAGGGCAGGCGCATCTCGACGCCATCGACCATGGCCAGGGCCCCGTCCAGTTCCGGGGCGGTGGAGGCGCCGGTCCACACCCCGATCTTGAACTTCTTGCCGTGCAGGTTGGCATCCATGATGCGCTTGGCCAGGGCGGCAGGTACTACCTTGGGATAGCCGGCGCCGGTGAAGCCGCTCATGCCGACATTGACGCCGGAGGGGATCAGCGTGGCGGCTTCTTCCGCCGACATGATCTTGCTGCGCAGGTGGGCGTTGTGGATGCGATTGCTGTGGGACATGGGAAAATTCCTGTAGGTTGAAGAATGGCCGCATCCTGCTGACCTTGTTTCTTTGGTTAACTTTTTTTGTTTAAAAAATCCATTTTTTACAACAACTTGATGGATTTTTCCGCCGGGTTGCAGGGTTTTGGCCGTAAAAGTTTAACCTGAATCGCTTGCCATCCGGTGTGATCGTGCGGGTGAAGTTCGAGACGCAACTTGCCCGATTCCAAAATAGCCTTCAGGGGGGCAGGTCGGTCCCGAGGTTCCCCTGCCGGGTCGCGGTTGAAGACTTCCTGGCTAATCTCATGGATCGTCTTCAACCCACGCCAGGCCACCAAACCCACCCTGGCCTTGAACTCAGGACGGTGAACCTTCCGCTTCCTCTCTTTACCCGGCATCGCCTTCCTCATGACAGCGCACGAATTGAACCGCTGTCTTGAAAACGGAGCCAGCATAGGTCACGCACCGTTGAAGCGCGCAGCCTGCAGGGCTTCGCGCTGGGCCTTGAGTTGTTCGAGGGTCATGGACAACACTACCGGTTCGACCGTCTGCTTTTTAAGCGCGTAGGTCGCGCGACCAGGCTTGGTCTTGAGCGCGTGCCGCATCTGTTCGACGTGACAGGCCGGCTCGGTGAGCGGTGCCGGTTCTTCGAAGCGCTCCCGCCAATCCGGGTGGTGCTCGTCGCGACCGACCGCAATCAGCGGGGTGATCTGGGCGGCTTTGCATATTTCGACATTCCTGCCACTGAAGAAACCTGTATCGGCCAGCAGCTGTTGGGGAGAATTCAGGCCTTCGGGGAGCGCCTGCAGCTGGGCCACCATGGGTTCGACCTGCGCCTTGTCGTTGCCCGCTTGCGTCATGTGGGCGGCGAGCACCAGCATCGTTTCGGTATCGACCGCCGCCTGGGCGTTGTAGCTCTGCTCGAAGCCACCGCCAGTCACCTTCATGATGCGCGATTCCTCATCGGTCAGATTGACCTGATCCGCGGCGCGCGGGGTGGCATCGGGCGCCTTGGGTTCCCGCCCTCCGGGTTTCTTGCCGGTCTTGGCTTTCTTCGCGGCGCGCGTCGCTGAACTCCTTGCCAAAGCGCTTGCGGAAGGTGGCCAGGGTGTCGTGGTCGGGATGACGGTTGCAAGCGATATGACGAAAGGCAAGCTAGCAGGCCAATCCGCTTGCGTCCTTGGGCAATGATCAGCCGCAGACTGGTCATGTATTGGTCTGGATTGTGGGCACTGACGGTCATCGAACACTCCCTTTTTTTGGGTGCGGCCTATGGCGACTTTCGCCTTCGAATTTTTGTCCGCTACATATTACGCTCCTCAATTCGTCTCCCAGAGGGAGACAAGCTTGCCGCCGGATATCGCTGGTGTTATATTTACTGCGCAATACGTTTCCTTTGGGGGCGCAAATTGAGCGCAAAATATCACTTGCAAACCAAGACGCTAGGCCCACGGGCAGCGCAGCTCTTCACTGAGCTGAATGAACTACGCCGGTCCACATTCACCTTGGCGGATGTGGAATTGATCACCGGCCTGTCGTCGGCATCAGCCCGGAATCTCGTGCACAAGGCCCAGCAGCGAGGCTTGGTGACGCGACTGAAGCCTGGCCTGTACAACCTCGTGCCCTTCGAACTCGGCCGGGCCACTGAGCACATCGACAGCCCGTACTTGATCGCGCGTGAACTCGCCGGTACGGCGCCCTACTTCCTGTCGCACGGCACCGCGCTTGAACTGCATCGCATGGTGACGCAGCCGAACTTCACCGTGTATGTGTCATGCACGCGGCGCGTGCGTCCGCAGACGGTGGGCGGCTATGACTTTCGGTTTGTCCACATTACGGCGGAGCAAGAATTCGGAGTCATGAAGCACTGGATCGACAAGGAGCGCTTCGTGATGATCAGCGACATGGAGCGCACCATCATCGATGGCCTGCGACACCCGGCATTTGCCGGTGGCGTTACCGAAGTCGCCAAGGGCTTGTGGATGAAGCGGGACGTACTGAAAGTCGAACGGCTGCTGGACTATGCGCGACGTCTCGGCGTCGGCGCCGTCGTGCGCCGCCTTGGCTATCTGCTGGAACACTATGATCTGGCCGATGCTTCGGTGCTGGAGCCGCTGCGCGGCATGCTGACGGCAACTTACCAGCGCCTTGATCCACTGCTCCCCGCCGAGGGAGCATTCCTCTCACGTTGGCGGCTCCAGCTCAACGTGACTCCCGAAGAACTGGATGCCGTGAGGCTTGGCTGATGATTCCTCAACGTAATATTTCCCTGATCTCGAACACGCTGGTGACCGCTGGCGGGCGGCGCATCCCCGAGGCCGTCATCGAACGCGATTACGTGTTGGCCTGGTTCCTGACCGGTTTGGCCGGTCATCCGTTACGCGACATGCTGGCCTTCAAAGGTGGCACGGCCCTGCGACGCTGCTGGTTCGAGGACTATCGGTTTTCGGAAGACTTGGACTTCACGCTGACCCGTCCGATCACCCTCGAAGAGATACTGGCGGGATTGAACGAAATCTTCGCGGCTGTCGAAGTTGCCTGCGGCTTGCGGATCGCTTTCGACCGCGAAGACCGCCACGGTCACCAGAACAGCCGCACGTTTTATCTACGCTACCAGGGGCCGCTACCCGCCGCGAACGACGTGAAGGTTGACATCACGATCAACGAAGTCCTGTGCTTCCCGCTGCAAGATCGCCCGATTCATCGCACCTACGACAGCTTTGACGACCTGCCCGAAGGGCCGACCGTGAAGGTCTACGCCATCGAGGAAATCGTGGTTGAAAAGCTGCTGGCCTTGAGCGATCGGGCGCGCAACGAGCCGCGCGACCTTTATGACCTCTGGTATCTGCTTGGCTCCGCCAATTTGCGCGTTGCGGAGATGCGCGCCGAACTCGATACCAAGTTGGCACTGCGGCAACGTGTCGTTGCAGGCATGGAGCAGGCAATCGCCGCCAAGGAAGATCGTCTGCGCCGACTCTGGGATGCTCGACTCTCGCATCAAATGAGCCATCTTCCGCCATTCGATGATGTCTTTCGGGAAGTACTACGCGCGGTACGCGCCGCCGACTTGCCGAAGCCGAAAGACTGATCGGTTACCTATGCACCAAAGAAATCCCCATGGCCGATTTGTCCTCCTTAGAACGCCGCAAACTGGAACGACTGCTCCGCATGGGCAGCGGCTACGTACTCGATTTCTCGGACCGCACGTTCAGTGAGTTCTTCGAGGAGCACACGCGCGGTGACATCGATGCCACGGCCTACCGCGAGCGTGGCACTTCCAAAGCCAACCGCTTACGCGGATTTTGGGCGGTCGAAGGCAATCATCTGGTCGGCAAAGTCATCCAGGCGCTGATCTTGTACGGTCAGGCTGAGAACTGTTTGCGCGACGAGCCTGGACTGACCATCCTGAACGCCACAGTCGACGAACGCAATTTCGAAACGGTCGCGCAGCACGTGCGCGAAGCGATCGTGAAAAACCAGCCCGAAGCCGCTCTGGATCGGCTGCACACGTTCGTCATCAAGTACGTGCGCACGCTGTGCGAACAGCGTGGAGTTGAAGTCAACCGCGACAAAGCTTGGCACAGCATCTTCGGCGCGCTACCCGTCGCCAGCCAGCCGGAAACTGGACAAAAAAACGTGCGGCCATCGGCGCTGGAATGAACCTGAATCCGGCTCTGGGGGGATTTTTCTGAATCAAATAGCATAACTCCCTGTTTTCCAGGATAATGCGGGCCCATGGGAAATATCTTGCTTGTTCATGGTTCGAAAGTGATCCGGAGCATCCTGGCCCGGCATCTCGATGCGGATTTTCATATCGTCGAGGCGGCGGATGGTGAGTCGGCCTGGCAGACTCTGGTGCTCGACCATGATGTGGTGGCCGTCATCGCCGCCCCGGATATCGCCAAACTGAATGGCATGGATTTGCTGGACCGCTTGCGCCACAACAGGTTACAACGGTTGCGGCGTATTCCTTTTTATCTGGTGGGCTCGGAAAACAGGATTGCGGAAATTGCCGGTGAGGCAGAAAAAATCGGCGTGACCGGGTTCATCCTGGATGGCATGGGAAAGTCCGGGATTCTCGCGATGTTGCAACCCCACAAGGCAGGCTTGCAGGCCCCGCTCGATCCGCCGCGCAAACAGCCCGCATCAACGCCTACATCAGCGCCTACATCAGCGCCTGCATCAACGCCGACATCAGCGCCTGCATCAGCGCCTGCATCAACGCCTGCTGCGACCAGAGGCGGGGCGAATTTCCGTGATGCGGGCCTGCTTTCCCGCACCTTGCTGGAGGCCGGGATAGAGCGGACTTTTTCTGGGCAGGGGGGGCACGGGGCAATCTTGTTGTTTGGTGTGGATGCTTATGGAGCACTGGAGGATGGCGTGGGCAAAGCCGCGGCCAGTCGCATTGCCGAGAAAATCGCACGCTTGATCCAGGGCAAATTGGGCGGTTCGGATTTCATCGGGCACTACCGGCCCGGCTGTTTTGCGATCGTGACGCGGAGCAGTCGTCTGGAGCAATGTGCGGCCTTTGCCGGCCGGGTGATCAAGAGTGTTGCTGCCGCCAGAATTGCAGTGCAGGGGCGGCAAGTGTCACTCTCCATCAGTTCCGGCGCCGCCAGCCGTCCTGAAGATGGAAATGTTTCTGGCGAGGCCTTGCTGGGCCTGGCATTGGCGCGCATGGAGCAGGCGATGGCCGAAGGTGGCGGGCGGGTCGTGGTGCATGGGGAAGGGGAGGCGCTCGGGAAAGGGCGGCAACCCCTGGGTTCTTGATTCGGGCTTTTGGGGTGGCCCGAGGGCAGTGGGCTCGATGCCAAAAGGCCCGTCCGGGCAAGTCTTCGTGCCAGTGACGGGCCTTCTTGTTTGCGGGAAATTGCGTGGGTAATCAGGCCTTGACCGGAATCTTGCCGATCTTGATCTGCCATTCCCTGGGGCCGGTCTCATGCACGCTGGTGCCGGCGGAGTCCACGGCCACGGTGACGGGCATGTTCTGCACGTCGAACTCATAGATCGCTTCCATGCCCAGGTCCTCGAAGCCTGCCACCCTGGCGGACTTGATGGCCTTGGCCACCAGGTAGGCGGCGCCGCCCACGGCCATCAGGTAGGCCGACTTGTTGTCCTTGATCGCCTCGATGGCGATGGGGCCGCGCTCGGCCTTGCCGATCATCGCGATCAGGCCGGTTTGTTCGAGCATCATGCGGGTGAACTTGTCCATGCGGGTGGCGGTGGTGGGGCCGGCGGGGCCGACCACTTCGTCGCGCACCGGGTCCACCGGGCCGACGTAGTAGATGACCCGGTTGGTGAAGTCCACCGGCAGCGGCTCGCCCTTGGCCAGCATGTCGGCAATGCGCTTGTGGGCGGCATCGCGGCCGGTCAGCATCTTGCCGTTCAGGAGCAGCTTCTGGCCTGGCTTCCAGGAAGCGACCTCTGCCTTGGTCAGGGTGTCGAGATCGACCTGGGTGGCGGTCTTCAGGTCCGGGCTCCAGGTCACGGCGGGCCAGTCTTCCAGCTTGGGCACTTCCAGCTGGGCGGGGCCGGAGCCATCCAGGTGGAAGTGCACGTGGCGGGTGGCGGCGCAGTTGGGCACCAGGGCCACCGGCAGGTTGGCGGCGTGGCAGGGGTAGTCCAGCACCTTGACGTCGAGCACCGTGGTGAGGCCGCCCAGACCTTGGGCTCCGACGCCCAGGGCGTTGATCTTTTCCATCAGTTCGAGGCGCAGTTCTTCGGCGCGGCTCAGCTTGGCGCCCGTTTTTGCGTATTCAGCCGCCTTGGCTTTCAGTTCGTGGATGTCCACCGGCGCCATGATCGATTCCTTGGCCAGCAGCATGGCCTTTTCCGGGGTGCCGCCGATGCCGATGCCGATGATGCCGGGAGGACACCAGCCGGCGCCCATTTCCGGAATCTTCTGCAAGACCCAGTCCACCAGGTTGTCGGAGGGGTTGAGCATGGCGAACTTGGACTTGGCTTCGGAGCCGCCACCCTTGGCGGCACAGATCACTTCCACGTGGTCGCCGGGGACGATTTCGAAGTGCACCACGGCCGGGGTGTTGTCCCTGGTGTTCTTGCGGGCGCCGGCCGGGTCGGCCAGTATCGAGGCGCGCAGGGGATTGTCCGGGTTCATGTAGGCGCGGCGCACGCCTTCATCGACCATGTCCTGCAGGCTCAGGGTGGCGTCGTCCCAGCGCACGTTCATGCCGACCTTGAGGAAGACCACGCAGATGCCGGTGTCCTGGCAAATCGGGCGATGGCCTTCGGCGGCCATGCGGGAGTTGGTCAGGATCTGGGCAATGGCGTCCTTGGCGGCGGGAGATTGTTCACGCTCATAGGCTTCGCCGAGGGACTTGATGTAGTCCAGGGGGTGGTAGTAGCTGATGTACTGGAAAGCGTCGGCGATGGACTGGATCAGGTCTTCCTGGCGGATGCTCGTCATGGGGTTTCTCCGTGGGTGGCGTAGCGTGGGTGGCGTATTCAGTGGTTGCTTTTGACCAGGTTCAGGGACTGATTCATGATCTTGTCCGTGTAAGCCATGGCCAGGGCGGAAATGATGAAGGTCAGGTGGATGATGACCTGCCATTTGATGGTGTGCTCGGGCAGGTTGCCGGCATTGATGAAGGTCTTTAGCAGGTGGATCGCCGAAATGCCGATGATCGCGGTGGACAGCTTGATCTTGAGCACCCCCGCATTGATGTGGGAGAGCCACTCGGGTTGATCCGGATGCAGGTCCAGGTTGAGGCGGGAGACGAAGGTCTCGTAGCCGCCGATGATCACCATGATGAGCAGGTTGGCGATCATCACCACGTCGATCAGGCCCAGGACGATGAGCATCACGTCCGCTTCGGAAAGGGTGCCCGCATTGACGACCAGGTGGGTGAGTTCATGGAAGAAATGGTAGACATAGACGCCTTGAGCCGCGATCAGACCCAGGTACAGCGGAGCCTGCAGCCAGCGGCTCGCGAAAATGAATTTTTCCATCAAGGATTCAGAGGATTTCATGGGCGTGATGAAAAATGAGGCAGAAAAGGAAGCCGGAGTTTATCACGACCGGATCGGGCTGCTGCGGACCCCGATGGGGTTCCGGGTGGGCCGCAGGCCGCGCCGATGCTGCGCTGCAGCGTGAAAGTGTAAGCGGTTTGTAAGATTATCCGCGTCTAATGCGGTGCCAGTAACGGTTTGTACCGCCCACCCAGAATGTCACTCGATACCCCGATCGCAGAGGAGAAGGTTTATGTCAAATGAATCCGTGCAGTTCTATTACCCATCCCCGGATTTTGTAAAGAACGCAGCGGTTTCCGGAATGGATGCCTATAAGGCGCTGTGCGCGGAAGCCGAACAGGATTACGAAGCTTACTGGGCGCGTCATGCCCGGGAACTGGTGAGTTGGCAGACCCCTTTTACCAAGGTGCTGGATGAATCCGACGCTCCTTTCTACAAGTGGTTCACCGATGGCAAGCTGAACGTCTCCTACAACTGCCTGGATCGCAACGTCGAAGCCGGTCTCGGCGACAAGACTGCCATCATTTTCGAGGCCGACGACGGTCAGGTCACCAGGGTTACCTACCAGGAACTGCTGGTCCGGGTCTGCAAGATGGCCAATCTGCTCAAGTCCAAGGGCGTCAGGAAGGGCGACCGCGTCGTCATTTACATGCCCATGACCATCGAAGGCATCGTCGCCATGCAGGCCTGTGCCCGCATCGGCGCCATCCATTCCGTGGTGTTCGGTGGCTTCTCCGCCCTGTCCCTGCGCGACCGCATCCAGGATGCCGGCGCTGTGATGCTGATCACTTCCGACGGCCAGTTCCGCGGCGGCAAGGCCATTCCCTTGAAGCCCATCGCCGATGAGGCCTTTGCCATGGGCGGCTGCGAATCTGCCAGGAATGTGATCGTCTTCAAGCGCACCGGCGCCGAAGTGAACATGGTCGCAGGGCGGGACGAATGGCTGCACGAGGGGCTCGCCAACCAACCCGAAACCTGCGAACCCGAGTGGGTCGAGGCCGAGCATCCGCTGTTCCTGCTTTACACTTCCGGCTCCACCGGCAAGCCCAAGGGCGTGCAGCATTCTTCCGGCGGCTACCTGGTGCATGCCATCCTGACCATGAAGTACACCTTCGACATCAAGCCGACCGATGTCTTCTGGTGTACCGCCGACATCGGCTGGGTCACCGGCCACACCTACATCACCTATGGTCCCCTGGCCAGCGGCGCGACCGAGATCGTGTTCGAAGGCGTGCCCACCTATCCCGACGCCGGCCGTTTCTGGAAGATGATCCAGGACCACAAGGCCACCATCTTCTACACCGCCCCCACCGCGATCCGTTCCCTGATCAAGGCTGCCGATAACAACCCCGCCGTGCATCCGAAAAACTACGACCTTTCGAGCCTGCGTCTGCTCGGCTCCGTGGGCGAACCCATCAACCCCGCCGCCTGGGAGTGGTACTACGAGCACATCGGTGGCGGCCGTTGCCCCATTGTCGATACCTTCTGGCAGACCGAGACCGGGGGGCACATGATCACCCCCATGCCCGGCGCCACCCCCCTGGTTCCCGGCTCCTGCACCCTGCCGTTCCCCGGCATCCAGGTCGCCGTGGTGGACGAGACCGGTGCCGAGCTACCCTGGGGGCAGGGCGGCATCCTGGTGGTGAAGAAACCCTGGCCTTCGATGATCCGCACCATCTGGGGCGATCCCGAGCGCTTCAAGAAGTCCTACTACCCTGAAGACCTGGGCGGTCGTCTCTACCTCGCCGGCGACGGCGCCATCCGTGATGCCAATACCGGCTACTTCACCATCACCGGCCGGATCGACGATGTGCTGAACGTCTCCGGCCACCGCATGGGCACCATGGAAATCGAATCCGCCCTGGTGGCCCACGAACTCGTGGCCGAAGCCGCCGTGGTGGGGCGTCCGGATGACCTGACCGGGGAGGCCATCGTCGCCTTCGTCGTCCTGAAGGGTTCCCGTCCCACCGGGGACGAGGCCAGGAAGGTGATCAAGGAACTGCAGGACTGGGTCGGCAAGGAAATTGGCCCCATCGCCAAGCCCAAGGACATCCGCTTCGGCGAGAACCTGCCCAAGACCCGTTCCGGCAAGATCATGCGCCGTCTGCTGCGTTCCCTGGCCAAGGGCGAGGAAGTCACGCAAGACACTTCCACTCTGGAAAACCCGGCCATCCTGGAGCAGTTGAAGGGGTGATGGGGTGATGGCCTCAGGCCGGATTTGCCTCCGGGCAGCTTCCGGCCGCCGGCTTGCCGGCGTCGTATCCGGAATCCCCAGAGGGGTTCCTGCTTCCCCGGAGGAAGCGCAATCCAGGCGGGCATTCTGCCCATGTCCGTCTGAAAACACACTATAAGGAGGCAGGAGAGAGACATGGGCGCCTATCTGTTGTGCGGGTGTCCCAAACTGGCAGCCACGGCAAGCGTGGCGCCCGAGGCGGCCGGCGCGTTTGTTTACGCGTCGGCCGTTTTCGTCTGGCTTTTTCTGGAGGGTGTCTGATGCAGCGTTTTGATATGAGGCGTCAACGCCTGGTGGCCCTGGCGCTGCTGGGGTTGGTGTTGCTCAATCCCCCCTTGCTCAATACTCAGGCGGGGGGTTCGGGTCTGGCCGCCTACCTCTACCTGTTCGGGGTCTGGGCCGTGCTGATTGCTCTGGCGGCCTGGATTATAGAGGCGCACAAGGCATAAGCACGCATGAATCCCTGGGGTGTTTCCTTCCTGGCCGTGGCTTATCTGGCGTTGCTGTTTGCCATTGCCCGCTTTGGTGATCGGCGCGCGGATCAGGGGCGCTCCATCATTTCGGCCAATGTCCATGGCCTTTCCCTGGCGGTTTACTGCACCTCGTGGACCTTTTTTGGCAGTGTCGGGCGGGCTGCATCGGGCGGCATGGGGTTTCTCACCATTTACCTGGGCCCTACGCTGATGTTGATGCTGGCCCCCGTCATCCTGAAGATGATCCGCATCAGCAAACAGGAGCGCCTGATTTCCATTGCCGATTTCATGGCGGCCCGTTATGGCAAGCGGCAATCCCTGGCGGGGCTGGTGACGGTGATTGCGGTGATTGGCATCGTGCCCTATATCGCCCTGCAATTAAAAGCGGTTGCCGCCAGCCTCGATGTGCTTTTCCCGGGTAAAGGGACGGTTGCCTTGCTGGGGCTCGATGCCACCGCGTTGATTGCGATTGCGCTGGCGGTGTTTTCCATCCTGTTCGGCACCCGGCATCTGGATGCCACGGAACGGCACGAAGGCATGGTGGCGGCCATCGCCTTCGAATCCATTGTCAAACTGCTGGCTTTCCTGGCCGTTGGGGTGTTTGTCACCTATGGCTTGTTCGACGGGTTTACGGATATTTTTCAGCAGGCGGAAGCGCTTCCCGAACTGAGCCGGCGGCTCAGTCTGGATCTCAGTCTGGGTAACTGGATGCCCCTGGTGTTGCTCTCGGCGCTGGCGATTGTGTTGTTGCCGCGCCAGTTCCAGATCATGGTCGTGGAAAATGTCGATGAAAGTCATCTGCGCCGTGCGGTCTGGCTCTTTCCCTTGTACCTGCTCCTGATCAATGTATTTGTGCTGCCGATTGCGCTGGCGGGGTTGCTGCTGGGGATGCCTGGTAACGGCGATACCTTTGTCCTCAGCCTGCCCCTCTCCCAGGGCCAGGAAACCCTGGCCTTGCTGGCTTTCCTCGGAGGTCTTTCGGCCACCACCGGCATGGTCATCGTCGAGACCATCGCCCTCTCTACCATGGTCTGCAACGATCTGGTCATGCCCGCCCTGCTGCGCTCCGGGAGGCTGCGGCTGGAACGGCGTCCGGACCTCTCCCGCCTGCTGCTTTACATTCGCCGGGTGGCCATCGCCCTCATCTTGCTCCTGGGTTACGGCTATTTCCGTGCCGCCGGGGAGGCTCATGCCCTGGTCGGGATCGGCCTGATCTCGTTCTCGGCCGTGGCCCAGTTCGCTCCCGCCCTGTTTGGCGGCATGTACTGGAAGCAAGGCAATGGGGCCGGTGCCCTGGCCGGGCTGTTCGCCGGCTTTTTGGTCTGGGGCTACACCCTGCTGCTGCCGTCCTTCGCCAAGTCCGGCTGGATTCCCGGTGATTTTGTCAGCCAGGGCCTGTGGGGCATCAACGGGCTCAAGGCACATGCCCTGTTTGGTCTGGAGGGCCTGGACGAGATTTCTCATTGCCTGTTCTGGAGCCTGTTCCTGAATACCGGCTTGTATGTGTTGCTGTCCCTCAGCATCCGGCCCGATGCGGTGGAAGCCGGTCAGGCCAATCGGTTTGTCGATATCCTGCGTCGTCGTGACATCGAGGCCAACCCGTTGCTGTGGCGAGGCAAGGCCTCCTACCCGGCCTTGGCCGGCTTGCTCGAGCGTTTCCTGGGCGCGGAGCGGGCGCGCCAGCAATTGCGCTCCTATGCCCGCAAACGGGGGCTGACCAACCTGGAAAGCCGCGAAGTGGATGCAGAACTGGCCCGCTTTGCCGAAGGCCTGCTGGCGGGGGCCATCGGTTCTGCCAGTGCCCGGGTCGTGCTGGCCTCGGTAGTGGAGGAGGAGGAACTGGGTCTGGACGAAGTGCTCGATATTCTCGATGAGGCGTCCCTAGTACGCGCCCATAGCCAGGAACTGGAGAAGAAGTCCCGTGAATTGGAGGCCGCCACCCAGGAACTGCAGGCGGTGAATGCGCAGTTGCGCGAACTGGATCGGCTCAAGGATGATTTCGTCTCCACCGTGACCCATGAACTGCGCACACCCTTGACCTCGATCCGGGCTTTTTCCGAATTGCTGGCGGATCACCCGGATATGGCGTTGTCGGACCGTCAGCGTTTTCTCGGTATCATCGTGACCGAGACGGAGCGTCTGACCCGCTTGATCAACCAGATTCTTGATCTGGCCAAGCTGGAGTCGGGGCGGGCGGACTGGACCGCGCACCAGGTCGATCTGGTCGGCTTGGTGCGCGATGCCGCTGCGGCTCTGGAACAACTTTTCCGCGACAAGGGCGTGGGCCTTGCACTGAATTGTCCCGTGACGCCGGTTCTGGTGATGGCGGACCAGGACCGGCTCACCCAGGTGATGATCAATCTGCTCTCGAATGCAGTGAAATTCGCGCCCGCCGGCCAGGGGCGGGTGGAAGTGAACTTGACCTGCATGGCAGACCGGGTGCGGGTTGCGGTGCGCGATAATGGCCCGGGGATGGGGGCGGAAGAGAAGGATTTCATCTTTGAGCGTTTCCGTCAGGGCGGCAATGCCCTGACCGACAAGCCCAAGGGAACTGGCCTGGGCCTACCCATCAGCCGGCAGATTGTCGAATACTTTGGTGGTCATCTGTGGGTGGAGAGCGAACCCGGTCAGGGCTCGGAATTCATCTTTGAACTGCCTTGCCAGCGCATCGAATAAACCCGACATGACAACGGGAGGAGATACCCCATGTCCCACAAGATCCTGATTGTGGATGATGAGCCCAACATCGTCCTGTCCCTGGAATTCCTCTTGAAGCGCGAGGGGTTTCAGGTGGCGGTCGCGTCCGATGGCGAGGCGGCCCTGGAGCAGGTCGAAGCCTTTCATCCCGACCTGATCCTTCTGGACGTGATGATGCCGAAGAAGTCTGGCTACGAAGTATGTGAACTGTTGCGTGCCGACCCGGCCAGGAGTGCCACCAGAATCGTCATGCTCACGGCCAAGGGGCGGGATACGGAAGTTGCCAAGGGCCTGGGCCTGGGAGCCGATGCCTATGTGACCAAGCCTTTTTCCAACAAGGAACTGGTCAGTCAGATCAAGCAGTTGCTCGAGGGCGTCTGAGCCATGCAGGCCCGCTATCGTTTTGCCCTGGCGGTACTGGTGCTGGGAGCCCTGGTGACGGGGCCTTTTCTCCTGACCTCCACCCTGGTATGGATGAAAATGGATGGCAGCCAGCGGGCTTTGCTCAAAGCGCTGATCGTGCCGCATCTGCCCTTGGGGGCCCTGCTCACCGCCATGGGCTTTGGTCTGGGCCTGGTCGTGGTGCGTACCCTTTTCCGTCAATATGTGCAGGGCCTGCTGCAGATGGCCGAGCATTTGCGCCTGATGTTGGGCGCCAACCGCAATTTCCGCATCACCACCGAAACGGGGCCGCCCGAAGTCCGGCAGGTGGCGCGCGCCATCAACGACCTGGCCCAGCAACGCGACGCCTTGATGGCCGATGTCGAGGCGCAGATCGCCCGAGCCAAGGCCTCGGTGGAGGAGGAGAAAAACCGGCTCGCCGCGCTCATGTCCGAACTGGCCCAGGCGGTGGTGGTCTGTAATCTCGATGGGCGCATCCTGCTCTACAACAATCGCGCCCGGCTCGAATTCCATGCCCTGGCTCAGGGCCCCACCTTTGTCGCTTCCGGTGCCCTGATCGGCCTGGGGCGGTCCATTTTTTCGATCATCGACAAAAGCCGCATCGCCCACGCGGAAGAGGCCATCCGCCAGCGGCTGGCGCGGGGGCTGACGGCCAATGTTGCCAATTTCATCACCACCACCGCCAGTGGGCAGTTCCTGCGGGTGCAGATGGTGCCGGTCCTGGCGCCCGGCGATCAGACGGGAGAGGCGCGCATCATGTCCGGCTATGTGCTCACCGTGGAAAACATCACCCGCAGCATGGAACAAGAGCGCGTCCGCAACCACGCCCTGGTCGATCTGACCGAAGGCAACCGGGGCGCCCTGGGCAATGTGCGGGCCGCCGTGGAAACCTTGCATGACTATCCGGACATGGAGCCAGCGGAGCGGGAGCGTTTTGTGCGGGTGATCGCCGAGGAAGTCGGGCGCATGAGCCGGCAGCTGGAAAGCACGGTCCAGCGGTTTGCCGACGCCATCCGGATACGCTGGCCGCTGGAAGAAGTTTCCACCGAAGATCTGGTCAAGGCCGCCCAGCGACGCATCGAGGCGCGCTTCAACCTGCCCAGCAAGATCGAGGTGATGGAAGATAACCTCTGGGTCCGCGCCGACAGTTTTTCCCTGACCTTTGCCATGACTTTTCTGGCCGGGCGGCTGGTCGAGCATTATCAAATCCGCGAACTGCGCTTCCGGGTGCTTTCCGAGGGCCGGCTCGCTTACCTGGATCTGCTCTGGTCCGGCCAGGTCATGTCCTCTGAAACCTTCTACACCTGGGAGCAGGAAAACCTGCAGGTGGGTGAGGAGGTTGCGCCGATGTCCCTGCGCGAAGTCCTGGATCGGCACGGGGGAGAAGTCTGGTATCAGCGCGAGAGGGCCGCCCACCGGGCCTATTTCCGCTTCGTGCTGCCAGTGGTTCAGGCGGCGCAGGAAAGGGCGCCACTCCCCCTTGATGCCGGCCAGGGGCGGCCCGAGTATTACGATTTTGATCTGTTCAAATTCCAGGACACCGGGGTGGATCTCGATCGTAATCTGATGGAAATGTCCTATACCGTCTTCGATACCGAGACCACCGGGCTGGAGCCGGCCAACGGCGACGAAATCATCCAGATCGGCGCGGTGCGCATCGTCAATGGCCGTCTGCTGCGCCAGGAATCCTTCGACCAGCTGGTGGACCCGCAGCGCCCGCTGCGGCCCGAAGGCATTCCCATCCACGGCATCACTGAAGAAATGATCCGTGGCCAGCCCGTCATCGGCGCGGTCCTGCCCGCCTTCCAGGCCTTTTGTGCCGACACCGTGCTGGTGGCGCACAACGCCGCCTTCGACCTGCGTTTCCTGCAGATCAAGGAAGCCAGCACGGGCATTCATTTTCATCAGCCGGTACTCGATACCTTGCTGCTTTCCGCCGTGATCCATCCCAACCAGGAATCCCACAGGCTCGATGTGATTGCCGAACGTCTGGGCGTCCAGATTGTCGGGCGCCACAACGCGCTGGGGGATGCCATTGCTACCGGCGAGATCTTCCTGAAGATGTTGCCGCTACTTGCTGAAAAAGGTATCCACACCCTGCGCCAGGCCCTGGATGCGTCGCAGAAAACCTACTTTGCCCGGGTCAAGTACTGATACTGAGCCGGCGCGGCTGGGGGCGCCTGCCTTGCCGGTTCCGCCAGCCCATAAAATGAAGCCGCAATGCTTTAATTCACCAGGAGAATCATCTTGATCGTGGAACCGCAGGGCTCGCCGGCAGGGCCCGGCATTCAGGGACAACAACGGGTGGCCAGGATCACCCGGGATTTCCTGACACGCCATCTGCCATTCCAGCGCATGGAAGCCCGGGCGCTGGATTATCTGGCCGAACGGGCGGCCGCCGTGTTCTATCCCAAGGGGGCGGAAATCATCGGGCCCGGAGACGGGGTGGCTCGCCATTTCTACATCATCGAACAGGGCAAGGTGCAGTCCTTGCAGGTGGGCGATGTGGCCGTGACCGGCCACTCGGTGCTGGCCCTGGGGGTCGGGGAGTGCTTTCCCATCGGGGCGGTGACCGCCCAGCGGCCCTCCACCAACCGCTATGTGGCGGCCAGCGATGTCGCCTGCTTCGTCGTGGCGGCGGCGGATGTGCTCACCCTGATGGAGATGAGCCCCGAATTCAATGCCTTTTGCACCCGGTACATTGCCACCTTGCTGAATCAATCCCGCGAACAGTTGCAATTGCTGTTTGCCCAGCAGGCGAGCGACCAGCAGAGCTTGAGCTCACCGCTGTTCCAGGTGGGTTCCCGTAACCCGATCCAGGTGAGCCGCGATACCCCGCTGCGTCAGGCGCTGGAAATCATGTCCCGGGCGCATGTCGGCTCCGTGGCCGTGGTGGATGCGGCGCAAAAGCCGGTGGGTATTCTGACCCGGGCGGATCTGCTCGACCGGGTGGTGCTGGCCGAAGTTGCACTGGATACGCCCATTGCCGAGGTCATGAGCGGCTCGCCGTATTGCCTGACCGAACACGCCAGTGCTTACGATGCCATGCTGGCGATGGCCGCGCATGGTATTCGCCATGTGCTGGTGGTGGATGGAGAAGGGCGCTTGAGCGGAGTGGTGTCCGAGCGGGATCTGTTTGCGTTGCAGCGCATCGGCCTGACCCGGATTCGTCAGGCTATCGAACAGGCGCCGGATATCGGCAACCTGCAGCAGGCCGCCCGGGATATTCGCCAACTGGCTTTCAACCTGCTGGCCCAGGGGGTGGGAGCGGAGCAACTGACCCAGTTCATCTCCACGCTCAACGACGCCCTGACGCATCGGATTCTTGAACAGAATCTGGAACATCACGATTTGTATGGTATCGACTGGTGCTGGCTGGCCTTCGGTTCCGAGGGCCGGAACGAGCAGACCTTCAGCACCGACCAGGATAACGGCATCATCTTTGTCTGCAATGACTTTAGCGACAAGGAAATGCTGAAGATGCGCCTGCTGGAATTTGCCCGGGCCGTGAATGCCGATCTGGACCGCTGCGGCTTTTCCTTGTGCAAAGGCAACATCATGGCCAGCAACCCGCAGTGGTGTCTGACGCTGGAGGAGTGGCAGGAACTGTTCGAGGAGTGGATCCGCCGTCCGCAACCCGATGCATTGCTAAATGCCTCCATCTTCTTCGACTTTCGTCCCTTGTACGGGCAAAGCCATCTGGCGGACCGGCTGCGCCACAGGCTGCTCGATCATGCGGCGGACAATCCCATTTTCCTGCGCTCCATGGCGGTCAATGGTCTGGCGGTGCAGCCGCCGCTGGGCAAGATCCGCGATTTTGTCACGGACCTGGAGGCCGGTCATCCCGGCGCCATCGACCTGAAGAAATACGGCACCCGCCTGTTTGTCGATGGCGCCCGTGTTTATGCCCTGGCGGCCAGGGTGTATCAGACCAACACCGTCTTGCGGCTGCGCCATGCCGGCGCCCGCCTTGCCTTCAATGCAGATGAGATCGACGGCATCATCGAAGCCTTCAATTACATCCAGCTATTGCGCCTGCGTCAGCAGCAGCTCGATGGGGTCGAAGGCGGGCAGGGACACAACCTGATCTACCCTGATCGCCTCAACGAACTTGATCGCCGCATTCTCAAGGAGGCATTTCGCCAGGCCCGGAAACTGCAGCAAAAGCTGCGCCTCGATTTTCAGGCAGGCTGAACCATGGCCTTGCGTTTTTTTACCCCCTCCACGACGGTCGTTCTGGCCGAACCCCTGCAAACCCGCCTGCGGGCCTGGCAGGAGCTGCCCGCGCCCTCCCTGGGGCAGGCGCATTACCAGGTTCGATATGGGGTGCTGCACCTCCACACCGAGGGGCTTGATCCGCAGCAGCACCGGATCAAGCAGCTCGCCGCGGTAGGAGTCAGTCACGGCAGTATCCATCCCGATGATGCCTTCTGGATCGAACCCGGCAGCCATGACCCGGAGGCCTGGCTGGCCTGGCTCGAATTTGTCGGCAAGGCGCCGCTGGCGAGCTTTCAGCTGCCCTTTGTGCGCGCCTTTCTGGAGCCGGCCCTGCGGTTGAACCTGGGGCTCGAACCCCGCTTTTGCTGGCTGGACCTGGCGGTGTTGCTGCCAGAACTGTTCCGCGAGGCGGGCGAGCCGGGTCATGGCCTGGAAGGCTGGCTCGACTATTTTTCCCTCGATCATGGCGACCGGCGCGATGTGATGGGTGAAACCCTGCTCCAGGCCCGGCTGCTGCAGCGTCTGCTGGCCGCCGCGCGGCGCCGGGGGGTGGATTCCCCCGCCGCCTTGCAGGAACTGGCCCGGGCCCATCGCTGGCTGCATGGAGCATCTTGAGTGAGTCCTCTCGCCCGGCAATTGCGGCGTTACTACGGCGTGTACACCGCCGGCTTTCTGGTGCAACTCGGCGCCTTGTATTTTCTTGAACGACAGGGCATGCCGTCGCGCTGGATTGGCTATGTCTTCTTGTTCTTTACCATCTTTCTCTATGCCGCCATCGGCGTTCTGAGCCGCACTGCCGATATCTCCGAGTATTACGTGGCTGGGCGCCAGGTGCCCGCGATCTTCAACGGCATTGCCACCGGGGCGGACTGGATGAGCGCCGCCTCCTTCATCGGTCTGGCCGGCACCCTCTTTCTGGCAGGGTATCAGGGGCTGGCCTATGTGCTGGGCTGGACCGGCGGCTTCGTGCTGGTGGCCGTCCTGCTGGCCCCCTACTTGCGCCGCTTTGGCCAATACACCATCCCCGATTTCCTGAGTGCCCGCTATGGCGGCAATAGCGCCCGCCTGGTGGGAGTGGCGGTGACCATCCTCTGTTCTTTCGTGTATGTCGTCGCCCAGATCTATGGGGTGGGCCTGATCACCAGCCGTTTCGTTGGCTTGCAGTTTGAGGTGGGGGTGTTCGTCGGCCTGGCGGGCATCCTCGTCTGTTCCTTTCTGGGCGGCATGCGGGCCGTGACCTGGACCCAGGTGGCCCAGTACATGATCCTGATCGTCGCCTATCTGGTGCCCGTGACCCTTCTTTCCTACCAGAACACCGGAGTTCCCTTGCCCCAGATCATGTACGGCCAGGTGCTGGCGGAGGTGGGGGAAGTCGAAAAGGAATTGTTCGCCCGGCCAGCCGAGGCCGAGGCCCGGGAACTCTTCAGTATCCGGGCCGCCGCCTTCCGGGAAAAGATCGAGCGTCTGCCCGCTTCCTTGCAGCAGGAGCGGGATGCCATCACCCGGCGCATCAATGAACTGAAAAACCGTGACGCCCAGGCGCGGGAGATCGTGGCCCTGGAACGTCAGCAGCGCGAATTGCCCAGCACGCCGGAACTGGCGCGTGAATACTGGCTGGCGGAAATGACGCAAGCCGAAGCCAGAGCCAGAGCTCCCCAGCCGCACGCCCAGGCCTATCCCGGCAACAGCGAAGCGGAACGCGATCAGGCACGGATCGATTTCATCGCGCTGGTGTTCTGCCTCACCATCGGCACCGCCGCCTTGCCGCATGTGCTGACCCGGTACTACACCACACCCACGGTCGCTCAGGCGCGGGAATCGGTGTTCTGGTCGCTGCTGTTCATCATGCTGCTGTACCTGACGGCCCCTGCCTATGCGGTGTTCGCCAAGTTCGAGATTTATACCCACCTCATTGATCTTGAACTGGACAAGCTGCCTGCCTGGTTTTCGGCCTGGAGCCGGGTCGGCCTGGTGTCCAGCGAGGACATCAACAGCGACGGTCGTTTGCAACTGGCTGAATTGAGCTTGAATCCCGATGTAATCGTGCTCGCGTTACCGGAAATCGCCGGCATGCCCTACGTCATCTCCGGCCTCGTCGCCGCGGGTGGCCTGGCCGCGGCGCTGTCGACTGCCGATGGGCTCTTGCTGACCATCGCCAGTGCGCTTTCCCATGACGTTTATTACCGCATCATTCGTCCCGATGCCTCCACCCAGTGGCGCCTGATCATTTCCAAGTCCCTGCTCCTGGTGGTGGCGGTACTGGCTGCGCTGGTGGCCGCCCAGAAACCCGGCACCATCCTCTACATGGTTGCCTGGGCCTTTTCGCTGGCGGCTTCCGCCTTTTTCCCGGCGCTCGTGCTGGGCATCTTCTGGAAGCGGGCCAATCAGCAAGGTGCCATTGCCGGCATGCTGGCCGGCGTCCTGATGTGCATTTTCTACATCGTCCGACTCGAAGTGGAATACAACATCGGCGGGCTGGGCCTGCACGGCCTGCGCATGGAACCCTGGTTTGGTATCCGGTCGATTGCTGCCGGCGTCTGGGGCGTAGGCGTGGGCATGCTGGTGATTCCGGTGGTCAGCCTGATGACCTCGCCGCCCTCCAGGGCAATCCAGGATTTCGTTGAAAGCGTCCGCTACCCGGCCGGCCCTGTGCATACCCCGGATCTTGAACAACGCAACAAGCGTTACTGGCGGCGTAACTGCCAACTCACCCTGGCGCTGCTGCTGGTCTGGTTTCTGGCGACCTATGTTGCCAGTTACCTGGCGGGCAGCCTCAATACCATCGTCCTCTTCGGCTTCCCCCTGGGCTTCTACATGGCCGCTCAGGGGAGTCTGATCATCTATGTGCTGCTGGTCGGCGGCTATGCCCTGATGATGCGCCAAATGGAGAAAAAGTACGGAATCGAGGACCAGAGCGACTAAATGCCACAAAAGAACAGGGAAACACCACAGAAAGTGCTTGCGCGGCAGGGTTCTGGGCTATACAATGCGCAGCTTGTCGGGGCGTGGCGCAGCCTGGTAGCGCACTTGCATGGGGTGCAAGGGGTCGCGAGTTCGAATCCC
>JANLJE010000031.1 GCA_029255645.1 Comamonadaceae bacterium | reverse complement strand
TGAAGCGCGAGCGCGACCTGAGCGACGAGGAACGCCTGAACCTCGATGGCTGGACGAAGAACTGCCCAGCCCTGGGAGAGGCGTACCGGCTCAAGGAAGCCTTCTACGCCCTCTACGAGGCGGGGGAGCTTTGATCCTGCTTCAACACGCTGTTACGAATAGCCCAAATTTTCATATGCTGAAAAAGATCAATGTCGAGCACCTCCGGGTTGGCATGCATCTGGAGCAATTCTGCGGTTCCTGGATGGATCATGGATCATCCCTTCTGGCGCAACCGTTTCGTCATCACTGATCCCCAGGATCTGCTGCGCATCCGGGCAAATGGGGCATCGAGGATGTAGACCGTTTCTGGGTCGGGGATAGCCAACCTCCGGTCTGAGGCTGTCAGCCTGGAGCAAGCTGCCGCGCTTATAATCGCGCCATGGTTTCCGTCGTTCACTCCGTCGCCGCTCAGAGCGATTATCAGCACTCCCTGCAAACCTTGTCCGATGGACTGACGGCCGAAGAGGCCGGACGGCTTGCGGCTGCCCTGGATTTTGCCCGGGAAGTGTATGGGGATGCATCCCTGGGCAGCGGCGAAGGCATCTGGTCCCATGCCCTGGGCATGGCCCTGATCGTGGCCGGTCTGCGTCTCGATGCGGATTCCCGCCTGGCCGCCCTGCTGTTTGCCGTACCCGCCTACGATGCGCATGGCAGCCAGCACATCAGCAACCGTTTTGGCCAAGATGTGGCCTCGCTGGTCCAGGGGATTTCCCGCCTCAACCGCTTGCGTCCGATCACCCGGGGCTTCATGGCGGGCAGCAGTGAAGCCGGCAACAGCAATTCCCAGGAAACCCGCGCCCAGGTGGAAGTGCTGCGCAAGATGCTGCTGGCGATGGTGGAGGATATCCGCGTCGTTTTGCTGCGCCTCGCTTCCCGCACCCAGACCCTGCGTTATTACGCGGCCAATCCCGACGAGCTGCGGGTCCAGGTGGCCAGGGAAACCCTGGAGCTGTATTCCCCCTTGGCCAACCGGCTGGGGGTCTGGGAGCTGAAGTGGGAGCTGGAGGACCTTTCTTTCCGCTTCCTGCACCCGGAGACCTACAAGAAAATTGCCAGGATGCTCGATGAGAAGCGCCTCGAGCGGGAACAGTTCATCGCCGATGCCATCGAGCGGGTCAAGAGCGAGCTGGCCGGCCTGGGCATTGCCGCCGAGGTCTATGGCCGCCCCAAGCACATCTACAGCATCTGGAACAAGATGCGCAAAAAGGGGGTGGAATTTTCCGAGGTGTACGATATCCGCGCCCTGCGGGTCATCGTCGATGGGGTGAAGGATTGCTACACCACCCTGGGCATCGTGCACAACATCTGGACGCCCATCCCCAAGGAATTCGACGACTACATCTCCAATCCCAAGGGCAACTACTACCGCTCCTTGCACACGGCGGTGCGTTGTCCGGATGGGCGATCCCTGGAGGTGCAGATCCGCACCTGGGACATGCACCACCATGCGGAACTGGGGGTGGCAGCCCACTGGCGCTACAAGGAAGGCAGCAAGAGTGGCGGCGAGGACCGCTACGACGAGAAGATCGCCTGGTTGCGCCAGATCCTGACCTGGAAGGACGAGGTGGCCGACAGCTCCGACTGGGTACGGTATTACAAGCAGGCCGCCCTGGATGAAACCATTTACATCATGACCCCCCAGGGCAAGGTGGTGGATCTGCCTCGGGGCGCCACGGCGCTGGATTTTGCCTACCGAGTGCATACGGACCTGGGCCATCGCTGCCGGGGCGCCAAGGTCGACGGCTTGCTGGCGCCGCTGAACACGGCGCTGAAGACCGGTCAGCGGGTGGAAATCATCACGGCCAAACAGGGCGGTCCTTCCCGGGACTGGCTCAACACGGCCCAAGGCTACATCCATACCAAGGGGGCCCGGACCAAGGTGCGGCAGTGGTTTGCCAGCCTGGCCCTGGAAGAAACCCTGGCCGATGGCCGCGCCATCGTCGCCAAGGAGGTGCAGCGCCTGGGGCAGGGCGGGGTGAATCTCGAGGACCTGGCTCATCGTCTGGGCTTTACCAAGGCCGATGAACTGTTCATTGCCGCAGCCCGCAACGAGCTCAACCTGCGCCAGTTGCAGTCCGTGGCCCGGGGGGATGCGGCCAGCCAGGCCGGGACGGATGACGGCGATCAGTCGCCCATTGCCCTGCGCCGACCGGCGGAGGAGCCTCAGGGCATCCTCATCGTCGGGGTGGACAAACTGCTCACCCAGCTCGCCCGCTGCTGCAAGCCGACCCCCCCGGACCCCATCGAAGGCTTTGTGACCCGGGGCAAGGGAATTTCCATCCATCGGGTGGATTGCCCCAACTTTCAGCACCTGGCGGCCCTGCACCCGGAGCGGGTGATTGAAACCGACTGGGGTGGGGCCGAGGCCAAGGGGATTTTTGCCTCCGATATCGTGGTGGACGCCCACGACCGTCAGGGCCTGCTGCGGGATATTTCCGAAATCTTCGCCAAGGAAAAGATCAATGTGATCGGGGTCAATACCCAGTCCAGACAGGGCAAGGCCCGCATGGGCTTCACTGTGGAAGTGCATAACCTGCAGCAACTCAAGCGCATTCTGGGCTTGATCCACGAAGTGGAAGGGGTGGTAGCCGCCCGCCGGGGTTGAGGCCTTCTGCAAAAGCGCCAAAGCCCCCGTCCGCTGACTGGGGCTTCGGGGACTCGCTCCGGCGGGGGGGCCAGGTGCGATTCAGTGCCGAATCAGTGCCGAATCAGTGTCCCAGGGAGGCCATCAGTTCTGCCTGGGCGTTTCTGGGTTTGGAGCGGCTGTTGCGCTTGCGGCTGTAACTGCCGTCGCTGGACATTTCCCAGGCCAGCTGGTTGTCGGCCAGGTAGTGGCGCAGCCCTTCGAGCATGACCCTTTTTTTCAGCCGCAGGTCGAGGATGGGGAAAGCCAGTTCGATGCGCCGGAAGAAGTTGCGATCCATCCAGTCGGCGCTGGAGAGGTAGAGTTTTTCTTCACCATCGGCAAAGAAGTAGAACACCCGGTGGTGTTCCAGGAAGCGGCCGATGATGGAGCGCACCCGGATGTTGTCGGAGAGGCCGGGCACCCCCGGGCGCAGGGCGCAGACGCCGCGCACGATCAGGTCGATCTGGACCCCGGCCTGGGAAGCCTCATAGAGAGCGTTGATGGTTTCCGGTTCGAGCAGGGCGTTCATCTTCGCCACGATCGTGGCCTTCTTGCCGGCCCGGGCGTTTTCCGCCTCGGCCTGGATGCAGGTGACGATGTTGGACTGCAGGGTGAAGGGGGCCTGCCACAGGTGCTTCAGGGTGCGGGCCTTGCCCAGGCCGGTGAGCTGTTTGAACACTTCGGAGACATCCTGGCAGACTTCTTCATTGGCGGTGAGGAGGCCGAAGTCCGAGTACAGGCGGGCGGTGCGCGGGTGGTAATTGCCGGTGCCCAGATGCACATAGCGGCGCAGCTGGCCTTCTTCCCGGCGCACGATCAAAAGCGCCTTGGCATGCACCTTGTAGCCCACCACGCCATAGACCACGTGGGCCCCCACTTCTTCGAGCTTGGTGGCCCAGCCGATGTTGGCCTCCTCGTCGAAACGGGCCATCAGCTCCACCACCACGGTCACTTCCTTACCGTTCTGGGCGGCGCGGATCAGCGACTGCATCAGCACCGAGTCGGTGCCGGTGCGGTACACGGTCATCTTGATGGCCGCCACCTGGGGATCGGTGGCGGCCTGCTGCAAGAGGTCAATGACCGGGGAGAAGGACTGGTAGGGGTGGTGCAGCAGGATGTCCCCCTGGCGGATGGTGGCGAAGATGTTGGGGTTCTTGTCCAGCCCCTTGGGCAGGCCGGGCGAGTAGGGGGGATACTTCAGGTCGGGGCGGTCCACCCAGTCCGGCGTCTGCATCAGGCGCACCAGGTTGACCGGGCCCTGGACCCGGTACAGGTCGGCTTCGGTCAGGTTGAACTGGGAAAGCAGGAAGGCGGTCATCACCGGCGAGCAGTTGTCCGCCACTTCGAGGCGCACCGCGTCGCCAAAGTGGCGGTGTGGCAGTTCGCCCTGGAGCTTGGTGCGCAGGTTGGTGATTTCTTCCTCATCCACGAACAGATCCGAATTGCGGGTGACCCGGAACTGGTAGCAGCCTAGCACCGTCATGCCCGAGAACAGTTCGCCGACGAACTCGTGCAGGATCGAGGACAGGAACACGAAGCCGTAGGGGCAGCCCGCCAGTTCCGGCGGCAGCTGCACCACCCGGGGCAGCATCCGGGGGGCCTGGACGATGGCGGCGCCGGAACTGCGGCCGAAGGCGTCCTTCCCCTGCAGTTCCACGGCGAAGTTGAGGCTCTTGTTGAGCACCCTGGGGAAAGGGTGGGAGGGGTCGAGCCCGATGGGAGTGAGGACCGGGATCACCTCGCGGATGAAATAGTCCCTGATCCAGGCCCGCTGTTCCTCGTTCCAGACGGCGCGGCGGATGAAATGCACACCTTCGGCGGCGAGCTGGGGGGTGACTTCCTGATTGAAGATCTGGTACTGCTCGCCAACCAGGGCGTGCGCCTCGGCGCTCACCAGCCGGAATACCTCATGCGCGGTCTTGCCGTCGGTGGTGAGGGTGGAGGCATTGGCCCGGATCTGCTCCTTGAGGCCGGCAACGCGGATCTCGAAAAATTCGTCCATATTGCTGGATACGATGCAAAGAAAGCGTAGCCGCTCCAGCAGCGGGGTGCGTTCGTCCCGGGCCTGGGCCATGACCCGGCGGTTGAAGGCCAGAAGGCCCAATTCCCGGTTCAGATAGTGATCGGCAGGAAACTGGCGTTGGTGGGCGGGGCGGTTCATGTTGGGGGGTCCTCTGGAGACTTCAGGTAAGGAGTTGCGTCTAAGCCTGTCATTTTTTTACAGTTACATTAAGGGAATATTACCGGGGAAGAGAAAGAAAGCCCAGGAAATGGCAGTGGTAGAATCGCTCTTCCCAATTCAAGCCGGAATTTGATGGAATACGAAACCATTGCCGCAGTGGATCTTGGCTCCAACAGCTTTCGCCTCCAGGTGGGGCGGGTGGTGGAGAATCAGATTTATCCCCTGGATTCCGTCAAGGAAACCGTGCGTCTGGCCAGCGGCCTGACTCCTGAAAAGATGCTGGACGAGCCTTCCCAGACCCGTGGCCTGGAAGCCCTGCGCCGTTTCGGTGAGCGGCTGCGGGGTCTCGGGGAGGGGGCTGTACGGGCCGTGGCCACCAATACCCTGCGCGTAGCCAAGAATGCGCGGGAGTTCCTGGTCCTGGGGGAGGCCGCCCTGGGTTTTCCCATCGAAGTGATCGCCGGCCGGGAAGAGGCGCGCCTGATCTATATCGGCGCCGTTCACTCCCTGCCCCTGGCGCCTCACAAGCGCCTGGTGGTGGATATCGGCGGCGGTTCCACGGAATTCATCATCGGCAGGAAGTCCGACCCGATGCTGACCGAGTCCCTCTACATGGGCTGTGTCAGCTATACCTTGCGCTACTTTTCCGATGGCCGGGTGGACAAGCGCCGCATGCGGGAAGCCCAGGTGGCGGCCGCCAAGGAAATCGAACTGATCGCCCACGACTACCTGCAGCTGGGCTGGAAGGAAGCAGTGGGGTCTTCCGGCACGGCCAGGGCCATTGCCGACCTGCTGGAACTCAATGATCTGAATCCCGGCGGTGTCACCGGCATTACCCGGGAAGGGCTGGAAAAACTGGTCACCCTGCTGGTCAAGGCAGGCTCCATCCATGCCTTCAATGCGCCGGGGATGCGGCCGGACCGGCTGCCGGTGTTGCCCGGCGGGCTGGCGATTCTCTCCGCCGTGTTCGAGGAACTCGGCATCGAGCGCATGAATTACGCCGATGGCGCCCTGCGCCTGGGGGTCCTGTACGACCTCCTGGGCCGCTTCCATCAGCACGACATGCGGGATACCACGGTCGAACAGTTCATGCGCCGCTATCAGGTGGAAAAGGGCCAGGCAGAACGGGTCCGCAAGACGGCCCTGGCGATTCTCGAACAACTGGCGGGGCCTGAGCCTGACGAGCAGGAACAGCAGTTCCTGAGCTGGGCGGCCGTGCTCCATGAGATCGGCATTTCCGTGGCCCACAACGGCTACCACAAGCACGGGGCCTACATTCTCACCTTTGCCGACATGCCCGGCTTTTCCAACAAGGATCAGGCGCGCCTGGCCACCCTGGTGCTCGGACATCGGGGCAAGCTGGAAAAACTGGCGGCCCTGCCCCCGGGCGACCCGGGCTGGCGCCTGATCTTCAGCTTGCGTCTGGCCGTGCTGCTGCACCGGACCCGGGATGACCGGGAACTGCCGGCCTATGCCGTGAATGATGCGGCGGATGGTTTTCTGCTGGAATTGCCGGCCCGCTGGCTGGAAGACAATCCCTGGACGGCGGCGGCCCTCAATGAGGAAATCATGGTCTGGCGCCGGGTCGGGATGCAGCTGAAGATCAAGACCCTCGGCGCGGCACGGGGGCATTGAGGACATGAACGCCCCGATCCTGGTTCAGGACGCCAATGGCGTCAGCCTGGCAGGGGAGTGGACCCTGAGGTCCCTGATGGGGGCGGAAGCCGGGCTGCGGGGGCGCCTGGAAAGCCTGGAGCAGCAGGAAAACTGGAATCTGGGCGCCGTGAGCCGTCTCGATAGTGCCGCGGCGGTACTGATCTGGCGTGTCTGGGGGCAGCACTGGCCGGCGCATCTGGAAGTTGGCGATACGGTGCGTTCCACCCTGGAGCGGGTGGCAAGCCTGCCCCGGAAGAAGGTGGCGCTGCCCAGCTATCATCAGTCTTTCCTGCTGGGATTGGGGCGGCTGGTACTGGCCGTGCTGCACAATCTCGTGGGGGTCATCGAACTGTATGGCCGCCTGGTGCTGGATCTGCTCTTCCTGTGCCGCCATCCCCGGGACATTCCCTGGAAGGAATTTTCCGCCAACATCTACAAATCCGGGGCCCAGGCCTTGTCCGTGTCGGCCCTGGTGGGCTTTCTCATCGGCATCACCATCAGCTATCTCTCGGCCCTGCAACTGAAGGCCTACGGGGCCGACCTGTTCATCGTGAATATTTTGGGGATCAGCATCATCCGGGAACTGGGACCGGTGCTGGTGGCGGTACTGGTGGCCGGACGTTCGGGGTCAGCCATGACCGCCCAGATCGGGGTGATGCGGGTGACGGAGGAAATCGACGCGCTGATGACCCTGGGGGTGTCGCGCACCATCCGGGTGGTGCTGCCCAAGGTGGCTGCCTTGACCGTATCCATGCCCCTGCTGGTCCTCTGGTCCTCGGCCTCGGCCTTGCTGGGCGGGGCCATGGCGGCCTATCTGCAACTGGATTTTTCCTTCTACTATTTTTTCTCCATGCTGCCCAAGGCGGTGCCCATCGCCAATCTCTGGATCGGCTTGGCCAAAGGATCGGTGTTTGGTTTCCTGATTGCACTGCTGGCCTGCCACTTTGGCCTGCATGTGCGCCCCAATACCGAGAGCTTGTCCATGCGCACGACGGCTTCGGTGGTGACGGCGATTACCCTGGTGATCATCGTGGATGCCATTTTTGCCATCTTCACCCGCAACATCGGGATGCCGAGCTGAAGCATGGGGACACCGGTCATCGACATGCAGGGCATCTGGAGCCAGTACCGGGACGTGGTGATCCACAAGGATTTGTCGTTCCGGGTCGAGGCGGGGCAGGTGATTGCCCTGGTGGGGGGGTCGGGCAGCGGCAAGACCACCTTGCTGCGGGAGATACTCGGCCTGCTGAAACCGGTCCGGGGGCAGGTGCGTCTGTTCGGGACCGACCTTCATGACCCCGACCCCATCCAGCAAAGGGATGTACGCCGGCGCCTGGGCATGCTATTTCAGCAGGGTGCCCTGTTTTCCGCCCTCTCGGTTTATGACAACATTGCCTTTCCCCTGCGGGAACTGCGTTTTCTCGATGAGGACTGGATTTACGAACTGGTGCTGCTCAAGCTGGCCATGGTGGAACTGGAACCCGAGGATGCCGGCCTGATGCCGGCCGAGCTGTCCGGCGGCATGGTGAAGCGGGTCGCCCTGGCCCGGGCCCTGTCCCTGGAGCCCGAACTGCTCTTGCTCGATGAACCGACCGCAGGCCTTGACCCGGTGCGTAGCCAGAATTTCGTGGCCCTGATCCGCAACCTGCAGAAGTCCCTGGGCTTTACCGTGGTGCTGGTGACGCACGATATCGACACCATCTACGGCCTGAATAGCCATGTGGCGGTGCTGGCTGAGCAGCGTATCCTGGTTCAGGGCCCCCTGGACGAGGTGGTGCAGGTGGACCACCCCGTCATCCGCCAGTTTTTTGGCGATCATCGTTCCTGATCCGACAAAGAGAGCCAACCTTTCATGGAAAATCGTTCGCATGCCTTGATAGCCGGCTTGTTCACCCTGACGCTCGGGGTGGCCCTCCTGCTCTCCCTCTACCTTTTCAGCGACCGCCGGGAAGACACCCGGCAGATCCTGGTGGTGACCAAGCAGAATGTGACGGGCCTCAATCCCCAGGCTCAGGTGCGCTACCGGGGGATCCGGGTGGGCAAGGTCCTGGATATTCGTCTTGATCCCGCCGATGTGAGCAATATCCTGATCCTGATTGAAGTGGAACAACGGCTTCCCCTGACCCGGGGCACCACGGCCCAGCTTTCCTATCAAGGGGTGACGGGCATTGCCCATGTGCTGCTGGAGGATTCCGGCACTGAGCATGAAGCCCTGGAAGGAAAACTTCCCCGGATTGAAATGAGACCTTCGCTCATGGATCATCTGGAGGATGCTTTGCCGGCGGTCCTGCAACAGGCCCGTGGATTCCTCCAGAATGCCAACCAGCTGCTTGGCAGCCAGAACCAGCAGAATTTTGGCAAAATCCTGGCCAATCTCGAATCGGCCAGCGCTCAGATGAATGCTACCCTGGGGCAAATGCAGAAACTCATCTCCGATGAAAATGTGGCCAGTATTTCGGCGGCCGCCCGCGAATCCGCCCCCCTGATGAGTGAAACCCGGAAACTGGTGGAACGGCTCCAGGGGGTGTCCACCCGGATCGAAGGCGTCCTCGGTGAGCCATCTGTATCCCGCAGCGGCCATAATCTGCTCCCCAGGATCAACGAAATGACCGTGGCGCTGACGGCCACCTCGCGACAATTGAATCGTGTCCTGCAACTCCTGGAAGAGGCGCCGCAAAGCCTGGTGTTCGGCTCGCCTCCTGGCACACCGGGGCCTGGAGAGTCCGGTTTCGTTCCTCCTGCCAATCCGCGTCCCTGAGGTGATAGCCGTGCGTCTCGTGTCCTGTTTCATGCTTTGTCTTGGTCTGGCGGCCTGCGGCACGCCCGGGGCCTATCGTAATGGCAGCGGACCTGCCGCCCAGTTTGATCTGGGGCCGCCTGCTGCCGCCATGCCGGCAGAAGCGAGGCCCTGGAGCTTTTTCGTGACCGCTACCGGACAGTTCGAGGATCGGGCCATGCGTTATCGCCTCCTGTATGCCGATGCAGCCAGGGTCATGGAATATGGCCAATCGCGCTGGAGCAGTGGCCTGAGCGAATTATTGCAGCGGCGCCTGGAAAGCCGTTTGTTCTGGCCGGAGGCCGGGCCCGTCAGCCGGTGCATCACTCGTCTGGAGTTGCAGCGTTTCGAGCAGGTGTTCGAGACGCCACACTCCAGTTCCGGGGTGGTGGTCATGCGGGCTGTATTGAGCCAGCGGGGAGGAGGGGTGGTTGACGAGCGGGTGCTGACCCGGCAGGTGCCTGCGCCCACGCTGGATGCCGCAGGAGGGGTGCATGCCCTGGCGGCGGCCGTGGATGGCCTGGCCGAGCAGTTGCTCGCCTGGCAGCAGCAGGGCAAGGTAAATGGCAGCCACCGGATTTGCTGGGAGTAAGTCAGCGTGAACCTGCCCGGGCAATTGCTGGGGGATTTCTGGTACTGGCTGGCCTGGGGGCTCTGGCTGCCGCTGATGGGGCTTGCCTTGCGCCTGGCGCCCTGGAGGCGCTTCAAGAACGGTAATTTCCTGAATGTCTGGCTGGGCATGATCGTGGTCCTGATCCTGATCTGGAGCATGAAGGCGGGCATCAAGCCCGGTCTGGATCTGCATTTGACCGGCATCATGCTGTTTTACCTGCTCTTCGATCTGCCCCTGGCCTTCATCGGCCTCAATCTTGTGCTGCTGGGCATTACCCTGAACGGAAGCATGGATTGCATCGCTTTTGCCCTGAATGGCCTGATCATGGCCGGCCTGGGGTCGGGTTTCAGTTTTCTGATCCGGCGCGGGGTCGATTATTGCGTTCCCCGGCATTTTTTCGTTTTTGTCTTTCTCAAGGGGTTTTTCGGTGCGGCGCTGGTGGTGATGGGCATCGGTCTGACTTTCAGCCTGCTCTATGGCGTCAACGCCATCTACAGCTGGGACTATCTGCTGGAGGAATATCTGCCCTATTACCTGCTCCTGGGTTTTTCAGAGGCCTGGATTTCGGGTATGGTGCTAACCCTGATGCTGGTTTATCGCCCGGAATGGGTCTCCAGCTTTGACGGGTCGATTGATTTGGGCGACAAATAAATACCGGGTTCTTTTGCTTTTCTACACGCCACTGAATTTCATGAGTTTCAAAACCAGGTTTCCCTTGTTATCCCTGTCGGTGCTGAGGGCCTGTTCCGGCCAGGCCCTGGCCTTTGGATTTGGGGAAATCCAGACGAATTCCCGTCTGGGGGAAAGACTGCAGGCAGACATAACCCTGCATCTGCAAAAAGGTGAGCACGTTGCCGCGAATTGTTTCCGGCTCCTCAAGCCGGGTAGCGGCGAACTCCCCTGGTTGACAGCGGGCAGTTTTTCCTTGCATGACAAGGTGCTGTCACTCAAAAGTGATCGCCCCGTGACCGAACCGATCCTGGTGGTGGCGCTGGAAATGACCTGCGGCCACGATTTGCAGCGGGAATATACCCTGATGCTATCGCCGCCGCTGCAGGGGCCACAGCTGACGCCGCGCGAAGCCGTGGCAAGCTCCGGGAACGAGCGACCAGGCTCCGGGAACGGGCGACGCATCCGGGCCGGGGAAACGCCGGCCAGTGTGGCGGCTGAGTTATACCCCGATAGCCGCGCCGATCAGCGGCGCTTCATCCAGGCCCTGATCCGCAATAACCGGAATCTGGGATTGAAGCATTCCCGCGGAAAGCATCAGGCGTTACCGGAGGGCGAGATGCTGATCATTCCCGATCTGCCGCCTCTGCCGCCGGCGCCCTTGCCGCGTCCCCGCACCGAAATGCCGCGGCGCGAAGCGCCTGACCTGCCGCGTCCCCCGCTCGCTGAACCGTCCGGCCTGCCGCTCGGGCAGCCGTTACTCGGGGATCGGTTGGTGTTGAGTGATGGGGGCGTGGTGGATGAGGCGCCGCTGCGTCTTGCTGCGGAACTAGGCGTGATCCCCACTGAAAACGTAACGGAAGAACTGCTGCTGCAGCGCAAAATCCTGCGGCTCGAATACCGGATGCTGGCCTTTCAGGAAACACGGGACGAGACCGTGCATCTCCCTGCCGCCGACCGGCTCAAGGCCCTTGAAGCCGTGCTGGGTGAGCAGCAGCTTCCTGGCGCATCAAGTCAGGGAGCGGCTGTGCCGGCGGCAGCAGAAGTCGTGCCAAAGCCAGCCCTGCCGCAGGCCAGGCCGGTTCGCGTAACCCCTGCGGATGGCGGCAACTGGGGCTGGTGGCTGGGAGGTGCGGCCAGTGTGCTGGCGGTCGGTGCGCTGGCCTGGCGTACATGGCGACGGCGCCAGAAAACCCGCGACGATGAACGCCAGGATGATCTCCACTTTTCGCTTTCGCGCCTCGAATCCACCCATCCCGTCATCGATCCTCTGGATGCGTTTGAAGTCCCGCTCAACCCGCGTCGTGCGGCGGCAATGCCCTCTGCAGCAACGCAAGCCATGCACAGTGTGTTCGATGATCTGCCCCAGGAGACTGGCGCAGTTACCCAGAACAAGGGGCCCGAGTCCATCCTCGACGCTTCGGTGGATGAGTCCTTCTCCTACAATCCGGTCATGGAACTGGCGGATGTCATGCTCGCCTTCGGCCGGGTCAAGGGGGCAGCCCAGGCCCTGCAGGAATATGTCGACCAGAATCCCAAAGAGGCCCTGCAACCCTGGGTCAAGTTGCTGGAGGTGTATCGTCTGGCGGACATGAAGGATGAATTCGAAAGACTGGCGCGAAGTCTGAACGAGAACTTCAATGTCGAACTGCTGCACTGGTCCGACATGCCAAAGGCCGATGATCCAGCCGCAGCAGACTTTGTCCTGGAACTGGTGCCTCAGGGAGCAGATACCGCCGTAGCGGCAGCGCGGCCCCAGTCAATCGAGGCCATCCCCCACATCTGCGAGCGTATCCAGTCGATGTGGGGGACGAGCCAGTGTTTCGACTACATCCAGAGCTTGCTGCGCGACAATCGTGGCGGTTCGCGCCAGGGCTTTCCGCTGGCCGTCGTTGATGAATTGCTGTTGCTCTCCGAACTGTTGCGTCTTGAGGAGCACTCAGTTTCCTTGGCGCCGGACATTGATCCGAGTGCCAATCCTCTGTAACGCCGGAGTTGGCATGCGGCCCGCCTCCCGGCCATCACCTGCCTGCGGGCACTCTGGCAAATCATGAACAAGGACCTGTATCAGCGTTGGGAAAAACTGCTTTCGGCCGAACGCCTGGGAGCGGGGTCGGCGCCCAGTGCGCGGGAACGCACGGTTTTCCAGCAGGACTATGACCGGATCGTATTCACCTCGGCGTTTCGTCGCCTGAAGGACAAGACCCAGGTATTTCCCCTGTCCAGGAGTGACTATGTGCGGACTCGCCTGACCCACAGCCTGGAGGCCAGTTGCGTGGGCCGCTCGCTGGGCACGGTCATCGGCCGGGAAATCATCGAGCGGCATGGCCTGAAACGGGTCGATGCCGCCGATTTCGGGGCCATCGTGGCGGCGGCCTGCCTGGCGCACGACATTGGCAATCCTCCCTTCGGACACGCCGGTGAAGACGCCATCCGCGAGTGGTTCAAGCGATCGGGTCTGCTGGATGCCTATGATTTCAGCCCTGCCCAGCGGGCCGATTTCGAGCGTTACGAAGGCAATGCCCAGGGCTTCCGGATTCTCACCCGCCTGCAAAGTCCCGCCAATCCGGGCCTGCAACTCACTAGTGCGGTGCTCGCCACGTTTACCAAGTATCCCCGCGGTTCCTGGTGCGCCCAGGACTTGCCGGGTAACAGCGGCAAGAAATTTGGCTATTTCCAGGAAGACGCACCCGCCTTCCAGCAGGTGGCCCAGGCGACCGGATTGGTCGAGCGGCTTCCAGGTCAGGCCTGGTATCGCCATCCCCTGGCTTTTCTGGTGGAGGTGGCGGATGACACCTGCTACCTGATCGTGGATCTGGAAGATGCCTCCCGTCTTGGCTTCGTCCGCCACGAAGATGCAGAACTGCTGTTGGCCGACCTGGCGGGCAACAATGTCAATGATGGCAAGCTGGCGCGCATGTCCGAACCCAAGGAACGCATCGAGTACCTGCGTGCCAAGGCCATTGGCCGCTTGCTGGAAGGCGCCGCTGCGGTTTTTCTGGAACATGAAGCCGCGATCTTGTCGGGTGAATTTGACCGCGAGCTGCTGGAAGCTTCTCCGGTGGCAACCCCCCTGCAGGCCGTGAAGCGGGTGGCTCTGGAACATATTTACCTGGCCCGTCCGGCCCTGGAGATTGAAACCGCGGGTTTCGAAGTGCTGGGGGGGCTGTTATCCCTGTTTGCCGCGGCGGTGGAAGCCGGGGCCGGCATGCGGCGCAAGACCACCCGGGAGAAGATGTTGCTCAAGCTGTTGCCGGCCCAGTTTCTGGGGCCCGGCGGGCAGCCGGACCCGGACCCTTACCTGCGCCTGTTGCGGGTGGCCGATTTCGTCACGGGGATGACCGACTCCTACGCCGTGGACCTGTATCGCAAACTGAAGGGCATTGATCTACCCAGGGAATGATGGGCATGAAACGCCTCGTTTTGACCTGGGCCCTGTTGCCCGGCGGTCCGACGTAGGCTTGCCCGCCGCCATCCTCGCGTTTCGGCGTGACTGATGGCTAAAACCTGAGGGCGGCGATCAAGGATTCCACCTCGGCCGCGGATTCTTCCAGGATGCTGACCAGGGTGTCTTCGCCGATGACGGCGTCAATGCGGCCCCGCGGGTCTTCCCGGGTCTGGCTGGGGGAGTGGCGCAAGGGAGATTCCACCGGGGCCAGGTCATCGGCCAGCAGCAGGGTGTCGCCCAGGGTGACGGGGGGCAGGGCCATGAAGCCCAGCAGCAGGGTATCCACGGCTTCCATGACGGGCTCGGGCACCTCGAGGGCCTTGAGGACGGCCTGGCTGATTTCCTTTTCGCCTTCTTCCACCCAGTCGGCCGGTTCGCCTTCGAGGATGCCTGGGTAGTCCTTGGCCAGGGAGATCAGGTAGAAGCCGCCCACTTCATGGACGACGCCGGCGAACAGTGCGGTTTCCGGGTCCAGGTGGCTGACCCGGCGGGCGATGATGCTGGAGAGGGCGGCCACATGGGCGGTGTGCTCCCAGAGGTCGGCGGCGTATTTCTTCAAGGCTGGGTCGGTGGGAGTTCCGGCCATCTGCCGGGTCACCAAGGCGGTGGCCAGGGTGCGCAGGGTGCGAAAGCCCAGGCGGGCGACGGCTGTGCGCACGTCGGTGATTTTCCGTCCGGAGCGGTTGTAGGTGACGGAGTTGGCGATGGCGACCACCCGGGCGGCCAGCAAGGGCTCGGTCTGCACCAGCTTGGCGGCTCGATCCAGGGGGCAGTCCGGATCATCCATCGCCCGTTGAATTTTCAGGGCGACCTCGGCGCTGGTGGGAAAGGCAAGCTCTCCCTTGGCGGCTTTGGCGGCAATTTGCTTGAAAGCTTCGCGGCGGTTCATCTATCTTGTTCCCCGATTGACTCAGCGGGCATTGTAGGGGCTTCCGGAGGCATTTGGGGGGCGGACCGGCTTTCTGCCTGAAAACTGACTTAAGGAAAAACCATCGAGGTGAACGGGAGGTCCAGGGCAGTTCAAGTTTTTTGCCCTGGGGCCGATAGAGCAAGGGCAAAAGAACTGAAATGAAAAGGTGAACATCATGTCCCGGGAATTGCAACTCGTCTGGAACAACCCTTCTCCTCCCCTGCATTTCAAGAGCGACGTCAGAATGCTGCGGCGTTTGGCCAGTACCTTGGTGGGTACGGTGCGTCAGGGACATATCGACAGCGCCCGGATGATGGCTTCCGTCTATCATCTTTCGCCTCTGGCGGTGTCGGTGGTGGCGACGGAAATGTTCCGTTCCGGGATCAGCGAGGATGAAATCCTGCGGGTGGTGTGACGGGGACTCAATGAAATGCAAACGGCCCGGGGCAGCCGGGCCGTTTGCATGAGGGATCGCCGGCTCAACGAGGGATCGCCGGCTCAACGGGCGGTGCCGGGTTCGGGCAGGACGATATTGACCTCCAGTATTTCGTAATTGCCCTGCTTTTCCAGGGAAACCTTGATGTCATCCTGATGCACGGCGACGTACTTGGAAATCACCGCCACCAGTTCCTGCTGCAAGGCGGGCAGGAAGTCGGGCTTGCTGTTCAGATCGTTGCGTTCATGGGCAATGATCAGTTGCAGCCGTTCCTTGGCGATGGAAGCGGTCTTCTGCTTGTTGCCGAAGAGGAGGGAGAGAAGGGACATGCCTTATTTGCCTCCGAACAAACGCTTGAGCAGACCGGGCTTTTCATAATCCACGAAGCGCAAGGGCTTTTCTTCGCCGAGGAAGCGGGCCACCACGTCCTTGTAGGCTTCGGCGACGTCGGATTCCTTCAGGTGGATGGCGGGCGTGCCCTGGTTGGAGGCGTGCAGCACGGATTCCGATTCGGGAATGACGCCGATGATGGGCACCCGCAGGATTTCCTGGACATCCTTGAAGGAGAGCATCTCGCCCTCGTCCACCCGCTTGGCGGAGTAGCGGGTGATCAGCAGGTGTTCCTTGACCGGCTCGCCGCCTTCCCTGGCCCGCTTGGACTTGGACTGGAGGATGCCGAGGATGCGGTCGGAGTCGCGCACGGAAGATACTTCCGGGTTGGAGACGACGATGGCTTCGTCGGCGAAGGTGAGGGCCATCACCGCGCCCCGCTCGATGCCGGCGGGGGAGTCGCAGACGATGTAATCGAAGCCCATGTGCTCCATTTCCTTGAGCACCTTTTCCACCCCTTCTTCGGTCAGGGCATCCTTGTCCCGGGTCTGGGAGGCGGGCAGCACGAACAGGTTGTCGCAGTGCTTGTCCTTGATCAGGGCCTGGGTCAGGGTGGCTTCGCCGTTCAGGACGTTGACCAAGTCATAGACGACCCGGCGCTCGCAGCCCATGATCAGGTCCAGGTTCCGCAGGCCCACGTCGAAGTCGATCACCGCGGTCTTGAAGCCGCGCAGGGCCAGGCCCGAGGAAAAACTGGCGCTGGTGGTGGTTTTGCCTACGCCGCCCTTGCCGGAGGTCACAACGATGATGCGGGTCACGGAATATTCTCCGAAATAAAAGGGCAGATTCTACCTGCGGATGGAATTTCATGCCGCACGGCAAGCGGCGCTCAATCGAGTTTCAAGGGCTCCAGCAGCAGACTGCTGGCATCGGCGCCCAGTTTGACCTGTACGGGCTGGGCCGCCAGATTGTCGGGGACGCCGGTTTCGAAGGTGCGATACACCCCCGCCACGGAAACCAGTTCAGCCTCGAAGCGGGTGGTGAAAATGCGCGCCTTGCTGTCGCCCGTGGCACCGGCCAGGGCCCGGCCGCGCAAGGGGGCGTAAATGTGGATGTTGCCATCGGCGATGACTTCGGCGCCGGGGTTCACGGCCGCCAGCACCACCAGGTCGCAGCCCCGGGCATAGACTTGCTGGCCCGAGCGCAGGGGACGGTCCACGATCAGGGTGCGGCGCGGGCCGGGGTCTGGCGCGCCCAGGGCTGCGGGCGCCGCTTCAGTGGCGGGCTGCGGTGGGGTGGGGTCCGGTTCCGGAGCGGCCTGGGAGGGAGCGGCCTGGGGTGCCGGGCGCTGGCTGCGTTCATCGACCGGGAAAACGGGCAGGCCAGCGGCCTGGGCCGAAGCCTGCAGGGCGGGGTTGCCGCCCCGTACTCCGATCACTTTTAGCCCATGCCGGGCAAAGCACTGGCAGATGGTGTCCCAGTCGGCGCGCTCCTGTTCCCCGGCATGGGCGAGTTCCAGCAGGCCGGCATCGCCGTCGAAGAAGTGGCTGTCGCCAAAAATTTCTTGAGCGGCGCTGTGCAGGGCTTCAGGCTCCAGGCTGCGCAAGGTGACGACGATGACGGGGGCGGTGCTGCCCTTGAATTCGATCAACGGGGCTTGTTTGCTTTTTTTCATGATGAAAGTCGGATCAGGTGTTCAGAGGCAGATCAGGGACTGGCGCCCGAACCAGTTGGCACCGGGAGGCAGTTCCACCGCTTGGGTCACGGCGGCGGCCTCGATGCAGAGCATGTGGCGAAAGCCCTTGGCCGGCATGTCGTCCAGCGCCGCGCATTTGTGTTCCCAGGGGTTCCAGATCACCACATCGGGAAAGCCTTCCTGGTGAATGGCCAGGGCGCGTTTCGCTTCGCTCAATAGCAAGGGGCGGCCCAGGGCGTGGTAGATACGGTCGATTTCATCCTCCACGGTCAGTTCCGGTGCCCGGTCCAAGGCTTGTTGGCCACTGATCCGGTCGGTGTAGGAGGCCCCGTAGAGGCCGGTGAGGTGGCATTCCTCCAGCTCCTGCACCTTCAGGTAGGTGTGCAGGGCGGCCGTAAAGGCAAAGGCCGTGTTGCCCGTGTTGCGCACTTCCAGTTCCATGTCCAGGCGGTTGTCGCTGATGCACAGGGTCAGTTCGGTGCAAAAGGCGTGGGGCCAGATCATCCGGCTGGTTTCGTCATCTTCCAGGCTGAAAGTGGCACTGGTGTAGGCCCCGTCCGGGGCCTGGCGGATGTCGTCCAGTTGCCACTGGGCCGTGCGGGCGAAGCCGTGGCGGGGCAGGGGGCCCATTCCGGCAAACTGGGGAAAGATGACCGGCACGCCGCCCCTTACCGGCCGGTCCTGAGCTGGATCGGCGAGGGGGCTCAGGTAGATGCGTTCGCCTTTGCCTCTGGGGTTCCAGGAAAGCAGTTGGGCTCCTTTCCTGGCAATGACGGCTGCGCTGCCATCGGGGAGCGTCAGCCGGCAAGCCGGGGTGCCATTGAAATCGATCATTGCAGCCATGGGAGGGCGCATCGGGTGAGATGAGGTATGCTGTTTTCGAGGGTGCGTAGTTTAACTGGAAAGTGTGATGCGCCTTGATGAGCCTCCTTGATGAGCCTCTATTTGGTGCTCAAGACTTGAAAATCGAGGCCGACATCACATCTACAGGGTGAAGAATCGTTTCAACCGTTTTCTACGAGGAGCCCCATCATGAACGTGGTCTACAACAGCGAACACTATTCGGTTCTGGCCTATCCTGCGCAGCAGGGGTTTGAGTTGGTGGATAAAGAGGCCATGCGCATGCTTTTTCTCCAGGGGCCTTTGGCGCTGCGCTTTCGTAACGCCATCAACGGCATTCCCGAGGATGAGCGGGACGAGGAAACCGTCGATGCCTTCCTGGGCGACTATTGCGATGGGCTGGCCCAGCCGATTGTCTTCCACTGAAAGGCCTGGATCAAAGGGCGGGATCGGCGTGTTAGAATCCTTGCCATCTTCGTTCAGGGACTCTGAAAATCATGGGTATCGTCGTCAGTAATTACGAATCCGATCACACCCGGTGGATGCGCGAAATGATGGCAAGTCATCCGGAATGGGCCGCCGATCAGCAGGCGGGCCGTAGTCTGTGGTGGGACAAAAAGCAGGAACCGGAGCTTCGCCAGGGTTTTGAGACGTCAAAGGAAGCGCCGAAGCCTTATCCCTATGATGTGAATTTCTTCGGCGAATAAGGCCCGGGAAGGCCCGGATTGAGGTCAGAATAAGGTTCGAATAAGGCCCGGAGACCCGGGACCTTGCAGATGAAAGCGGCAAGGCTGATCGAACCTTGCCGCTTTGTCATGAAACGGGGCCGGGTGTGGTTTTCCAGGCCGGTCGTGGCCTGAAGTGCACCCGGCCTGGAGTGTGCAACCCGACCCTGGGAAAGCTCAGTTTGCCAGGGGCTTGACGACTTTCTTCACCGCCGTGTCGTCAGGGTGGGGATGGATGGAGAAGCCCAGGCTGGTCATGAGGCGGAACATCTTGGTGTTGGTGGAGAGCACATCCCCGACCACGGCCCGGTAGCCCTTCATGCGGGCGCATTCGATCAGGCAACTCATCAGCTTGCGGCCGATGCCGCACTTCTGCCAGTTATCCCCCACGGCCAGCGCGAATTCGACGGATTCCCCGTCCGGGTTCACCACATAACGGGCTACGCCGATCTGGGTTTCCTTCCCGCTTTCCTCATCTTTGATGACGGCGATCAGGGCCATTTCCCGGTCGTAGTCGATCTGGGTGAAGCGTACCAGCATGGCGGGGGTCAGTTCCCGGATGGTGTCCATGAAGCGGTAGTAGCGGGATTCGTCGGACATGCTCCTGACGAAATCCTGCTCCAGGTCCGCATCCTCGGGGCGGATCGGGCGAATGGTGACGGACTGGCCGTCGTTCATCTGCCATTCCTGCACCAGATGGACCGGATAGGGGTAGATGGCCATGTGGGAATAGCGGTCACCCGTGGCCGGTGCATGGTCGATGACAATGCGGGCATCCACGGCAATGGCGCCGTCTTCATCGACGATCAGCGGATTGATGTCCATTTCCATGATCCAGGGCAGTTCGCAAACCATTTCGGAGATGGAGAGCAGCACCTCTTCCAGGGCTTCCATGTCTACCGGCGGCATGTTGTGGAATTGGCCCAGGAGCTTGGAGGCGCGGGTGGACTTGATCAGGTCCTGGGCCAGGAAGCGGTTCAGCGGGGGCATGGCGACGGAGCGGTCGCTGAACACTTCCACATCGAAGCCGCCGGCACCAAAGGTGATCACCGGCCCGAAGATCGGGTCGCGGAATACACCCAGCATCAGTTCGCGGCCGTGGGGCCGGGCCAGGAAGGGTTCGATGGAGACGCCATTGATGCGGGCGTTGGGCTGGCGTTTTTTTACCGTCTCGATGATGTCGTGGTAGGCATTGCGCACCGCGGGTGCGTTGGTGATGTTGAGGCGCACCCCGCCGGCATCGGACTTGTGCGCCAGGTCGAGCGAATCCACCTTCATGGCCACCGGGAAGCCCAGTTGCTCGGCGAGCAGCAGGGCCTCGGTCGGCGTACGGGCGACCATGGTCTGGGCCACGGGTACCCGGAAGGCACGCAGGATGGCCTTGGATTCCATCTCGGAGAGGATCTTGCGGCGTTCCGAGAGCACTGCTTCGATGAGCATCTTGGCGCCCTCGAACTCGGGCCGGTCCTGCTGACGGATCGGCGCCGGGGTTTGCAGCAGGAGCTTCTGGTTCTTGTAGAAGGTGGAAATATGGTGGAACAGTTCCACTGCCGTCTCGGGCATGCGGAAGGCGGGGATGCCCGCATCTTTCAGCAGGTTGCGGGATTGGACCACCTGTTCTTCACCCATCCAGCAACAGAGGATGGGCTTCAGGCCTTGTTCATGGATTTCGATCATGGCCTTGGCCACTCCCATGGGGTCGGTCATGGCCTGAGGCGAGAGCATCACCAGCACGGCATCGATTTCCTTGTCCTCGGAGAGGGCCACGATGGCTTCCCGGTAGCGTTCCGGAGTGGCATCGCCGACGATGTCGATGGGGTTGCTGTGTGACCAGGTGGACGGCAGGCACTTGTTCAGTTTGATCACGGTCTCATCGGACAGCGTTGCCAGGGGGATGCCCAGGTCGCCGGCCCGATCGGCCGCCATGGCGCCGGGGCCACCGCCGTTGGTGATGATCGCCAGCCGGTCGCCCAGAGGCCGGAACTTGGAAGCCAGGGCCTTGGCGGCATAGAACAGTTGGCCGACGTTCTGCACCCGTACCACGCCGGAGCGGCGCACGGCCGCCTCGAATACTGCATCGGCGACGGCCAGCATGCCGGAATGGGTCTGGGCGGCAATCGAACCTGCTTCGTGGCGGCCCGCCTTCAAGAGGATGATCGGTTTGATGCGGGCGGCGGAGCGCAGCGCACTCATGAAACGCCGGGCATGACGGATGCCCTCCACGTACATGAGGATGTAGTGGGTGCGGTTGTCGTAGATCAGGTAGTCGAGGATTTCACCAAAATCGATGTCGGCGGTGCTGCCCAGGGAGATCACCGAGGAAAAGCCCACATGGTTGGATTTGGCCCAGTCCAGCACCGCGGCGCACATGGCGCCGGATTGGGAGACCAGGGCCAGGTTGCCGGCATTGGCCGTCATCTTGGCGAAGGTGGCATTGAGGCCCAGGTCGGGGCGGATGATGCCCAGGCAGTTGGGGCCCAGGATGCGCACATTGTAGGAACGGGCGATTTCCAGCATCTTGCGTTCCAGATTGGCGCCGATGTGGCCCGCCTCGGCAAAGCCGGAGCTGATCACGATCACGTTCTTGATGCCGCTGCGGCCGCACTGTTCGACCAGCATGGGTCCTGTCTGGGGGCGTGTGGCGATCACGGCCAGTTCGACCCGGGCACCGATTTCCTCGATGCTCTTGTAGGATTGCTGGCCGAGTATGGTCTCATGCTTGGGGTTGATGGCGTAGAGCCGGCCCGAGTAGCCAGAGTCCAGGATGTTCCTGAAGATGATGTTGCCGACCGAGTTTTCCCGCTCCGAAGCGCCGATCACGGCGACGGATTTGGGTTCAAACATGGAGGTCAGATAGTGGTGTTCCAGCATGTCTTTGGGCCTCAGTAAATCATTCTTGTGCAGTGCACAAATCTACCACAAATTCCAGTGGGAAATAGCGGTGGATTTCCACGAATTCATGTTGGCATCCCGGCGCTACCGCACTACCCGTGACAGAAGCCGGATAGAAAGGGATGATCGTCGATTGCCCGGGTCAGCAATGCCGGGTCAGCGATGCCGAGTCTGTAATGATAAGGCTTTGCGGAGGAAAAATGACGGCGGCACGACTTTCTCCCTGCTTGCTGCGCCATGAGCCGCGCCTTTGTGCCTGCCGGGATTGCGGGATTGCCGGGATTGTCAGGACAAAGGGGGGCGCTGATTCAACGCAGCAAGGGGGTGAGGGTCGGCCAGATGTTGTCGAGGATGCGGCGCTGGGCAGCGGCGATGGGGTGCAGGCCATCGGCCTGGAACATGGCAGGCTGGTCGGCAATGCCGTCGAGCAGGAATTTTACCAGGGGGAGCTGGTTTTCCTTTGCCAGCCGGACATACACGTCCTCGAATTTTGCGGCATAGGGTCCGTAATTGGGAGGCATCCGCATCCCCACCAGCACCACCCGCGCTCCGGCATTCCGGGCCAGGGTGATCATGGCTTGCAGGTTGTTCTGCATCTGTTCCAGAGGCAGGCCCCGGAGTCCATCATTGGCACCCAGGGCCAGGATGATGATGGCCGGCTTGTGCCGGGCGAGGGCATCGGGCAGTCGGGAGCGCCCGCCGGCCGTGGTTTCGCCCGAGATACTCTGATTCACGACGTTATAATCGTGCTTGCTGGCCTTGAGCTTTTGCTGCATCAGGCTGGGCCAGGCAGCTTCCAGGGGAATGCCGTAGCCGGCAGAAAGGGAATCGCCGAAGACGAGGATGTTTCCGGCCGCCAGGGCTGGAAAACTCCATGACAGGATGGCAATCAGCAGAAAGTGGCGCATGGCAGACATGGACGTGGTGAAAGTGGAAGGGCTGGGCAAGCAGGTGCCCGCCACCGGGGCGGGGGAAATCCCCTTGGTCATTTTGCAGGATATTACCTTCTCGGTCACCGCCGGGGAGTCGGTGGCCATCGTTGGTGCCTCCGGTTCCGGCAAGTCCACCCTGCTGGGACTGCTGGCGGGATTGGACCTGCCTACTGCCGGCATGGTTCAGTTGGCAGGGGAAAACCTGGGGCAGCTGGATGAGGACCAGCGGGCTAAGTTGCGGGGGCGCCTGCTGGGTTTCGTGTTTCAGTCCTTCTTGTTGTTACCCGCCTTGAATGCCCTGGAAAACGTGATGCTGCCCCTGGAACTGGCGGGCCGCACCGGGGCCGCCGAGCAGGCGCGCCAGTGGCTGGAGCGGGTGGGTCTGGAGCATCGCCTCAAGCATTACCCCAGGCATCTTTCCGGCGGCGAACAGCAGCGGGTGGCCCTGGCCCGTGCTTTTGCCCCGAATCCCCGACTGGTGCTGGCCGACGAGCCGACCGGCAATCTGGATGCCGCGACCGGGGAACGCATCATCGACCTGATGTTCGAGATCAACGCCCAGCAGGGCACGACCCTGGTGCTGGTGACCCACGATGAAGCCATCGCCCGGCGCTGTGGCCGGGTGCTGCGCATGCATGGGGGAAGGCTGGTCGAGGCGGCCGGGGCTTGAGGGTTTTCCGCTCGAATCCCGCCGGCTACCGCCTTGCGGCTTTCTCCAGACAGGCCGCCGCTGCCGCCATCCCGCTCCTGACCGCTCCTTCGAGAGTGGCCGGGTAGTCGGCCCAGGTGTAATCCCCAGCCAGGAACAGGTCCGGGTACGAGGTGCGGCAAGCGGGCCGGGGCAGATCGGGGAGGCAGGCAAAGGTGGCTCGTTGTTCGCGGATCACACGGTAGGGGGGCAGCGGGCCGGGCTGCTGCATTTCTTGATGCAGCGCCAGCGCCAGCGCCTCATCCCCCATGTTCTCCCAGTGCCCATGGCCTGAGAGGCTGGCGGCCAGCACTCCCCGGCCCCGGTCCACCAGCCACTGGCCCACCCCGCCCTGGAGGGCCCTCAGCGGATAGGGCAAGGTAGTGCCGGCCGGATAATGGAAGTAGACGGTCCCGATGGGCTCGAAGCGGTCGGGCACCTTGTCTTGTCCGGGCAGCAAGGCGCGCAGATGCTGGGGCGCTACGGCAACAATGACTTTCGCGAAGGTTTCTCCCTCCACCTGCCAGCCCGCCGCTCCGGGTTCGATCCGTTTTACACGGTGCCCGGTTCTCAGTCTGGCGCTCCGGGTGCTCAGCCAGTGGCTGGCGGGGTCGGGAATCAGCTCGGACAGGCTGCCCCGGGGAAGCAACAGGTCCGTGGCTCCGGTGGCGGGACTGCCCAGACTGTCCCGCAGGACATGGGCGAAGATCTGGGCCGAGGCCTGTTCCGCCGGGGTGTTGAGGGCGGCGAGGCAGAGGGGTTCCCAGAGATGGCGGCGCAAGGTGCCGGTCTGGCCGGCGCCCTCCAGCCAGGCGGCCACGCTGGTGTCGGCGGGCAGCTTGAACTGGCGCCATTTGAGGCCCTGCATCCACAGGGCGGTGCGCAGCTTTTCCCCCAGGCTCACGCCCCGGGCGGTGAGGAGGCCCCAGGCCAGGTTGAAGGGGGGCGGCAGTTGGGGCAGGGCCAGGCAGAAACCCCGGTTGTCTTCCACCCGCAGGGGCAGGCGCCGGAGCAATTTTTCCGGGTCGGCTCCGATCCGGGTCATGAGGGCCAGGGTGTCGCGGTAGGCGCCGAGCAGGATGTGTTGACCGTTGTCCAGTTCCAATCCGTCGATCCGGGCCCGCCGGGCCCGTCCGCCCAGCTGGCGGCCCGCTTCAAAGAGGGTGACGCGGGCTCCCCGATCCACCAGTTCCACGGCGGCGGCGATGCCGGCCCAGCCGCCGCCGATGACGGCGATATTCATCCTGGCCGCTCAGCCGAAGACCCAGGTCTTCCAGGCAATCCAGAGCTTGCGCACCGGGGTCAGGGCGATGCGCTGGTGCAGTACCTGAAAGTTTTCGGCCTCGATTTCCCGGAGCAAGGTGCGATAGATGGCGGCCATGATCAGGCCGGGGCGCTGGGACTTCCTGTCGATGGCGGGCAACTGGGCCAGGGCCTGGTCGTAATAACGCCCGGCACGCGCCATCTGGAACTGCATCAGGGCGGTGAAATTGTCCGAGTAGCGGCCGTTGAGGATGTCGGCGGCGGGCACGTTGAACTGTTTCAGTTCGTCCATGGGGATGTAGATGCGGCCCCGGCGGGCATCTTCGCCGATATCCCGGATGATGTTGGTGAGCTGGAAGGCCATGCCCAGGTCGTGGGCGTACTTGAGGGTCTGGCGATCCTTGATTCCGAAAATTTCGGCGGCAAGCAGGCCGACCACGCTGGCGACCCGGTAGCAGTACAAGGAGAGCCCCTTGAAGTCCAGGTAGCGGGACTGCTGCAGGTCCATTTCCATGCCGTCGATGATTTCCAGCAACTGTTCCCGGGGCAGGTTGAACTGCTTGCCGGCGGCCTGCAGGGCCTGGCAGACCGGATGCTGAGGTTGTCCGTCGGCCAGGCGGTCCACCTCCTGGCGCCACCAGGCCAGCTTGGTGGAGGCCAGGGCCGGGTCTTCACATTCGTCGACCACATCATCCACTTCCCGGCAGAAAGCATAGAGGGCCATGATGGCCTTGCGGCGCTCGGGGGGCAAAAACAGGAAGCTGTAGTAGAAGCTGGAGCCGCTGGCGGCTGCCCTTTGCTGGCAGTATTCGTCGGGAGTCATGGGCGTTTGCGGGTTCTCGGGCGTCACATTGTAAGGGAACGGCAGGCGATGGCCAGCCAGTCCGGAAGACCCAGCCTGGGACGGTGCAAGAAGACGTCGTAATTGACGGCTTCGATGCGATCCAGGATGCGCAGCCCTCCCTGGATGGTCAAACGGATTTCCCAGCCCAGGCGGCCGGGCAGGTGTTGCACCAGGGGCGCGCCTGTCCGCATCAGGGCCCGGGTACGCTCGATCTGAAAGCCCATCAGCTTGCACCAGGCCGGGGAGCGATGGCCGGCGGCAATATCGCCTTCGTCAATGCCGAAGTTGGCCATGTCGTTCTGGGGGATGTAAATACGGTGTTTCTGCCAGTCGATGGCCACGTCCTGCCAGAAGTTGATCAGTTGCAGGGCCGAGCAGATGCAGTCGGATTGATGCAGTTGCTTGGCGGCGGTGCGGTTGCACAGGTGCAGCAGCAGCCGGCCCACCGGGTTGGCGGAGCGGCGGCAGTAATCGAGCAGGTCCGGGTAGTCTGTGTAGCGGGTTTTGACCACGTCCTGGGCAAAGGCGTCGAGCAGATCGCGAAAGAGTTGTATGGGCAGCTGGTGCGTCTGGATGACCTGGGCCAGGCGCTGGAACAAGGGAGTGTCCGTAGGGGTGCCGGCTTCGATCCGGTCCAGGGCTTGCTGGTACGCTTTCAGGCCCTGGAGGCGCTCGGAGGGCGGGGCATCGCCTTCGTCGGCAAGGTCGTCGGCGGAGCGGGCGAAGTGGTAGATGACTTCGATGGGTTGTCGCAGGGCCTTGGGGAGAAGCAGGGAGGCGACGGGGAAATTCTCGTAATGATCGACCGGCATGGCAGGGATGGAGGGTACGGCCCGAAGCGCTTCGGCGGGCCTGACAGTATACGGAGTTCTCGGTTAGAATGGCGGGCTTCAGCGCGGGTGGCGGAATGGGTAGACGCACTGGATTTAGGTTCCAGCGCCGCAAGGTGTGAGGGTTCGAGTCCCTCCTCGCGCACCACCGATGATCACGCTCACTACAATTTGCAGCATTATTTTTAACGCCGCCAGGCCGGATCCTTGTCCGGGCTGGCGTGTCGCTTCTGAGGAAACTTCATGGAAACCACCCCCGAAAAGACCAATCCCCTGGAACGCCGCCTGGATCTCTCCGTCGCGCTTCAGACCTTGCAAAGCGCCGTTGAGCAGCGCTTGAAGCGCATGGGCAAGAACCTCAAGATGCCCGGCTTCCGCCCCGGCAAGGTGCCTTTTGCCATGGTGAAGCAACAGTATGGTGCAGAAGCCCATCATGAAGCCCTGAATGAAGCCCTCGAAGTCGCTTTCGGCCAGGCCGTCATGGCCCAGAACCTGCGGGTGGCCGGCTATCCCCGCATCGAACCCAAGCCCACCGACAGCACCACCCACCTGGAATTCCAGGCTGTGTGCGAGGTGTATCCCGAGTTCACCCTTGGGGATCTGTCGACTTTCACCGTGGAGCGTCCCACCCTGGAAGTGACGGCTGCCGAAGTGGACAAGACCCTGGATATCCTGCGCAAACAGCGCGTCCGTTACGCCGCTATCGAGCGTGGCGCCGCCAAGGAGGACCGGGTCGTGATCGACTTCGTGGGCAAGAAGGATGGCGAGCCGTTCCAGGGCGGCCAGGCCAGTGATTATCCCTTCGTGCTGGGTCAAGGCATGATGCTGCCCGAGTTCGAGGCCGCCGTGGAAGGCATGCAGGCCGGCGAGTCGAAGACCTTCGAGATGACCTTCCCTGCCGATTATTTCGCCAAGGATCTGGCCGGCCAGACCGTGCAGTTCGAGGTCACCGCCAAGCAGGTGATGGCCCCCATCCTGCCCGAAATCGATGCCGATTTCGCCCGGACCCTGGGCATCGAAGATGGCGACATCGCCAAGATGCGCGCCGAGATCGAAAGCAACCTGAAGCGGGAAGTGAAAAAGCGCATCGAGGCCCGTCTCAAGGAACAGGCGATGGATGTGCTGCTGGCCGCCAACCCCATTCCCGTGCCTAACGCCCTGGTGGAAATGGAAGTTCAGCGTCTGATCGAGAATGCCCGTCAGGACATGGAACAGCGTGGCATGAAGGCCAAGGAATTCTCCATCCAGCCCGAGTGGTTTGCCGATCAGGCCAGGCGCCGTGTCACCCTGGGCCTGATTCTTGCTGAACTGGTCAGGACCGAGCAGTTGCAGGCCAGGCCCGAACAGGTCAGGGCCATGGTGGAAGAGGCCGCCCAGACTTACGAACATCCTGAGGCTGTTGTGGGCTGGTATTACGCTCAACCCCAGCGTCTGGCCGAAGTGGAAGCCATCGCCATCGAGAATAATGTGGTGGAGTGGGTGCTTTCCAAGGTCAAGGTGACGGATACTGCCATTGCCTTCGACGAGCTGATGGGCCAGAAGGCCTGATCGAATTTGTCATGAAACCGACAACTGCCCTGCGGCCCATGCGCGGCAGTTGTTGACTCAAGAGTTGTTGCTCAAGAGCCTTCGGGCTCGGTAGTATCTGTGATTTGTGGATGTCTCCGGGCTCAGCACGGAGAATATTGCAAGCCACTCAAGGACCGAGGTGAATATGGAACATGAAAGCGGCTGGGATCCCCAATCATTGGGTCTGGTGCCCATGGTGGTGGAGCAAAGTGGTCGGGGTGAGCGTGCCTACGACATCTATTCCCGCCTGCTTAAGGAGCGGGTGATCTTCCTGGTAGGGCCGGTGAATGATGCCTCCGCCAATCTGGTGGTGGCCCAGTTGCTGTTCCTGGAAGCGGAAAATCCTGAAAAAGACATCTTCTTCTACATCAATTCCCCCGGGGGCTCGGTCACCGCCGGCATGTCCATCTATGACACCATGCAATTCATCAAGCCGGATGTGTCGACCTTGTGCATGGGTCAGGCCGCCTCGATGGGCGCCTTCCTGCTGACGGCGGGCGCCAAGGGCAAACGTTTCGCCCTGCCCAATTCCCGCGTGATGATCCATCAGCCTCTGGGCGGTTTCCAGGGTCAGGCATCGGATATCGCCATTCATGCCAAGGAAATCCTTTCCATCCGCGACAAGTTGAACCGGATCATGTCCGAGCATACTGGCCAGCCCATCGAGCGGATCGAGAAGGATACGGATCGGGACAACTTCCTGTCAGCTCAGGAGGCCATGGAATATGGCTTGATCGACAAGGTCCTGAGCCGTCGCGACGCGGCTTGAGCCTTGAATTGAAATAACGCTTTGGAGATTTGAAGATGGCGGAAAAAAAAGGCGGCAACGAGAAACTGCTCTATTGCTCATTCTGTGGCAAGAGCCAGCATGAGGTGAAAAAGCTCATTGCCGGTCCTTCCGTGTTCATTTGCGACGAGTGTATCGAGCTTTGCAACGACATCATCCGCGACGAATTGCCCGCCGATGAGGGCAAACGCGAAATGTCCGATCTGCCCGTGCCTCGGGAAATCTCCGCCATCCTCGACCAGTATGTGATTGGTCAGGAACAGGCCAAGCGCATCCTGGCCGTGGCGGTGTACAACCATTACAAGCGTTTGCGTCACAAGGACAAGCATGCCGATGACGTGGAACTGACCAAGAGCAACATCCTGCTGGTCGGTCCCACCGGTTCCGGCAAGACGCTGCTGGCCCAGACCCTGGCGCGCATGCTGAATGTGCCCTTTGTCATGGCAGATGCCACCACCCTGACCGAAGCCGGTTATGTGGGTGAGGATGTGGAAAACATCATCCAGAAGCTGCTGCAAAAGTGTGATTACGACATCGAGAAGGCCCAGCAGGGCATCGTCTATATCGACGAAATCGACAAGATTTCCCGCCGTTCCGAGAATCCCTCCATTACCCGTGACGTGTCGGGTGAAGGCGTGCAGCAGGCCCTCTTGAAGCTGATCGAAGGCACCGTTGCCTCGATACCGCCTCAAGGTGGGCGCAAGCATCCCAACCAGGACTTTGTCCAGGTTGACACCACCAACATCCTGTTCATTTGCGGCGGTGCTTTCGATGGGCTCGCCAAGATCATCCAGGCCCGCTCCGAGAAGGGCGGCATCGGTTTTGGCGCCACCATGAAAAGCAAGGCGGAGGGTAAGTCCACCGGGCAAATGCTGAAGGACGTGGAGCCCGAAGACCTGATCAAGTTTGGTCTGATTCCCGAACTGATCGGCCGGCTGCCCGTGGTGGCCACCCTGCAGGAACTGGACGAGGCGGCACTGATCAAAATCCTGATCGAGCCCAAAAATGCGCTGATCAAGCAGTATCAGAAACTGTTCTCCATGGAGGGCGTGGAGCTGGAGATCCGCCCCTCGGCGCTGACGGCCATCGCCAGGAAGGCACTGGAGCGCAAGACCGGTGCCCGGGGACTGCGCTCCATCCTGGAATCCGTATTGCTCGACACCATGTACGAACTTCCCGGGATGGAAGAGGTCTCCAAGGTGGTGATTGATGAAAATATGGTCACCAGCGATGCCAAGCCCCTGCTGATTTATACCGAACAGCCCAAGGTGTCCGGCTCCAACTGAGCCGGGTGCCTTGAAATTCCCAATTCAGCCCTCACTTATGAAGGCAGATCTCCTTTCAAGGCATTCTCATGTTGATTAGTCCCTCCACGCTTCCCGAATCGGTCGAGCTTCCCCTCCTGCCCCTGCGCGATGTAGTGGTATTTCCCCACATGGTGATCCCACTTTTCGTGGGGCGCCCCAAGTCGATCAAGGCCCTGGAACTGGCCATGGAGGGAGATCGCTCCATCCTGCTGGTGGCCCAGAAATCCGCCACCAAGGATGAGCCGGGGCCTGAAGACCTGTACCAGATCGGCTGTCTGGCCAATGTGCTGCAGATGCTGAAGCTGCCTGATGGCACCGTCAAGGTGCTGGTGGAAGGGGTGCAGCGGGTCCGTATCGATACCGTCGAACTCCAGGAAACCCATTTTGTCGCCCGCGCCCGTTTGCTGGCGCCGGGTGCTGACGGGGATCATGAGCTGGAGGCCATGCGCCGCGCTGTGGTGGCTCAGTTCGACCAGTTCGTGAAATTGAACAAAAAGATTCCGCCGGAAATCCTCACTTCCATCGCCGGGATCGAAGATGCGGGTCGTCTGGCCGACACCATTGCCGCTCATCTGCCATTGAAGCTGGAGCAGAAGCAGGAAATCCTGGAAATGGATACGGCGCACGAGCGTATCGAGCGGCTGCTGTCTCAGCTCGAATCGGAAATCGACATCCTGCAGGTGGAAAAGCGCATCCGTGGCCGCGTCAAGCGCCAGATGGAAAAGAGCCAGCGCGAGTACTACCTGAACGAGCAGGTCAAGGCGATCCAGAAGGAACTGGGCGAAGGCGAAGAGGGCGCCGACCTGGAGGAGCTGGACAAGAAGATCCAGGCCGCCGGCATGAGCAAGGAGGCCCTGGCCAAGGCCCAGAGCGAGCTGAAGAAATTGAGGCTGATGTCCCCCATGTCCGCCGAAGCCACGGTGGTGCGCAATTACATCGAGACCCTGATCGGGCTGCCCTGGCGCAAGAAGACCCGCATCAGCAAGGACCTGGGCGCTGCCGAAAAGGTGCTGGATGCCGATCATTACGGCCTCGACAAGGTCAAGGAACGCATCATCGAGTATCTCGCCGTGCAGCAGCGAGTGGACAAGGTCAAGGCCCCGATCCTTTGCCTCGTGGGGCCTCCGGGCGTTGGCAAGACCTCCCTGGGCCAGTCCATCGCCAAGGCCACCAATCGCAAGTTCGTGCGTATGGCCCTGGGTGGGGTGCGCGATGAAGCCGAGATTCGCGGTCACCGCCGCACCTATATCGGTTCCATGCCCGGAAAAATTCTCCAGAGCCTCTCCAAGTGCGGTGTGCGCAACCCCCTGTTCCTGCTGGACGAGGTGGACAAACTCGGCCAGGATTTCCGTGGCGACCCTTCTTCCGCCCTGCTGGAAGTATTGGACCCGGAACAAAATCACACCTTCCAGGACCATTACGTGGAAGTGGATTTCGATCTTTCCGACGTGATGTTCGTGGCTACCGCCAACACCCTGAACATCCCTGCCGCCCTGCTGGACCGGATGGAGGTCATTCGTCTTTCCGGTTACACCGAGGACGAAAAGGTGAATATCGCCATGCGTTACCTGCTGCCCAAGCAGTTGAAAAACAATGGCCTCAAGGCGACCGAGCTGAGCGTGAGTGAAAGCGCCATCCTGGATATCGTCCGTTACTACACTCGCGAAGCCGGGGTGCGCAGCCTGGATCGGGAAATTTCCAAGATCTGTCGCAAGGTCATCAAGATGCTGCTGCTCAGGAAGCGTGAAGGCAAGGTGGTGGTGAATGCCAAGAACCTGGAAAAATTCCTGGGCGTACGCCGCTACAGCTTCGGCGTGGCCGAAAAGGAAAACCAGGTGGGTCAGGTGACCGGCCTGGCCTGGACCGAGGTGGGGGGCGAACTGCTGACCATCGAATGCGCCGTCATGCCTGGCAAGGGCGCCATCCTGCGTACGGGCTCCCTGGGCGATGTGATGAAGGAATCGGTCGAAGCCGCCCGCTCCGTGGTCCGGGCCAGAGCCCGGCGCCTGGGGATCAAGGATGACGTGTTCGAAAAGCAGGATATTCATATTCACGTGCCGGAAGGCGCAACCCCCAAGGACGGCCCTTCCGCCGGGATCGCCATGACCACGGCGCTGGTGTCGGCCTTCACCGGTATTCCGGTGCGTTGCGAGGTCTGCATGACTGGCGAAATCACCCTGCGGGGCGAGGTGCTGGCCATCGGCGGGCTCAAGGAAAAACTGCTGGCTGCCGTGCGTGGCGGCCTCAAGACAGCCCTGATCCCTGCTGAGAATGTCAAGGATCTGGTTGAAATTCCTGACAATATCAAGAACAAGATCGAGATCGTGCCGGTCAAGTGGATCGACCAGGTACTGGAGCGCGCCCTGGAGCGTAATCCCCAGCCTTTGCCGGAAGAAGCTCAGGTTGGCATTGCTCCCTTGGCGGATGCGGGAACTGAAATCAGCGGGGTGGTCACCCATTGATTGCCGGGTTTCGATTTTCCTGGGAAACGCTTGTGTAGCAACCGCTTGTGTAGCAACCTCTGCAACGCCCCGAAAGTCCGCTTGACACAAGGCTTTTGGGGCGGATATAAACCCCCGTACCGCGATCCAGACCGTTTTTCATTGATAACGAAGAGGGGGGGGAAGTGAATAAATCCGAACTGATCGACGCAATTGCTGCAGAAGCCGATATTTCCAAAGCGGTGGCAGGTCGTGCGCTGGATGCAACCGTCGCAGCCGTGACCCAGGCGCTCCAGGAAGGTGAAATGCTGACCTTGGTGGGCTTTGGTAGTTTCTATATCGGCGAGCGTGCCGCCCGCAGTGGTCGAAACCCCCGCACGGGGGCGACCATCAAGATCAAATCTGCAAAGGTTCCCAAGTTCCGGGCTGGTAAAGCGCTCAAGGATGCAGTAAACTAGCGCTTTCGGGTGCTTAGCTCAGTTGGTAGAGCGTCGCCCTTACAAGGCGAATGTCGGCGGTTCGACCCCGTCAGCACCCACCAGCACCCATCAGAAGCACCCATCAGATAAAGCCTGCTAATTCAATGAGTTAGCGGGCTTTTTCTGTTTCGTCGGGCGTCTTTTCGCCGACTTCAACCGGGACGGCACGCTTTCTGGCGTGGGTGAATGTGGAAACCGGTGCGCCCGCGCGCATCAAGGCCGGGCTGACTGCCGTGGTTCCCCGGTACGCTCGGACGCGCCATCACCTGTGCGCAACGCTGGATACCGTGCTGGTCAAGGCGCGTTGCTGGCTGCGCCGGGCAGGTGCCGCGCTGAACGAGGGCCAGGTAAAGCTGCTCGACCGCTTGCTCGATGGTTTCGAGGGTAAATTCACCCGCAGCAAGTGGGCTGCCATCACCCAATGCTCTCCCGATACCGCGCTGCACGACATCACGCAATCGCTGGAACTGGAGGGGACTGAAGAAATTTTCTGACGGCCGGAATTTTTTTTTGCCCCCTTCGGATCGCCCCGTTTTTCGCGCCCTTTCAGGCACATGACAAAAAAGCCATGCAAGAGCAAATACCCTATATTTAGTCAACTCGTTGCAGTACACCACTACATGTAGTAGCTTTGCACGCCATCGGAACAATACCTACCCAACACGAGAGACTATCAGGAGTGCTGAATGAGCCAGGCCGCCGAACAACTTTCCCTTGCTGAAATTCCTGCCGCACCGGCGATTCCTCCCCTGCCCGAGCAGGAGATTTCAACCGAGGTGCTGATCGAGAAATATGCCAAGGGCAATGAGATCAATGTCCACGACGTGCGGCGCCGGGTGGCGCGCGCTCTGGCCGCCATGGAAGCGGAAAAAGACCGGGCTCACTGGGAAGCACGCTTGCTCTGGGCCCAGGAAAACGGCTTCGTGCCTGCCGGGCGGATCAACTCCGCCGCCGGCACCGACCTTGCGGCGACCCTGATCAACTGCTTTGTGCAGCCCGTGGGCGACTCCATCGTCGAGACCACCGATGGCCGTCCCGGCATCTACACGGCGCTGGCCCAGGCGGCCGAAACCATGCGCCGCGGCGGCGGCGTCGGCTACGACTTCTCCTCCATCCGCCCGAGCGGCGCCCAGGTGAAGGGCACCCAGTCCCGCGCCTCCGGCCCCGTCTCCTACATGCGCGTCTTCGACCGCTCCTGCGAGACCGTGGAATCCGCCGGGGCGCGCCGGGGCGCGCAGATGGGCGTCTTGCGCTGCGATCATCCGGACATCGAGGATTTCATCCACGCCAAGGACAAGGGCGACCTGACCAACTTCAATCTCTCCATCGGCGTCACCGATGCCTTCATGCAGGCCGTCGAGGCCGACGGCATGGTCGAACTCACGCATCGGGCCGAGCCCAATGCCGACATGCGCCGGGCAGGCGCCTATCTGCGCGAGGATGGCCTTTGGGTCTATCGCAAGGTGCGGGCCCGCGACCTGTGGGATCAGGTGATGAAATCCACCTACGACCACGCCGAGCCCGGCATCTTGTTCCTCGACCGGATGAACAAGGACAACAACCTCAATTACTGCGAAGTGATCGAGGCCACCAACCCCTGTGCCGAGCAGCCTCTGCCGCCCTATGGCTGCTGCTGCCTGGGTTCGGTCAATCTCACCTTGTTCGTGCGCGACCCCTTTTCCGACGCGGCCGATTTCGATTTCGAAGCCTTTGCCGAGGTGGTGCGGGTTTCCATCCGCATGCTCGACAACGTGCTCGATGCCACCCACTGGCCCTTGCCGCAGCAAAAGGAAGAAGCCGCCAACAAGCGCCGCGTCGGCCTCGGTTTCACCGGCTTGGGCGATGCCCTGGCCATGCTGCGCCTGCGCTACGACCGCCCCGAGGCCCGCGCCATGGCCGCCCGCATCAGCGAATTCATGCGTGACACCGCCTATCTCTACTCCGTCGAACTGGCCAAGGAACGGGGCGCCTTCCCCCTCTTCAATGCCGAGCTCTACCTCTCCGGTGGCAACTTCGCCTCCCGTCTGCCCAATGCCATCAAGGCGGAAATCCGCAAGCATGGCCTACGCAACTCCCACCTGCTCTCCATCGCCCCCACCGGCACCATTTCGCTCGCCTTCGCCGACAATGCCTCGAACGGCATCGAGCCGCCCTTCTCCTGGACCTACAGCCGCAAGAAGCGCATGCCCGACGGCACGCTGAAGGAATACGCGGTCGAGGACCACGCCTGGCGCCTCTTTAAGCACCTGGGCGGCGATGTCAGCAAACTGCCCGATTACTTCGTCACCGCCCTGGAAATCTCCGCCGCCGCCCACAAGGACATGGTCGCTGCGGTCGCTCCCTACATCGACACCTCGATCTCGAAGACGGTCAACGTGCCGGCTGAATACCCTTACGAGGAGTTCCAGGACCTCTACATGGACGCCTGGAAATCCGGCCTCAAGGGCCTGGCCACCTACCGGCCCAACAGCATCCTCGGCGCCGTGCTTTCCGTCGAACCGAACAAGAGCGAAACCGCCGACGACAGCGCCAAGTCCCCCCAGGACTTCGTCGCCGATGCCAACCGCCGCCTCTCCATCAAGCACCTGCCCGCCCCGGTGCTCTCCAGCCTGCGCTGGCCCGGCCGTCCCAACCTGCCCGAAGGCAACCTGTGCTGGACCTACATGGTGGATTCGCCGATCGGCAAGTTCGCCCTGTTCGTCGGCCATGTCGATTCCGAAGGGCACGCCTGGCCCTTCGAAGTCTGGGCCAACGGCCCCGCCGAACCCCGGGGCCTGGGTGCCGTCGCCAAGACCCTGTCCATGGACATGCGCGCCAACGACCATGGCTGGCTGCAGATGAAGCTCGAAGCCCTGGCCCGCACCCCCGGCGACGCCTTCGAGATGCCCACCCCGCCGCATGGGGAAAGAAAGCGCATGCCCTCCGTGGTCTCGGCCATGGCCCAGGTCATCCAGTGGCGCTGCGAGCAGCTGGGCGCCTTCAAGCACGAAGGCCCGACGCCGGTGAAGGACGCCCTGTTCAGCGCCCGGGAACCGAAGACCGGCACCGACGGCACGCTGTCCTGGACCGTGGATGTGAGCAATCCCTCCACCAACGAGGACTTCGTTCTGGGCCTCAAGGAAATCACCCTGCCAGATGGCGTCACCCGTCCCTACTCCATGTGGCTGGCCGGCAACTATCCGCGCGCCCTGGATGGGCTCTGCAAGCTCCTCTCGCTCGACATGCGCGTCCTCGACCCGGCCTGGATCGGCATGAAGCTCCGGAAACTGCTCGACTACTCCGAGCCGCTGGGCGATTTCATGGCCTTCACCCCTGGCTCCCGCAAGCAGCAGACCTACCCCTCCACGGTGGCCTACATCGCTCAACTGATCATCCACCGCTACGCCATGCTCGGCATCCTCGACGAAGCCGGCTTCCCCCTGCAGCAGATGGGCATCCTCGAAGCCCCGGAAGACCCCACCCGCAACAAGGTGCTGCCGACCCAGGGCAAGCTCTGCAGCGAGTGCGGCAACCACACCATGATCAGGAAGGACGGCTGCGACTTCTGCACCGCCTGCGGCGCCGTGGGAACCTGCGGCTAAACGCTAAACGCAGTTCAAGCCCCTGAAAAAGCCAAAGCCCCCGGGAAATCCGGGGGTTTTTACCAGGTGCGCCCGGCAGGGCGTACTTGCCTGGAAAGGGCAGTCCTCTACCGGCCCGGTCCGGATCAATCTGATCAACGGCTGTGCCTTGTCCTCCAGCTGAAAAAAGGCTATATCTGCTCACCCAACTGACAAGGAGAACACCATGAATGTCAAAGCCTACGGGGCCCATGCGGGCGACCGTCCCCTGGAGCCCCTGGAAATCACCCGGCGCACACCGGGTGCCCACGATGTGCAGATCGACATTGCCTATTGCGGCGTTTGCCATTCCGACCTGCACCAGGTCCGCTCGGAGTGGGCAGGTACGCTTTTTCCCTGTGTCCCGGGCCACGAAATCGTGGGGCGCGTTTCGGCGCTGGGGGAGCATGTCAAGGGTTTTGCGCTTGGCGATCTGGTCGGGGTAGGGTGCATCGTCGATAGCTGCCAGCATTGCGAGGAATGCGATGCGGGGCTGGAGAACTATTGCGACGGGATGATCGGCACCTACAACGCTCCGACCGCAGATGCGCCGGGTCACACCCTGGGCGGCTATTCCCAGCGCATCGTCGTGCATGAGCGCTACGTGCTGCGCATTCGTCATCCAGAGGCCCAGCTGGCGGCTGTGGCCCCGCTCCTGTGCGCCGGGATCACGACCTATTCGCCGCTGCGCCACTGGCAGGCCGGGCCGGGCAAGAAGGTGGGCGTGGTGGGTGTGGGCGGCCTCGGGCATATGGGGATCAAGCTGGCCCATGCCATGGGGGCGCACGTGGTGGCCTTCACCACCTCGGATGGCAAGCGGGAGGCCGCGCTGACACTGGGTGCGGATGAAGTCGTGGTATCCCGTAACGCAGATGAGATGGCCGCCCATGCCGGAAGTTTCGACATGATCCTCAACACGGTGGCGGCACCTCATGATCTCGATGCATTTCTTGCCCTGTTGAAACGGGACGGCACCATGACCCTGGTGGGTGCCCCGGCCACACCCCATCCCTCGCCCAACGTGTTCAGCCTGATCATGAAGCGCCGCAGTCTGGCCGGCTCCCTGATTGGCGGCATTCCCGAAACCCAGGAAATGCTTGATTTCTGCGCCGCGCACGGGATCGTCGCCGACATCGAATTGATCCGCGTCGAGGCGATCAACGAGGCTTACGAGCGCATGCTCAAGGGCGATGTGAAGTATCGCTTTGTGATCGACAGTGCCAGTCTGGGAGCGCTCGGCGCCTGATTGCCGGTGCCGTGGCCGAGCGGGCCTGTCAGCCGGCAGGGTCCGGCAGCGGGCGTTCCGCTCGGCGTTCCATCCCTGCGGGCTGTGGTGGAACCGTGGTGCGAGCCGGTGGAACCGTGGTGCGAGCCCCATGAACCCGGCCTTGCCGAAGTCCTTCCTTGATCGTCTTGGGCTCGATGCGACGCGACGACTTCCTGTCTTTCATGAGCTGCCGTATGCGCAGCCGCCTCTACGCTGACGCTGGTGTGCGAGGGCGGCGGTGTGATCCCATCTCCGGCTTGATGGCCGGGTTTGGTGGAAGGGCTTGGCGGAGGGGCAGGTAAGTGGCTTCTTCGAAGGCTTGCAACTGGGGCTGGAGGACGCCGTAGATCAGGATGTGCCGTTCCGAGACCGGGTCAAAGGAGGCGGGGACGATGGCCAGGGGCGGTGCTGTTGCCGCATCGGGCTGCATCTTCAGCCAGCTCCGGGCGGCCTCATGGGCAGCGGCAAAACTCGGGAACAGGCCTTGCAGGCGGGGATGGCGGATGGGCAGGAACTGGCCCGTGATCTGGTCCAGCAACTGATCCTTGCCCAGGTATTGCACACCGTAGCCTCCGGCCGGGCGGGGCAGGGGTAAGGCTTCCAGTTCGAAGGGATCGCCAAAAGCCCGGGAGTGATCAGTGGGGTGGTCGTGCGGCTGGTCGTGTGGGTGGTCGTGCGGCTGGTTGTGCATAAGAGACGCTTTGTACCACGCTTTGTACCACGCATGGCGGGCTTGTGCAGTCCGGGGCCAGGTTGCGGATTCCCCGGAAAGCAGACAGTGCGATTTTTGTAAGTTTTCCAGGGCGATGGCATCGGGAGGATGGGGTCCGTCTTTCAGGTCGAGATGGATCCTGCCGGTCATCCACGCTTCCTCGACGTCTCCTCGACGTCTCCTCGACGTCTCCTCGTACTCGGCCTGCCGGACCTTTTTCGGGCCTGGGCCGACGCCGCCCGGGGACTGAGCCATCAGGCCGGTTCGTCCGGCGTCAGCAGGGCTTCGATTTCCCAGATCTGGTCGCGCAGCTGCAGCTTGCGTTTCTTCAGCCGGGGCACCAGCAACTGGTCCGGGGGCGGGTTTTCTGCCAGGTGGCTGATGACCTGGTCCAGGTCCCGGTGTTCCATGATCAGGGCCTGCAGGCGCGCCTCGTAACGCGCGATATCTTCAGGGCTCAGGGTGGGGTTGGTCATGGTCGGCTTTCCTCTGGAATGAGTGGGTCGGATGGCTCGCGAGCCACGACCCACTGTAACAGTTTGGCGGCGGGCAGGATCTGCGGATTGGGGGCTGCTCCCGTGTCGATGAGACGGGGCGATTGCTCCTGGCCCTCATCTCATCCGCCGCCCGTTGCCGTGCCTTCACCCGGGCTGCCTCGCTGGGCGCTGCCACTCGGGGAATGAGGGAATGCAGGCCCCGACCCGGATGGGGGCGGCAGGGCGGGCGGCGAACCACCGGGACAGCATGATGCCGGCAGATGACAAGGGAATCAACAGGAGGCGAAGGTGTTTTGCCTGAACCATGATTGAGCGGCGAAAACCCGTGAAAATCCGATGCGCAAGCGGCGATCAGGGGCGCTTGCGCAACATGAGGCCTGGCGCGGGAGGGTTGCCCGATTCGATTGTGACAATCAAAAGGTGACGGAAAGCCGGTTTTCCGACATAAAATCCAGCTGTCACCAGAAAAATAGAGGAGAGGGTCATGGACTATCACATCATCGTCAGCTTCGCCAAGGATCGCGCCTACGAGTTCAAATCCACGGGCGGCGCAGTCAGTTTCAGCACCCAGGAAGAAGCGCGCAAGTGGCTGGAAAAGGAATTCAATGATCTCAAGTGTGAGGTCACCAGCCCTACCGGCAAAATCCTGATCATTGACAAATTGATTGCCGTCGCCCAGAAAGCGGGGGAAGAGCGCTTTGCCCAGCGCACCGAATGGGCGGTTCAATATGCCCGCAACGTGGCCCTGACTCTGGGACGGGACCTGGTGCGGGTGGATGTGGAACATATGCGCCTGGGTTACTGAGTTGCAATGAGCAAGGCGTTTACGCGGGAAGGTGCCGGGGATGAGGATGAGGATGAGGAGAACCTCTCCTTGGCCCTGAAGCTACCCCCGGGCAGCAAGAACTACATCACCCCGGCCGGCTATGCCCGGCTGGTGGCCGAACAGGAAGCGCTCATCAAGCAGGAGCGGCCCCGCATCGTGGAAGTGGTGGCCTGGGCGGCCTCCAATGGCGACCGCTCCGAGAACGGCGACTATCTGTATGGCAAGAAGCGCCTCCGGGAGATCGACCGGCGCATCCGCTTTCTCAACAAGCGCCTGGATAACGCCCAGGTAGTGGACCCCACCCTCCAGGGCAATAACGACCAGGTGTTTTTCGGCGCCACGGTGACCGTTTCCTGGGACGGGGGTGAGGAGCAGACCTACTGTATCGTCGGCGTGGACGAAGCCGACGTGGCCCGGGGCCGCATCAGCTGGATTTCTCCTCTGGCCCGCACCCTGATCAAGGCCAGGGAAGGCGACTGCCTGCGTTTCCAGACCCCGGCCGGGGTACGGGAAATCGATATTCTCGAAGTGGTTTACCAGGCCATCGACTGAACAAGGCCGGGGGCTTGAAATTCCCCGTCTTGTCCCCATCTGCACCGCCATCGTTTTGTCATTCGTTTATTTACATGGGAGAAAAACACATGACCGCCAGCACGGCCAGCAAGGAGACCCTGGGTTTTCAGACTGAAGTCAGGCAGTTGCTGCACCTGATGATCCATTCGCTCTACAGCAACAAGGAAATTTTCCTGCGGGAGCTGATCTCCAACGCTTCCGACGCCTGCGACAAGCTGCGCTTCGAGGCGCTCAACAACGCTGCCCTGTATGGTGACGATGCCGGACTCAAGATCCGTGTTTCCTTCGACAAGGCCGCCCGCACCCTCACCGTCTCCGACAACGGCATCGGCATGTCGCGGGAAGAGGCCATTGCCCACCTGGGCACCATCGCCAAGTCCGGCACCAAGGAATTCTTCAGCGCCCTGACTGGCGACCAGGCCAGGGACGCCCACCTGATCGGCCAGTTCGGCGTTGGTTTCTACTCTTCCTTCATTGTTGCTGACAAGGTCACCGTGATCTCCCGCCGCGCCGGCCTGCCCGCCGATGAGGCCGTGTGCTGGGAATCCAGCGGTGAGGGCGACTTTTCCGTGGAAAGGGTGGAAAAGGCCGGGCGTGGCACCGACGTGATCCTGCACCTGCGCGAAGGGGAGGATGAATTCCTCGATGCCTGGCGGCTGAAGTCCATCATCCGCAAGTATTCCGACCACATCACCCTGCCCATCCTGATGGCCGGCGAGAAGTGGGATGAGGAAAAAAAGGAGATGGTGCCCAGCGGCGAGGACGAAACCGTCAACCAGGCCAGCGCGCTCTGGGCCCGCAGCAAGTCGGACATCAGCGACGAGCAGTACAAGGAGTTCTACAAACATGTGGCCCACGATTTCGAGGACCCGCTCACCTGGGTCCATGCCAAGGTGGAAGGCAAGCAGGAATACACCCTGCTCCTCTACATCCCCGGTCGCGCCCCCTTCGACCTTTACGACCGCAACGCCCGCCACGGGGTGAAGCTCTATGTCAAGCGCGTCTTCATCATGGATGATGCCGAAAAGCTGATGCCCCTTTACCTGCGCTTCGTGCGCGGTGTGGTGGACTCGGCCGATCTGCCTCTGAACGTGTCCCGGGAAATCCTCCAGGAAAGCAAGGACATCGAAGCCATCAGAAACGGTTGCACCCGCAAGGTGCTGTCCCTGCTCGAATCCCTGGCCAATAGCGAAGACGAAGCCGAACAAGCCCGGTACGCCAGATTCTGGTCCGAATTCGGCCAGGTGCTGAAGGAAGGCGTGGGGGAAGACTTTGCCAACAAGGACAGGATCGCCGGCCTGCTGCGCTTTGCCTCCACCCGGGCCGACACCCCCGAAGAGACCGTTTCCCTCAAGGACTATATCGGCCGCATGAAGGAAGGCCAGGAAAAGATCTACTACGTCACCGCCGAATCCTTCAAGGCCGCCAGGAACAGCCCGCACCTGGAAATCTTCCGCAAGAAGGGCATCGAAGTGCTGCTGCTCTCCGACCGGGTGGATGAATGGGTGGTCGGCAACCTCACCGAGTTCGAAGGCAAGCCGCTCCAGTCCGTCGCCAAGGGCGGCCTCGACCTGGGCAAGCTGGAAGACGAGGAAGAGAAGAAGGAAGCCGAGAAGGCCGCCGACGAGTACAAGGATCTGATCGAAAAGATCAAGACCTCCCTGGGCGAACGGGTCAAGGATGTGCACGTCACCCACCGCCTCACCGACTCGCCCTCCTGCCTGGTTTCCGATGAGTTCGACGTCTCCGGCAACCTGGCCCGCCTGCTCAAGGCCGCCGGCCAGAAGGCCCCGGACCTGAAGCCCATCCTGGAAATCAACCCCAACCACCCGGCCGTGCAGCGCCTCAAGTACGAAGAAGCCCGTTTCGACGACTGGGCCGCCCTGCTGTTCGAACAGGCCCTGCTCGCCGAAGGGGGGCAACTGGACGACCCGGCCAGCTTCGTGAAGCGCATCAACGCGCTGATGCTGGCCCTGTCCGCCAGGTAAGCCGTTTCAGCCCCGCCAGCTACCAAGGCCGGCATGCGCCGGCCTTGGTTTTTCCCGACGCATGGTGCAAGTGCATGGCGCAAGCGGCGTGCACCGGCGCATCAGCTGAGCGCTGTCAGTCGCACACCTGCTATGAGCCCTACGGATTTCAGGTGTCGCTGCCACCGCCGATGACGCTGATGCTGCGGTTGAACACCGTCAGGGGTTTCAGCAATCTTCAGGGCAGCAGTCCATGGAGGAATCAGTGGCTTTACCGACCAGCGAAGGGGCGGGGGATGCTCGCCTCACGGGCTTGGCCCCCATTTTCGATGCCCGGGTCCGGCTGTTGATCCTGGGCAGTTTTCCTTCTCCGGCCTCCCTCGCGGCGCAGCAGTATTACGGCCACCGGCAGAATCATTTCTGGCGGCTGGTGGGGGAGATTCTGGGTGAACCGCTGTTTGAACTGCCTTACCTGGAGCGCACCGCCCGGGTGCTGGAGCGGGGCATCGGTATCTGGGATGTGTATCAGGCCTGCATCCGGCCCGGCGCGCTGGATGCGGATATCCGCGCCGGGGAGGTCAACGACTTTGCCGGGCTGGGGGCCCGGGCGCCCGGCTTGCGGCGGGTCTGTTTCAACGGGCAGACGGCGGGGCGGTTTGCGCCGCAGCTGGCAAGACTGGGACTGGAAACTTGCGTGCTGCCCTCTTCCAGCCCGGCTTATACCTTGCCGTTTGCGGCCAAGCTGGCGCGCTGGCGGGCGGCGCTGGAGCCTGTTGTTTTCATGTCCGTGTTATAGTTCTCCCCCCATTCTTTCCTGTTTGGCATGAACTCCCTTCCTACCCATGAGCACCGCCTCAACCTGCCCGAGATCCTGGAATGGCTGGTGGCGGACGGGCTGGTGGCGAAGCCGGATGCGGATGCCCTGAAGGTGGAGCGGCAACTCAAGGGGGGTAACACCCATCCCCTGATCCTGGTGGCCGAGCAGAAGTGGCGGAGCCTGGTGCCCCCCAACAAACCCCTGAACCTGGAAAACCTGACCGAGTGGCTGGCCGCCAAGGTGGGTTTGCCTTACCAGCATATCGACCCGCTCAAGATCGACTTTACCGGCGTGGCGGATGTGGTTTCCAGCGCCTACGCAGCCCGCTTTTCCATCCTGCCCATCGGCATCGACCTGCGCGAGGTGGTGATTGCCACGTCCGAGCCTTTCCTGCGCGAGTGGGAAAAAGAGCTCGAACACATCCTCAAGAAGAAGATCCGCCGGGTGCTGGCCAATCCGGCGGATGTGAGCCGCTATCTGGTGGAATTCTTCAACCTCGCCAAGTCGGTGAAGAAGGCGGCGCAGGCGGGAGGGCAGGGGGGCAGCCTTTCCAGCTTCGAGCAACTGGTGGAACTGGGGCGTACCAATCGCCAGTTGGATGCCAACGACCAGCACATCGTCCATATCGTGGACTGGCTCTGGCAGTATGCCTTCGACCAGCGCGCCTCCGACATCCACATCGAACCCCGGCGCGACATGGGCATCGTGCGCTTTCGCATCGACGGGGTGCTGCATCAGGTGTACCAGATCCCCATGGCGGTGATGACGGCCATGACCAGCCGCATCAAGCTCCTGGGCCGCATGGACGTGATCGAGAAGCGCCGCCCCCAGGATGGCCGCATCAAGACCCGCATGCCGGACGGCGACGAGGTGGAGCTGCGGCTTTCCACCCTGCCCACGGCCTTTGGCGAAAAGCTGGTGATGCGGATTTTCGACCCGGACGTGCTGGTGCGGGATTTCAAGGAACTGGGCTTTTCCGAGGACGATCTTTCCCGCTGGGGCGAAATGACCTCCCGGCCCAACGGCATCATCCTGGTCACTGGCCCCACGGGCTCGGGCAAGACCACCACCTTGTATTCCACCCTGAAGCAGCTGGCCACTCCCGAGGTGAATGTGTGCACCATCGAGGACCCGATCGAAATGATCGAGCCGGCCTTCAATCAGGTGCAGGTGCAGCACAGTGTGGAAATGGACTTTGCCGAAGGGGTGCGGGCCCTGATGCGCCAGGACCCGGACATCATCATGATCGGTGAAATCCGTGACCTGGAAACTTCGGAAATGGCCATTCAGGCCGCCCTCACCGGCCACCTGGTGCTGTCCACCCTGCATACCAACGATGCGCCTTCGGCCATCACCCGGCTGCAGGATCTGGGCATGCCGGCCTACCTCATCAACGCTACCCTGCTGGGGGTGATGGCCCAGCGCCTGGTGCGCACCCTCTGCCCGCACTGCAAGAAGCCCGCGCCCATGACGGAAACGGACCAGCAGGTCTGGCGCAGCCTGGTGCTGCCCTGGAAGGCCAGCGAGCCGGCCCGGATCTACCATCCGGCAGGTTGTCTGGAATGCCGCATGACCGGTTTCAGGGGCCGGGTGGGAGTTTATGAATTACTGTTGATGAGCCCGGAACTGCGCAAACTGCTGGGCAAGGAAACCGATGTGGCCAAGATACGCGACCAGGCCTGCCGCGAGGGCATGCGCCCCTTGCGTATTTCCGGCGCCCTCAAGGTGGCGGCCGGCATCACTTCCCTGGAAGAGGTGGTGCGGGTCGCCCCGCCGGCTGACGAGGGGGCTTGATGCCGGTCAACCGGAACTGTCATTCATGATGGATAATACGCCGTCAAAATTTGGGGAAAATCATGGCTGTTGAGCTTTACAACGATGGTAATCATGTGGTCCATGCCTTCTATGATCTGGTGGATGAAAAGACCGATCTGGCCGTGCAGTGCAACCAGTTCCTGATCGCCGACAGCGGCCATGGTGCCCTGGTGGACCCGGGGGGCAACATGACCTACACGGGGCTGCTGATGGACATGCAGAAGTATTTCTCGTCCAGGGACCTGGACTACATTCTGGCTTCCCACCCGGACCCGGACATCATCGCCTCGGTGAACAAGTGGTTTGTGGCCTCCAACTGCAAGGTGATGATTTCCTCCCTATGGACCCGCTTCGTGCCCCATTTCACCACGGGCCGCGACGTTTCCAACCGCATCATCGGCATTCCTGACGAGGGCGCCGTGATTCCCCTGGGGCAATGCAAGATTCTCGCGCTGCCCGGCCACTTCATGCATGCCGAAGGCAATTTCCAGTTCTACGATCCCATCGCCAGGATTCTTTTTTCGGGTGACCTGGGCACCTCCCTCGTGTCCCACGAAAAGGCGGACGAGCCCATCACCGACTTCGCCAGCCATGTGCCCTACATGATCGGCTTTCACAAGCGCTACATCGTCACGGGCAAGGTCTGCCGCTACTGGGCCAATATGGTGCGTCAGCTGGACATCGAGCAGGTCGTGCCCCAGCACGGTTGCCGTTTCGTGGGCAAGAAGGCGGTCAAGGACTTCATTGACTGGGTCGAACAGCTCGAATGTGGGATTGATCTGATGACCCAGAATAACTACACCATTCCCAACAAGCCGATCTGATTGCAAGGGTAGCCCGCGGCTCACCCGGTTTCCTGGTGGGTACTCTTCCCCGGCGGGTCCTTTTTTCCGGCGGGTCCGTTTCCCCGGCGGGTCCTTTTTGGCATCCGTGGAGGGCAGGCTGGATCGATGGAGGGGGTGTCAGGTGGTGTGCTGCAGGACTTTTTCGAGATAGCGGTCGCTGTCTGGCATGCCGCCTCGTTGCTGGGCGCTCCAGAGCACTTCACCCAGACATTCCAGCAAGACATGCTCGGCGGCATGAGCGTCCATGCGCTGGACCAGGCGGCTGAACGCGGCACGGATGCCGGGCGGCTGGTCGATGGAGAGCTGTTCGGCAATGGCCAGGTGCATGGAAAGATGCAAGAAGGGATTCATGGCGCCGCCTTCCGGTGTCCATTCCCCCTGCAGGGCCGCTTCCGGCTGGGAGAGCAAGAGGTGATATTCCGGGTGCCGGGCCGCCACGTCGGCGGCGGTGACTTCGGCGCCGGCCAGCGGCAGGCGTTCCTGGTGCTTTTTCCAGGCGCTGCAGAAAAAGCGCCGGACTTCATCGCGGGAGGGGGTAAACATGTCGGTTCTCTCGATTGAACAGGGCGGTGACGATGCTATTGTGCAGCAAGCGGGCGCCGCCGTCTGGATGGGGGCAAATCATCGGGCTGTCCCCGCCGGCGCCCAGCCGGGTCTGCCGGGCGGCTGGTTTCTCCCGGACTTCAAGTGCCGCCAGGCGGGGCCGAGGGCATCGTCTGGCGCCCGTCCGGTGGCGGCCTTCATGCTTCATGGGGCCTTGGCCTTCCATTCGCAGAGCTCGAAGAGGCAGCAACGGCCGCATTCCGGCTTTCTTGCCTTGCAGACATAGCGGCCATGCAGGATCAGCCAGTGGTGGGCATCGAGGCGGTATTCAGCCGGCGTGGTCTTGACCAGCTTTTCTTCCACTTCGCGCACATCCTTGCCGGGAGCCAGGCCGGTGCGGTTGGCGACCCGGAAGATATGGGTATCCACGGCGATGGTGGGGTGGCCGAAGGCGGTGTTGAGCACGACGTTGGCCGTCTTTCTGCCGACACCGGGCAGGGCCTCCAGGGCTTCACGGTTTTCCGGTACCTGGCCTCCGTGCCTTTCCAGCAGCAGGCGGCAGGTGGCGATGGTGTTTTTCGCCTTGGTCTTGTAGAGGCCGATGGTCTTGATGTGGTCCATCAGGCCTTCTTCTCCCAGGGTCTGCATGGCTTCTGGCGTGGGGGCGGCGGCAAACAGTTTGCGGGTAGCCTTGTTCACCCCCACGTCGGTGGCCTGGGCCGAGAGCAGCACGGCGATCAGCAGTTGAAAGGGGCTGGCGTATTCCAGTTCCGTGGTGGGGGCTGGATTGGCCGCCTTCAGGCGGGCATAGAGTTCTGCCCGTTTCTGCTTGTTCACAACCCGGCCCCGTTCGTTCAGCGTGCCGGTGCGGCGTCGATGCTGGCCGATTCTGCCGTGAGCCGTTTTGGCTTGCGGGCGGCAACCCGGGCATCTGTCCAGTTTTTCCAGGCGATCAGGCAACCCAGCAGGATGAAGGCGCCAGGAGGCAGGATGGCGAGCAGGAAACCCGGGTAATCGGCGGGCAGCAGCAAGATGGGATGGGCGCCGGGAATCACCATGTCGATGCCTTCCAGCAGGGTGCCGTTGCCGATCAGTTCCCGCAAGGCACCCAGCAGGGCCAGGGTCCACAGCATGCCGACGCCCATGAACACGCCGTCCAGGGTGGATTGCAGCGGCGGGTTCTTGGCGGCAAAGGCTTCCACCCGGGCCAGCACGATGCAGTTGGTGACGATGAGCGGGATGAAGATGCCCAGCACCAGATACAGCGCGTGCAGCTGGGCATTGAAGAGCAGATCCACCACGGTCACCAGGGCGGCGACGATCAGGATGAACACCGGAATGCGGATTTCGTGGGGAATCCAGTTGCGCAGGCTGGCGACCGCCACATTGGCAAGAGCCATCACCAGGATGGTGGCGAGGGAGAGCATCACTCCATTCACCAAGTTGGTGGTCACGGCCAGCAGGGGGCACAGGCCGAGAATCTGGACGAGGCTGGTGTTCTGGCGCCAGACGCCGTTCTGGGCGATCTTGCGGAATTCTTCCTGGGTGATCATTGGGCCTCCTGGGCAAAGAGTTCGTTCCGATGGGTCATGGCGTAGCGGGCAGCCCGGAACACGGCGCCGGAAACGGCACGGGGGGTGACGGTGGCACCGGTACGGTAGGTGATGCGGCCTCCATCCTTTTTCACCTTCCACTCGCGCTCGGCCACTTGCGGATAGTTGAGGCCGGCAAACTGGTCGATCCAGGGTTCGGCCTTGTTCTTGTCCTTCTTGGGGTCGATGTAGTCGCCCAGGCCCGGGGTTTCCTTGTGCTGCACCACGCGCACACCGGTCACATCGCCGGCAGCCGTGATGCCCAGCACCAGACGGATTTCACCGGCATAACCATCGGGGGCCACGGCTTCCAGCACCAGGGCGGCGGGCTGGCCGGCCAGGCGGGCCCGGTAGACCTTGCTGCTCGTGGTCAGGCCCAGTTCCGGGGTGGGAGGCAGCTCGAGGGTATCGTTCAGCAGGTCGTTGTCGTAGCTTCCGGCGGGTAGCACTTCATTGATGAATTTCATTTTTTCGGCGGCGGCCGAAGCCTCGATGGCCGGCTTGGTCCATTGGTAGGCGCCGGCCAGCAGGGCGGTGAACAGCACCACGAAAATGAACAGGATCAATGCGGTACGGAGGGCCATGGCCGGCGCCGTATAGGTGCGTGCTTCGCTCATGGTGCTGCTTTCTTGCCGAAGATGGCGGGCTGGTTGAGCAGGTCGATGATGGGGGCGCAGAGGTTCATGATCAGCACGGCGAAGGCGATCCCGTCGGGGAAGGCGCCAAAGACCCGGATCAGGTACGCGAGTATCCCGGCGCCACAGCCGAAGATCAGTTTGCCCCGGGGGGTAGTGCAGCCGGAAACCGGGTCCGTGGCGATGAAAAAGGCCCCCAGCATGGCACCACCGGAAAAGAGGTGGAACAGCGGGTCGGCAAAACGGGCCGGGTCAATGCTCCAGCACAGGGTGGAGACGGCGGCCATGCCGATGATGAAGGCTGCCGGCACATGCCAGGTGATGATGCGCTTGCCGAGCAGAAACAGGCCGCCCAGCAGGTAGGCTGCGGTGATCCATTCCCAGCCCCGGCCGGCAAAGGTGCCGTACAGATTCTGGTTGCTGAGCAGATCCTGGATGCTGGCATCAACGCGATCCATTTTCAGGGCGGTCTTCAGGGCATCGAGGGGGGTGGCGGCGGTGAGCGCGTCCAGCCGGGGCGTAAGGCCGAGAATCACGTCCAGCTGCTGGCCGAAGCCGAGGGCCAGACCCTGGGCCGGCCACTGGGACATCAGGGCCGGGAAGGCGACAATGCAGGTGGCAAAGGCGATCATGGCCGGGTTGAAGGGGTTCTGGCCGAGACCGCCATAGAGCTGTTTGGCCACCACGATGGCAAGGAACACGCCGGTCACGGTCAGCCACCAGGGCGACAGGGGCGGGAAGGTGAGGGCGATCAGCCAGGCAGTGACCAGGGCCGAGCCATCCTTCAGGAAGGGGCTGACGGGTTTGTTCTGCAGGCGCAGCATCAGGGTTTCAAAAGCCAGGGCGGCGAGGCTGGCAATGGCCAGCTGGATCAGGATTGCCGGGCCGATCAGGGCGGTATAGACGGCAATGCCGGGAACCAGGGCCAGGCCGACCAGGCCCATCACCCGGGTGATGCTCACGGGCTTGAGGATGTGGGGAGAGGTGATGATTTCCATGGGGTTCAGGCGTCCTTGCGGGCATGGGGTTCAAGGGCCGCCATGGCCGGGGCTTCCGGTTCGGCCTGCAGGCCGGCCTGGATGCGCAGGGCGTCGATGGCGGCGATTTCCCTGGCTTGTTCGGGGGAAACGGTTTCCGTGTTCTTTGGCTGCACGGCGGCCCGCTGGGCCCGGGCTCGCTCCAGGGCGGCGGCGATGGTGGCCTTCCTGGTGGCTTCGGGATCGTCCGCCGGGGGCGCGGCGGGAGCGGCTCCTCCCTTGCTGCTTGCGGCGGGAGCGGCTTCGGCGGCTTTCCTGGCGGCCTGGGCGGCAGCGGCCCTGGCCAGTTTTTCGGCTTTCTCGGCTTTTTCCCGCTCGTCCCGGAACTGCTTGAATTCGAAGCGTTCCTTGGCACCCTCGGCCATTTTCCTGTCCTTTTCCCGGGCCCAGATTTCACTCTTGGCGAAACGGAAATACTGAACCAGGGGAATATGGGCCGGGCAGACGTAGGAACAACAGCCGCATTCGATACAGTCGAACAGGTTGTATTCCTGGGCCTTGCCGAAGTTTTTGGCGCGGCTCCACCAGTACAGCTCGAAAGGCTGCAACTCGTGGGGACAGGCCCGGGCGCACTCGCCACAGCGGATGCAGGGCATCTCGGGCGGCTTGGGGGGAAACAGGGTGGGGGAATGGGCAATCAGGCAGTTGGTGGCCTTGATCACCGGCACGTCCGGGGCGGGAATCAGGAAACCCATCATGGGGCCACCCATGATGACCCCGTCCGTATCGGCCCTGGGGCCGGCCAGTTTCAGCAGCTCGTCGATGGGGGTGCCGATCCGCACTTCCCAGTTGCGCGGCCGTTCCGTGTTGCCGGTGAGGGTGACGATGCGGCTGATTACCGGCTCCCCGTGGGCCACGGCCCGCCAGGCGGCCCAGGCGGTGGCTACGTTGAAACACTGGACACCCAGATCGGTGGAGCGCTTGGCGGCGGGGACTTCCTTGCCGGTCAGCACCCGGATCAACTGTTTGGCCCCGCCTGCCGGGTACAGGGTCGGCACGGCGATGACTTCATGAGTTTCGCCGGCGGCCTTGACCGCGGCCATCATGGCGGCGATGGCTTCGGGCTTGTTGTCCTCGATGCCGATCAGCACCTTTTGCGGCTGCAGCAGGTCCCGGAACAGGCCGATGCCGGCGACGATTTCGTCGGCCCGCTCGCGCATGAGCAGGTCATCGCAGGTGATCCAGGGTTCGCACTCGGCGCCGTTGATCACCAGCTCGGCCATGGGTACGGTTTGCGAGGGGGTCAGCTTGGCGTGGCTGGGGAATACGGCGCCGCCCAGGCCCACGACACCGGATTGCTGCAGGTATTCCCGCACGGCTTCCGGTTCCATGGACTTGTAGTCCAGGGGCTGGTGGTCGATCCAGCGGTCCTCTCCGTCCGGTGCGATGACGACGCAGTCGATGGGCAGGCCCGAGGGGTGGGGGACGATCCGCGGGCCGATCGCGACCACGGTGCCGGAGGTGGAGGCATGCACGGCAGCGGAAATCCAGCCGTCCGCCTCGCCGATCAACTGGCCTTTCAGGACGTGATCGCCGACCGCCACCACGGGCCGCGGCGTACCGCCGATGCTCTGGTGCAGGGGAATCACTAGCCGGGTCGGCAGGGGGGCCTGGGCGATGGGCTCGGTGACCGATTGCTGCTTGTTGTAGGCCGGTTTGATGCCGCCCTTGAATTTGAACAGTTTCTGCAACATGGCCGGGTCTCAGGCGGACTTCCGGTTTTCAGCCGGCTTGATGGCAATCACGGGATACTTCCACTTCCAGTTTTCCAGGGTTTCCGGCACCGGCACCATGTCGATGCATTCCACCGGGCAGGGCTTGATGCACAGTTCGCAGCCGGTGCACAGGGATTCCACCACCGTGTGTGTCTGCCTGGGGGCCCCGACGATGGCATCGACCGGGCAGGCCTGGATGCACAGGGTGCAACCGATACAAAGTTCCTCCCGGATCACGGCCACGGCCTTGGGCTTTTCTTGCCCATGTTCGGCGGAAAGGGGCTGGTATTCCTTGCCCAGCAGGTCGGCCAGCTTCCTGACGCCCTCGTCGCCACCGGGGGGACACTGATTGATCTCCGCCTCGCCCCTGGCGATGGCTTCGGCGTAGGGTTTGCAGCCGGGAAAGCCGCACTGGCCGCACTGGGTCTGGGGCAGGATGGCGTTGATCTTCTCGACGATGGGGTCCCCTTCCACCTTGAACTTGATCGAGGCGTAACCCAGTGCCGCCCCCAGCACCACGGCTCCCAGGGCCATCACGGCAATGGCTATCAGCAGATCCATGTCAGTAGCGATCCAGTCCGGCGAAGCCCATGAAGGCCAGGCTCATGAGCCCGGCGGTGACCATGGCGATGGCGGCGCCCTTGAAGGGGGTCGGCACATCGGCGGTTTCCACCCGCTCGCGGATGCCGGCAAACAGCACCAGCACCAGGGAGAAGCCCACCGCACTGCCAGCCCCGAACAGCAGGGATTCCACGAAACCATAGCGGTGGGAAATATTGATCAGGGGAACGCCCAGCACGGCGCAGTTGGTGGTGATCAGGGGCAGGTAGATGCCCAGGGTCTGCTGCAGGGTGGGGGAGGTCTTGGCAATCACCATCTCGGTCAATTGCACGATGGCGGCAATGGTGACGATGAAGGAGAGGGTGCGCAGGTATTCCAGGCCGAAGGGAATCAGCAGGTAATGGTCGATGACGAAGCTGGCGCCGGTCGCCAGGGTCAGCACGAAGGTGGTCGCGGCACCCATGCCGTAGGCGGTTTCCAGCTTCCTGGAGACGCCCATGAAGGGGCAGAGGCCCAGGATCTTCACCAGGACGACGTTGTTGACCAGCACGGCGCCGATAAGCAGAAAGAGATAGTGGGCCATATTCAGGGGGTGCAGGTGAGAAGGCAAAAGCAGGGGCCGGGATTATGAGGCCTGATCTTGGCTCAGACAACCGCGAAGGTATCGAGGTTCAGCAGGTAAAGTCACTGATTTCAATGTGGTTTTGCCTGGGTGCGCAGGCTTTCGGCGGCTTCCCGCACCAGTTCCGGCCCGCGGTAGATGAAGCCGCTGTAAATCTGTACCAGGCTGGCGCCGGCTGAAATCTTGGCCCGGGCGTCTTCGCCCTTCATGATGCCGCCCACGCCGATGAGGGGTACTTCCCCGGCCAGGGCATGGGCCAGCTTGCCCAGCACGGTGGTGGAAATGCGGAATACCGGGGCGCCGGAAAGGCCGCCGGCTTCGTTGCCATTGGGCAGGTTTTCCACGCCGGGGCGGGACAAGGTGGTGTTGGTGGCGATCACCCCGTCCATCCGGTGCCGCTTCAGGGCGGCGGCAATCGTGCCGATCTGCGGGTCGTCCAGATCCGGGGCGATCTTCAGGACCAGGGGCACGTAGCGGCCATGCTGGTCGGCCAGCCGCTGCTGGGCGGCCTTGAGGCGGGCCAGCAGGTCGTCCAGGGCCTCGTCCTGCTGCAGTTCGCGCAGGTTCCTGGTGTTGGGACTGGAAATATTGACGGTCACATAGCTGGCCTGGCCATACACCTTGTCCAGGCAGGTCAGGTAATCCTCGGCGGCCATTTCCATGGGCGTGTCGGCGTTCTTGCCGATGTTGATGCCCAGGACACCGCCCTTTTTGGGAAATTCCGCCTTGCGCACATTGGCTAGCAGGGCATCGACACCGCCGTTGTTGAAGCCCATGCGGTTGATGATGGCCCGGGCTTCCGGGATGCGGAAAATGCGGGGCTTGGGATTGCCCGCCTGGGGCCGGGGCGTGGTCGTGCCGATTTCGATATGACCGAAACCCAGGGCCGCCAGGCCGTCGATGTGGGCGCCGTTCTTGTCCAGTCCGGCGGCCAGGCCCACCCGGTTCGGGAAGCGGATGCCCATGACTTCCACCGGGTCGTCCACCGGGCGATCCGATACCAGTCCGGAAAGGCCGCTGGCCTGAAGTAAGGAAATGCCATTCAGGGCGATGCCGTGCGCCTTTTCGGCATCCATGGAAAACAAAACGCGACGCAGCAGGGAATAGATCATGATGGGGCGGGATTTTACCGCAATGCAGCAGATGGCACGTCGATACCGTGGAATATCCAGATAGTTGCCGGCGCCGGAGGTGGCGCACAGAGCGGATGCCGGCGCTTCTTGTATGGCCATCTGGACCCAGGCCGGTGCGGGGAAGCAGAACTGGCCGGGGATGTCCTGGCGGGCGAAGGGGAGGGTCATGGCTTTGTCAGCCCCGGCTTGGCGATCTGCAAGCCGTCAATGCCTTCGGAGTCCGAGGTATTGCGCGTAACCGGGGTCTGGCTGTGCGCGAGCGCGATGGCGGCAATCTTTTGCCCTCCATTTACTCGACTCTTGACGCCTCGATCCCCATATTCCTACCCTGCCAAGCCCTGTTTCGATCGCCCCCGACCTCATTCCTGTGTGATAGTCTGGCCATGTTCAGAGGGGAGGG
>JANLJE010000030.1:50996-54498 GCA_029255645.1 Comamonadaceae bacterium | reverse complement strand
CGTGGATTCCTGGCCGTGGATTCCTGGCCGTGGATTCCTGGCCGTGGATTCCTGGTCGTGAGTCCCACTGCACGTGGATTCGTCCGCCTGGCGTGTCCACCGCCATGGCCTGCAGAGCCTGCGTCAGCACCGCTTTTCCCGTCTTTTTGCTTCACCCATCAGGGGACTCCTGCTCATTCGTTGAAACTGGCTGCCAGTCTGGCGTTGCGCAGATTGACCTGAGATCAACTGCCGGAAACAGGATCATTCCGGCCCGGCACCGTGGCAGCAGTTGCAGCCCCCTCCGCCCAGCAGCCGCACCTCTCGTTGCGGGAAAGGAATCTCGATGCCTTCCTGACGGAAGCGGCGCCAGATTTCCATATTGATCTCGGAGCGCAAGATCCCGGTTCCCTGGTCCGGATCATTGATCCAGAACCCCAGGTCAAGGTTGATGCCGCTATCTGCAAACATCACCACCAGCGCCAGCGGGGCCGGGTCCGGCAACACCCGGGGGTGATTCCGGGCAATCTCCTCCAACAGGGCCACGGCCTTTTCCAGATCGGCGGAATAAGCCACCGCTACCGAAGTCCCCACCCGCACCCGGGAATCGGTGAAGGTCTGGTTCTGGACGATGCTGGCCACCAAAGCCTCGTTGGGGACGATGAATTCCACCCCGACCAGATTGCGCAAGACCGTATAACGCGTGGTGATTTCGGTCACCACGCCCGTTGTATTGGCATCGATCTGGATCAGGTTACCCAGGCGGATGGAGCGGTCCAGCAGGATGATGAAGCCCGCCACATAATTGCTGGCAATCTTTTGCAGCCCCAGGCCCAGGCCCACGCCCAGGGCCCCGGTGAACACCGACAAGGCAGTGATGTCGAGGCCCACCATGGAGAAGCTCAGCATCACCGCCAGCATGACGAACAGGGCCTTGCTCACTCGTATCAGGACGATGCGTAACGACGAGTCCAGATCGCTCGCCCCCATCAGCCGGGACTCCACCAGGCTCGCCGCCCAGAGCGAGGCCAGCAGGGTCAGCACCATCACCACCGCGCCGTTCAGGATCATCCACAGATTGACTTCCTGCTTGCCCATCTTGAAGCTGACGGTTTCCAGGGCGTCGATGATTTCCGTAGACGCTCCGGTCAGATACAGGGCCAGCCAGCCCCAGATCAGAATGGAAAAGAACTTGCCAACGGAATGCAGCCAGAGGGCCTTGGGGAAACTGCGCCGCAACATGTGATGCACCGCCCGCACCACCGTCAGGGAAAGCAGCAGCGGCACCGCCACCTTGATGACATGGACGTTCATGAACGCCTCCAGCGCCGCCCGCTCTGCAACCAGCAGCACCAACGCCAGCAGCGGGAAAGCCTGCGCCTGCAGGACCTTCAGCAACCCCTGGCGATCCGGAGCGCGCCGCTGCAGCAGAGCCGCCAGCCCCCAGGCCAGGCCCAGACAGGCCAGCAACGCGATCAACTGCCAATAGATGTCAGGCTGCTGCAGGTCATGCCAGAGATCAAGCAGCAGATGGGTCGGGCCCGCCTCGTTTTTTTTCATCGAACTCATCCTTGCCGACGCTCCAGAAGGGCGGCGAAAAATCCATCCGTACCCTGCACATGGGGCAGCAACTGCAGGCATTCCCCTGGCGCCTGCCAGCCCAGGGCTTCCAGTTCCCGGGCCACGGGCACGATCCTGAATTCGGGGCTGGCGGCCAGGAAGGCCGCGACGATGGCCTCATTTTCTTCTTGCAACAGGCTGCAGGTGGCATAGACCAGACGCCCACCGGGTTTCACCAGACGCGCCGCCGCCGCGAGAATGGAAGCCTGCTTGACGGTCAGTTCCGCCACCCCCTCCGGGGTCTGGCGCCATTTCAGATCGGGATTGCGGCGCAAGGTGCCCAGGCCGGAACAAGGGGCATCCACCAGCACCCGGTCGATCTTGCCCGCCAGCCGCTTGATCTTGATGTCCCGCTCCGACTCGATGCGCACCGGATGCACATTCGAAAGCCCGGAACGGGCCAGCCGCGGCTTGAGATTGGAGAGCCGCTTCTCCGACACATCAAAGGCATACAGCCGCCCGGTGTTGCGCATCAGGGCCCCCAGGAGCAGGGTCTTGCCGCCCGCCCCGGCGCAGAAATCCACCACCATTTCGCCCCGCCTGGGCGCCAGCAGCAAGCCCAGCAACTGACTGCCCTCATCCTGGACCTCGATCACCCCTTCCTGGAACAGGGGATAACGGGACAGGGCCGGCTTCTCCGCCAGGCGGATGGCCATGGGCGAGAAACGTCCCGCCTCGCAGGCAATCCCGTCTGCCTGAAGGCGCTCCAGCACCGCCTTGCGGCTGGACTTCAGTTCATTGACGCGCAGGTCCAGCGGCGCCGGCCGGTTCAGGGCCTGAACCAGGGGCAGCACTTCGACTTCCCCCCATTGGGCCACCAGCTTCTCATACAGCCAGTCCGGCAGATCCAGTTGCTCGGCCGGGCCAAGGCCCGCCGCATCAAAGCCCTCGATCTGCCCCATCCACTCCAGTTCTGCTGGCCGGGCCACCAGTTCCAGTTCGCGCGGCGGGTAACCCTGCATCACCAGCGCCGCCAGCAACAGATGCCGCTGGGTGGCTTCGCCATCACAACGGGCCTTGAGGCTGCGCAGATGCCGCAGGATGGAAAACAGCAATTCGGCCAGAAACCCCCGCTCGTTCTGACCCAGGTTGCGGTGCTCCCGAAAATAGCGGGACAGCACCCCGTCAGCAGGATAGTCAAAGGTCAACAGCTGCAGCAGCAGTCGCTCGGCATGGACAAACAAGGCAGGTGTCAGGCGCGGCGCTCGGTTCATGGTATTTCCAGTCAACAAATCATTCGGGAAGGGGAGCCGCCAGATTCAATTGCACCGCCACCTGATCGAACAGGTTTCCCTTCCTGTCCGTGTGGCGGATTCTTACAGGCAACAAGAAATGGTCCAGGGCCAGCCAGAGTTCCGTGCGGCTGCTGCCCAGGGATTGCAGATGCAAGGTGCGAAAGCTGCCGGCCGGTGTATCCAGCATCTCCTCCCCCATGGCATCGAAATGAAACAGTTCATACTTCTTGCCGGTGACCACCCGGAAAGCCACTCCGTTTTCCAGGCCGGGCAGGTAGGCCAGCTGGTAATGCAGACTGAGCAGATCCTGGCTGCCCGGCGCCAAAGGATGCTCACCCAAGCCTTCGATTCTAACCTGCCCGCCGGACCAATCGAAATCGGCACTTCCACCATCGGCCACGCCGTTCCTGAGCACCCGGAAATGTTCCGGCCTCAGGCCCTGGCGATCCACCAGGCCCCGGCTTTCGGTTTCCAGACGGATGGGCTTGATCAAGGCAGCCAGACCGCTGGTCTCGGTCAAGGCCCGCAACACATAATGCCCCTCGGCGATTTCCCAGTGCTGGCTGGCCCGCCCCACCTCCAGGCCCCGTTCGCCCCGGAACACCTTGTAGCGGATCTCGCCCTGGGGCGGGAAGTTGGCCGGCGCCGCCGCCCCTGCGCCGGCTTGT
>JANLJE010000030.1:0-50896 GCA_029255645.1 Comamonadaceae bacterium | reverse complement strand
TCCGGCCCCGCCGCTTCAGTTCCGGCTTGTTCCGGCCCCGCCGCTTCAGTTCCGGCTTGTTCCGGCCCCGCCGCTTCAGTTCCGGTTTGTTCCGGCCCCGCCGGCCCAGGGTCCGCCACCAGCGGGGGCTGGGGGAGCGACTCCATGCGCACGACCTTCGGCGCTGTGCTGGCTTGCACTGGCCGCGAGGGAGCCGCCTTGTTCCTGGACTTCTTGCCTACGCCCGGCGCCGGCAAGGGCGGGATTTTCTTCCGGGCTAGCGCAGCGGAAGGCATCAGCGTCGCCTGGAGCGGCGGACTTGCCCTGGGCTCAATCAGAGGCGCCAGGTCTGCCACCGTGAGCCACAGGATGACCCCGTGCAAGAGCAGGGAAACGGCCAGGGCCGCGACCAGAACCCGGGGCATCAGGCCAGCAGAGGGGCCTGCAGCGTGCCGTCCTGCTGCTGGCCATCCACCCGCACCCGGCCGTTTTCCAGATGCAGCCGCCCTTCCACAAACCAGCGCACGGCGCGGGGATAAATCACATGCTCCTGGGCCAGTACCCGGGCCGCCAGGGCGGCTTCGTCGTCGCCCTCCAGTACCGGCACAGCCGCCTGGATCACCACCGGGCCATGGTCCAGGGCCGGGGTCACGAAATGCACGGTGCAGCCGTGGATGCGTACCCCTTCGTCCAGCGCCCGCTGATGGGTATGCAAGCCGGGAAAGGCCGGCAGCAAGGAAGGATGGATATTGAGCAGACGCCCCTCGAAGCGGCGCACGAAACCTGCGGTGAGCACGCGCATGAAGCCCGCCAGCACCACCAGATCGGCTTGAAACCCGTCGATGGCCTCGCCCAGGGCGGCATCGAAAGCCTCGCGGTCGGCAAAGGCCTTGTGATCCAGCACCTGGGTGGCGATGCCGGCCGCCGCCGCCGTCTCCAGCCCCCGGGCATCAGGCCGGTTGGCCAACACGGCGGCGATTTCCAGACCCGGCAACTCGCCCCGGTCCCGGGCCCGGATCATGGCCTCCATATTGCTGCCACGCCCGGAAATCAGGATGACGATGCGCTTCATTTCAACAACCCCACCGGCAAGCAAAAGGAGGCGGCCAGGGCATGGGGGGCGCGACGCACCGCCCGCCCATTCTCGTCCGCCACGATATGGGCCAGAAAAATATGGGCCAGAAAATCAAGCCGGCCGATGACCCGGCCCAACCCGCGTTCGACCGCCAGATGGCGATGCCGCCCGCCCGGTTCATGGATCAGGTCGCGCCGCATGACGCCTTGCTGTGTTTCAGATAAGCAATCAGCGCCGGCAACAGGGAAATCGCGATGATGGCGACGATCACCAGCGAAAGATTCTGGCGGATCCAGGGCAGGTTGCCAAACCAGTAACCGGCAAAACACAGGGAAAACACCCAGCCCAGGCCCCCGGCCAGGTTAAAGACAGCAAACCGGCCATAAGGCATGCCGCCGATGCCCGCCACAAAGGGCGCAAAGGTACGGAACAAGGGCAAAAAGCGGGACAGCACCAGGGTCTTGCCGCCATGCTGCTCATAAAAAATATGGGTCTTCAGCAGCGCCGCCTTGTTGAAGAGGCGGGAATTCTCCCACTGAAACACCTTGGGGCCGAGATAACGGCCAATCTGGTAATTCAGCAAATTGCCCAGCACCGCCGCCAGGGAAAGCATCCCCACCAGAATCCAGATATCCATGCCGCCCAGGGCCGCCAGGGCACCGGCCACGAACAGCAGGGAATCGCCAGGCAGGAAGGGCGTCACCACGAAACCCGTTTCGGCAAAGATGCAGAAAAAGAGGATGGCGTAGATCCACCCGCCATACTGCCCCATCAAGACCGCCAGATGTGTGTCCAGATGCAGGACGATATCGATGAACTGGGTGATGAATTCCATGACAGACCCGGGTATGAAAACCAGCATTCTACCCCAAGGTATAATCTGCCCATGCCCGAAAGCCCCTCCCGCCCCCTGCCCCGCATCCACGCGCTCCCCGACCTGCTGATCAGCCAGATTGCCGCCGGTGAAGTGGTGGAACGCCCCGCCTCGGTCCTGAAGGAACTATTGGAAAACGCCCTGGATGCCGGCAGCACGGCGATTCAGGTGCACCTGGAAGAAGGGGGGGTGAAACTGATCCGCATCACCGATGACGGCTGCGGCATTGCCCGGGAAGACCTGGCCCTGGCCCTGACCCGCCACGCCACCTCCAAGATCGGCTCCCTGGCTGATCTGGAAGGCGTGACCAGCCTGGGATTTCGCGGTGAAGCCCTGGCCTCGGTGGCCTCCGTGGCCCGCCTCAGCCTCACCAGCCGGGCCCGGGGTAGCGACCACGCCTGGAAACTCGGGGCCGGATCCGGCGCCGAGCCCGAGCCTGCCGCCCTGATGGCCGGCACCGTGGTGGAAATGCGCGACCTGTATTACAACACCCCGGCCCGGCGCAAATTCCTCAAGTCCGAAGGCACCGAATTTAGCCATTGCGCCGAATATTTCAAGCGCATCGCCCTGGCTCATCCGGACGTGGCCTTCACCCTGACCCACAACGGCCGCACCAGCCTGCAACTGCCCCGGGCCAATCTGGAACAGCGGATACGCGCCATCCTTGGTGAGGAATTCGTCGGCCAGGCCCGTTCCGTCAACGTCGCGGCCGGCCCCCTTGCGCTCGCCGGCCTGATCATCGACCCCACCTGGGCCAGCCAGGCCAAGGACGCCCAATACACCTTCGTCAATGGCCGCTTCGTGCGCGACAAGGTGATCGGCCACGCCCTGCGCGAAGCCTACCGGGACGTGCTGCACGGCAGCCGCCAGCCCAGCCTGTGCCTGTTCCTGGCCATCGACCCTTGCGCCGTGGATGTGAATGTGCATCCGGCCAAGACCGAAGTGCGCTTCCGGGATGCCCGCGCCGTGCACCAGTTCGTCTTCCACTGCGTGCAGCGCACCCTGGCCACCGCCATCCATAGCGCAACCGGGGAAACCGGCGCCGCCCCGGCGGCCTCTGCCGCGCTCATTCCCACCCCCCCGGCCCCGGTCAGCCTGGCGCGTTACAGCTCCCACGGCAGCCCGCCCATGCCGCGCCACCAACCCGGACTGGGCATGCAGGAACCCGCCACCTCCGCCTACCTGGCCTTCGCTCAAAGCGCCCGGCCAGTCGCGCCCTCCGGCCTGTCCGGCCCGGGCGCTGGCCAGACCTCGCCTCGCTTCAGCCCCGGCCTGCCGCCCGTGCCCAGCGACAGCGCCCCACCCCTGGGCTACGCCCTGGCCCAGTTGCACGGCATCTACATCCTGGCCCAGAACGCCAGGGGCCTGGTGCTGGTGGACATGCACGCCGCCCACGAACGCATCCTCTATGAACGGCTCAAAACCGCCCTGGAACAACGCCAGATCAGCCGCCAGGCCCTGTTGATCCCCGCCGTCTTCAGCGCCCAGCCCCTGGAAGTGGCCGCCGTGGAAGAGCACGGAGAGGCACTGACCGACCTGGGTTTCGACATCAGCCTGGCCGGCCCCGGCCTACTGGCGCTCAGGGCCGTGCCCAGCCTGCTCCAGGCCGGTGACCCGATCGCCCTGGCCCGGGCCCTGCTGGCGGAACTGCAGGAACACGGCTTTTCCCAGCTCGTCACCGCCCGCCAGAACGAACTGCTGGCCACCATGGCCTGTCACGGCGCCGTGCGCGCCCGGCGCCAGCTCAGCCTGCCGGAAATGAACGCCCTGCTGCGTCAGATGGAAGACACCGAGCGGGCCGGCCAGTGCAACCACGGCCGCCCCACCTGGACCGAACTCGCCTTGGAAGATCTGGACAACCTGTTTTTACGGGGGCGGTAAGGCACCTCTGCCTGTATCGCCCAGCCCGGATGCCCCCGACAAATTCCGGGTGGCCGCTGTGCCCAGGCGTTGACACGGGTTGACACTGCGGCTGTCTCGAGGCTGTCTCGAGCCTATCTCAAGCCTATCTCAAGCCTTCGCCGGGGCCGCCACCGTGGCCCGGTAGCGTGCCACCTCATAGTCGCTCCCCTCTTCCACCATGGCGACGGGGACGAGGAAGACGCGACGGCCGTTGTAGTCGAATTCCAGATTTTCCCGCACATCGAAGGTGTGCGCAGGCAGGATGAAGCGCACTTCCCCCGGCGGATTGTCGTCCTGGAGCCAGAGCCCGGGCGTACCGGCATCGATCGCATAGCTCGACGCCGCCCGGGCCCGGACTTCGACACTGGCAATGTGGCGCGACAGGGTCTCGATACCAATCTGGGCTTCCAGGTCGCTGACCCGGTGATAGCGGCGCACCACCCCCACCACCCAGTTCTCCGCCCCTTCCGGCTGCAGCGCCAGCAGGGCGCCCACCTTGAGCCAGTCGCCCTTGACGTCCTGGATGGTGGCGCCAAAGCCACCCCAGCTGACGTTTTCCACGATCCAGCTTTCCAGCGGCAAGCCCAGGGGTTTACCGCCAAATCCGGAAGAGAGCACCACCAAGGCATTGACCAGCCCCGGCAGCACCGCCACCCGGTGCTTGACCCGGTGCCGCACATGCTGGCGCTGGGGCGGCACCGGGGCCCAGCAGGCAGCCAGGTGGCGCATCACCGGCAAGACGGTCCTGGCCGGGTAACTGCCCCCCAGGTTCAGGCTGGCGGGCACCTCGCCGCCCAGCTCGATGTCGTGGATCAGGGCCAGCAGCCGGCTTTCTGCCGCCCCGGGCTGGAAAAAGCGCAGGGTGGGCGTCATGCTGTCAGGCCGCTGCGCCAGACGCACGGGCGGCAATGGCATGGCGGCATCCACCCAATACACACTGGCGGGACTGCTTTCCGGGGACAAGATGAAGTCCGGCAACAGGTGCGTGATCAAGCGCTCCGCCAGTTCGATTTCCAGTGGCAGCAGACAATCCAGGGAAGAAGCCTGAAACAGCAGGACTTTCAGATATTCGCCCGCCGGATAAGCGACAGCCCCCTGGCCTGGATATATCGGCAAGGCCTTGGTGGCAAAACCCAGACTTTCCGCCAGCAGGTAGGGGCGCCCCAGACGGACCCAGTGCACGCCCTCAACCGGACCGTAGCAAAAATGTTGCCATTTCAGAATGGCCCCCAATGCCGCAATGAGGCGGACCGTGAGTAAAGGTAGATGCGGCTTTAGTTGTTCCGCATGCCGGTCCTTCTGTTCGGCCGTCTCCAGGCAGATTTCATACTGCCGCGCCACCTCCACCCAGAAGCCGTGAATGATGGTCCGCAACCGCTTTTCCTCGGAGCGGGACAGGCGCGGGGAATGCAGATAATCGCGGGACAGGCGCTTCAGGTGGGGCTGAGCCACTTCATCGAGCTGGCGCACGATGTTAAAGCGCAGCAAGCCTGGCAGTTCATTACCCTGACAGGACTCCAGCCCGCCCATGATGTCATCCAGGGCACGAAAAGCATTGTCAACGGGCAGGCCGGACAAAAGACGCCGCAACTCCTTCGGGTCGGCGAGGGGGTGATCGGATCTGTCCTGGAAAAAATTGCCGAGCATGGGGGGGACCGGGGATGCGTTGATCTTGGGTCGAGAGTATATACCGGCGGTCTGCCCCGTGAACCGGGGCCGCCCGGTCCCGCAGCGCGACGGGCAAACCTTGGGGGAAGCCCCGGGGTGAATTAGAATGGCGCTTCGAATCAAGAATCCAGGCGCCTCGACTCCATGCAACCCTACCTTGACCTGATGCGCCATGTGCTGAACCACGGCCAGGACAAGTCCGACCGCACCGGTACCGGCACCCGTTCCGTGTTCGGCTGGCAGATGCGTTTCGACCTCTCCCGGGGCTTTCCGGTGCTGACCACCAAGAAGCTGCACCTGAAATCCATCATCCATGAGCTGCTGTGGTTCCTGCGCGGGGATACCAACATCCGTTACCTGCAGGAAAACGGGGTGCGCATCTGGGACGAATGGGCGGACGAGAACGGCGACCTGGGGCCGGTGTACGGCCACCAGTGGCGCCACTGGCCGGCCCGGGACGGAGGAGAGATCGACCAGATCGCGCAGTTGGTGGAGCGCCTGAAGCACAATCCGGATTCCCGCCGCCATCTGGTGACGGCCTGGAACCCCTCGGACGTGGACCGCATGGCCCTGCCCCCCTGCCACTGCCTGTTCCAGTTCTATGTGGCGAACGGCAAGCTGTCCTGCCAGCTCTACCAGCGCAGCGCCGACATTTTCCTGGGGGTGCCGTTCAACATCGCCTCCTACGCCCTCCTCACCTTGATGCTGGCCCAGGTCTGCGGCCTTGAACCCGGCGACTTCGTGCACACCCTGGGGGACGCCCACCTCTACCGCAACCATTTCGAGCAGGCCCGCCTGCAACTGGGCCGGGAGCCCCGTCCCCTGCCCCAACTGTGGATCAACCCGGAGGTCGAGGACCTGTTTGCCTTCCGCTACGAGGATTTTTGCCTTGAAGGCTATGACCCCCATCCCCATATCGCCGCCCCGGTAGCCATCTGACATGACCGATCCCAAGACCCGTCCTGCCTGGCAGAAACTGCTTGACCATGCTGCCACCCTGCGCCCGCGCCACCTGCGCGACCTGTTCGCCGGCCACCCCCGCCGCTTCGAGGACTTTTCCCTCGCGTGGGGCGAGCTCCTCATGGATTTTTCCAAGCAGCGCATCACGCCAGAAACCCTGAACCTCCTCCATGAACTGGCCGAAGCGGCCGATGTGGCGGGCTGGCGCAGCCGGATGCTGGCCGGAGACGCCATCAACCACACCGAAGGCCGGGCCGTGCTGCACATGGCCCTGCGCGCGCCCGAAAGCCAGGCGGCGAGCTTCGGTGGAAGCGACATCGCCCGGGAGGTACAGCAGACCCTGGCCCGGATGCAGGCGTTCTGCGGCGCCATTCACGAAGGAAGCTGGCGCGGCCATTCGGGGGAGGGCATCACCGATGTGGTGAACCTCGGCATCGGCGGCTCCGACCTGGGCCCCCGCATGGTGGTCCGGGCCCTGTCCGCCTACGAACAGCCCGACCTGCGGGTCCATTTTGTTTCCAACATGGACAGCGCCGACCTGGCTCCCCTGCTCGCCCGGCTCAACCATCGCAGCACCCTGTTCATCATCACCAGCAAGACCTTCACCACCCAGGAAACCTTGGCCAATGCCCGCACGGCCCGGGCCTGGCTACAGGCTCAGGCAGGCCATGACGTTGCCGTCTGGAGGCATTTCGTTGCCGTTTCGAGCAACCTGGAAGCCGCTGCGGCCTTCGGCATCCCGGCCCGTAACGTATTCCAGTTCCGGGATTGGGTGGGTGGGCGCTTCTCGCTCTGGTCCCCGGTCGGGCTCTCCATCGCCCTGGCGGTTGGCTTTCACCATTTCGAAGCGCTGCTGGCAGGCGCCCACGCCATGGATCAGCATTTCATCCAGGCCCCCGCCCGGGAAAACCTCCCCCTGACCCTGGCCCTGCTGGACATCTGGAACACCAACTGCATCGGCGCCTGCAGCCACGGCATCTTCCCCTACAGCCAGTCCCTCGAACTGTTTCCCGCCTACCTGCAGCAACTCGAGATGGAAAGCACCGGCAAGTCGGTGGACCGCCAGGGCCAGCCCATGGAAACCAAGAGCTGCCCGATCATCTGGGGCGCCTCCGGCACCAATTGCCAGCATTCCTTCTTTCAGCTGCTGCACCAGGGTGGCCAGCCGATCCCTTGCGACTTCATCCTCTTGAAACAGGCGGATTTCCCCCTGCCCGGCCATCACCCCCAATTGCTGGCCAACGGCCTGGCCCAGTCAGCCGCCCTGGCCTTCGGACAAAGCGCCGAGGAAGCCCGACAGGCCGGCATCCCCGCCGCCTTGCTGCCCTACCGCACCTTCCCCGGCAACCAGCCCTCCACCACCTTGCTCATGGAGCGGCTCGATCCTCATGGCCTGGGACAGCTCCTGGCCCTCTACGAGCACAAGGTGTTCTGCCAGGGCGTGCTCTGGAATGTCAATGCCTTCGACCAGTGGGGCGTGGAACTGGGCAAACAGATGGCCAGCGTGCTGCTGCCCTGCCTGGAGGGAGAATCCTGCCCGGCTCATCTGGATGCCTCTACCCGGGGCCTGCTCCGGGCCTTGTCCTGAGATTGGAAGAAACCATGCACCATCCGAGACTGACCCTGATTGCCGCCGTCGGCCGGAACCGGGTGATCGGCATCCATGACCAGCTGCCCTGGCATCTGCCGGAAGATCTGCAGCACTTTCGCAACGTCACCCGTGGGCACCCGGTGATCATGGGCCGCAAGACCTGGGAATCCCTGCCGGACGCCTTTCGCCCCTTGCCGGAGCGGCTCAACATCGTCCTCAGCCGCCAGGCCCACTACCTGGCGGATGGGGCCCAGGTGGCGGACTCACTGGCGGCAGCCCTGGAGCTGGCGGGCCAGCACCCCGAAGCCTTCGTGATCGGTGGCGAACAGCTTTATGTCCAGGCTCTGCCCCAGGCGGACCGGCTGTTGCTGACGGAGGTGGAAATCGAGGTGGATGGCGACGCCTGGTTTCCCGCGTTCGACCCCGGCATCTGGCTGGAAACCAGCCGGGAGGTTCACGTCAGCCAGCAGGGCCTGACCTTCGCCTTCGTCAGTTACGAGCGCGACTGAGCCCTGACGGGGAATCCAGGACGACCCTCAGGCCATGAAGGGGTGGCGCTTGAGGATGGTTTCGTCCCGCTCGGGGCCGGTGGAGACGATGTCGATGGGCACCTGGCAGAGCTGCTCGATCCGGTCCAGATAGGCCCGGGCATTGACCGGCAGCGCTTCCCAGCGCTTCACCCCGAAGGTGTTGTCACTCCAGCCCGGCAGGGTTTCGTAGATGGGCTCGCAACGGGCCACTTCATCGGCGCCGATGGGCAGCATGTCGATCACCTGGCCATCCAGCTTGTAGCCGGTGCAGATCTCCAGGGTCGAAAGGCCGTCCAGCACGTCGAGCTTGGTGATGCATAGGCCGGTCAATCCATTGATGCGGGCCGAGCGGCGCAGGGCGGCGGCATCGAACCAGCCGCAGCGGCGCTTCCTGCGGGTCACGGTGCCGATTTCGCGGCCCTTGTCGAACATCTGGAAACCCGGGGTACCTTCGGTTTCGCTCTCTAGTTCGCTGGGAAAAGGGCCGCCGCCGACACGGGTGCAATAGGCCTTGGTGATGCCCAGCACATAGTGCAGGGAACTGGGGCCGACACCCGCACCCGCGGCCGCCTGACCCGCGACGCAGTTGCTCGAGGTGACAAAGGGATAGGTGCCGTGGTCGATGTCGAGCAAGGAGCCCTGGGCACCTTCGAAGAGCAGGTTGTGGCCGGCATGGTTGGCGTCGTAAATGGCCGCGGAAACGTCGGTCACCATGGGCTTCAGCCGCCCGGCCTGGCTCATGGCCTGGTCGAGCACCGCCTGGTAATCGACGGCGGGAGCGCCGAAGTAGCGGGTCAGGACGAAGTTGTGATACTCCATCACTTCTGCCAGCTTTCCGGCAAAGCGCTCCGGGTTGAACAGGTCGTAGACCCGCAAACCGCGCCGGGCGACCTTGTCTTCATAGGCCGGCCCAATGCCCTTGCCGGTGGTGCCGATCCTGGCGCCGGCACTCTTCCTGGCTTCCCGGGCCTTGTCCAGTTCGGAGTGGTAGGGAAGGATCACCGGGCAACCGGGGCTGACCTTGAGGCGACTCGTCACTTCGATGCCACCGGCTTCCAGACCATCGATTTCGGAGAACAGATGGCCGATGTCCAGCACCACCCCATTGCCGATATAGCAGTTCACGCCGGCCCGGACGATGCCCGAGGGCACGAGGTTCAGCTTGTATTCCCGCTGGGCAGCGCCTTGGCCCACCACCAGGGTGTGGCCGGCATTGTGCCCGCCCTGAAAACGCACCACGCCCTGGGCGTTGTCCGTCAGCCAGTCCACGATCTTGCCCTTGCCTTCGTCGCCCCACTGGGTGCCGACGACCACTACATTCTTGGCCATGATGCCTTAATCCTCGTTGATTGCTTCGATAATCCAGTGCTCCCCCAGGCAGACCAGCTTGCGGTCGCAGCGGGGGCTTTCGCAGGCGGTTTCTCCCGGCAGGAGTTCCACCACCACCTCGCCTTGCTCCCGGAGCGCGGCGATATGGTCCGCCAGGCGGGCATCATGGCCGACGTGGGGCGCCAGGATGGCGCCCTTCGGCCTGGCCTGGGGAACCAGCCGGGCCAGTTCCCGCAAATCCATGGAAAAGCCGGTGGCAGGCCGGGCCCGGCCAAAGCTTTTGCCGGCGCCATCATACCGCCCGCCCAGGGCCACCGCCGCCGGATAGCCGGGACAGTAGGCGGCAAACACCACCCCATTGTGGTAGTGGTAGCCGCGCAGGTCGGAAAGGTCGATGGACAGGGGCAGTTCGGGCACGGCCTGGATCAGGTGGGCCAGGGTATCGAGGGCCTGGGTGACTTCCGGCAAGGCGGGCAGCAGGGTCCGGGCCCGGTCGATCACCCCCGCCCCACCATAGAGGCCGGCCAGGTCCAGCAGCGCCGGCCCGTATGGGGCAGGCAGGGTGGAACAGAGACTTGCCAGTCCGGGCACGTCCTTGCCCTGCAGCAGCTTGAACAGGGCTTCCCCGGTCTCGGGCGAAACACCCGCGGCCTGGGCCAGGGCCCGAAACAGGCCCACATGCCCCAGGTCCACCCGGTATGCCTCGAGTTCGATCCTTTCCAGGGAGGCTCCCAGCAGACGCAGGATTTCCAGGTCAGCCTCGACTCCGACATAACCATAGAGTTCGGCACCGATCTGGAGCGGCTCGCGGCTGGAAGCCAGGCTGGCGGGCAGGGTATGCAACACGCTGCCGCAATAACAGAGCCGGGTCACCCCCTGGTGGTTGAGCAGATGCGCGTCGATGCGCGCCGCCTGGGGCGTCATGTCGGCGCGCAGACCCAGGGTGCGGCCGGACAACTGGTCCACCAGCTTGAACGTGCACAAATCGAGGTCCTGACCGGCTCCGGTGAGGAGTGATTCCAGGTATTCGAGCATGGGCGGCTGCACCAGCTCGAAACCGCGCCCCCGGAACAGGTCCAGCACCGCCCGGCGCAGGGTCTCGATCCGGGCGGCCTCCTGAGGCAGGGCGTCGGCCAGGTTTTCAGGCAAAAGCCAGTTCATTTATTTGAATACCATGAGCAGGATCAGGCCGACGATCATCGAGGTGAGACCCACGAAGCGGATCTGACCATCGGAAAACAGGATCAGCCGCTTGAAGGTCTCCCGCCAGACCGCCGGCAGGAGGAAGGGCATCAGCCCCTCCAGAATCAACATCAATGCAAAAGCCAGGAACAGGTTCTCGGTCATTTTGCATTCTTCAGATATTTGAAGAAATCGGAATTGGGCTCCACCACCAGCAAGTCATGCTTGCTGTTGAAGGTGGCGCGATAGGCCTCCAGACTGCGGTAGAAGGCATAGAACTCGGGATTCTGGCTGAAGGCCTGGCCGTAGATGGCGGCTGCCCTGGCATCCCCCTCACCCTTGATCTTCTGGGCATCGCGATAGGCCTCGGCCAGGATCACTTCCCGCTGCCGGTCGGCGTCGGCCCGGATCTTCTCGGACTCGGCGGCGCCTTCGGAGCGCAGTTCATTGGCCACCCGCTTGCGCTCGGCCTCCATGCGGCGGTAGACCGCCTCGGAGACTTCCTGAGGCAGTTCGACCCGCTTCAGGCGCACGTCGATGATCTGTACGCCGATCTTGCGGGCATCCAGGTCGGCCTTGCCGCGCATTTCTTCCATGATCTCGTCCCGGGCGCCGGACACCACGTCATGGACGGTGCGCCTGCCGAACTCGCCGCGCAGGCCGTCATTGACGGTCTGGGACAGCCGGGTGCTGGCCCGGGCTTCATCGCCGCCGACCGAAACGTAGTAGAGCCGGGGGTCCACGATGCGCCACTTGACGTAGGAATCGACCAGCACGTTTTTCTTTTCCGAGGTGATGAAACGCTCGGGCTCCTGGCTGTCCAGGGTCTGGATGCGGTTGTCGAAGAAGCGCACGTTCTGGATCATCGGCCACTTGACATGCAGCCCGGGCTCGGTGATCACCTGCTTCACCTCACCCATCTGGAAGATCACCGCTGACTGACGCTGATCCACGGTAAACAGGGACATGGATGCCGTGATCAACAGGAGGACCAGAACGGCCCCGGCAACTTGCAGTCTGGGTTTCATTGGCGAGCCTCCCGGTCACGGGAACGAAGATCACGGGAACCGGCATCCGGCATCCGCTCCAACTGGGGCGGCACATCACCCACCGGGGCAGCGGCTTGACGCGGCGCATTGCGCCCCGCCAGTTCTGCCGCATTACCCGACGCAGCCTGCGGCGGCAGCACGGCCCCGGCACTGACCTGCATCAGCTTGTCGAGCGGCAAATAGAGCAGATTCCCCTGCCCCTTGGCATCCACCATCACCTTGCTGGTATTGGCATAGACCTGCTGCATGGTTTCCAGATACAGGCGCTGGCGGGTCACTTCGGGGGCCTTGGCATACTCGGTGAGAATCTGCTTGAAGCGGCTGGCATCGCCTTCGGAAGTGGCGATCAGGCGCTGGCGGTAGCCATTGGCCTCCTCCATCAGCCGGGCGGCGGCACCCCGGGCCTTGGGAATGACGTCATTGGCATAGGCCTGGCCTTCATTCTTCTGGCGCTCCCGGTCCTGTCCAGCCTTGACCGCATCATCAAAGGAGGCCTGCACCTGTTCGGGCGGCTGGGCGTTCTGCATGGTCACCTTGGAAATCATGATGCCGGTCTTGTAGCGGTCGAGAATTTCCTGCATCAGCGTGGTGGCATGGGCCGCCACCTGCTCGCGGCCCTCGTAGAGCACGAAATCCATCTTGCTCTTGCCGACGATTTCACGCACGGCGGTCTCGGCGGCCTGCATCACTGCCTCGTCGGGCAGGCGGTTCTGGAACAGATACTCGGTGGGGTCCTTGAGGAAATACTGGACGGCGAACTGGATGTTGATGATGTTTTCGTCATCGGTCAGCATCAAGGCCTCTTGCAGCACCTTGTTGCGCTCCGTGCCGCGATACCCGATTTCCAGGGTGCGCACCCCGGTCAGATTCACCACCTCATGCGACTGGATGGGATAAGGCAGGCGCCAGCGCAGGCCGGGCTCGGTGGTTTCGACGAACTTGCCAAACTGAAGCACCACGCCGCGCTGGGAGGCATCGACGATGTAGAAGCCGGAAGCCAGCCACACCAGGACGACGAGGGCCGCCAGGATGCCGATGCCCCCCCCGATGGTCCGGGGATTCAGATCGACGGGGGGAATGCCGCCGCCCTCATTGTTCCCGCCGCCGTTGCCCCCCCTCTTGCCCAGCATGCCGTTCAGGCGTTTATTGAAATCGCGCCAGATGTCTTCCAGGTCGGGAGGCCCCGGGTTGGGGCGCCGCCCGCCGCCGGAATCGTTGCCATTGTTACCACCTCGCCCCCCCCACTGGGGATCGTTGATGGACATGAGAATGCCAAGGGTTGGAATCATGGGATATCCGTCAGAAGCCTAAGAGAAATTCAAAACGAGCCGGAATCAGGTTCCGCCTCTTCGATCGCATCCAGCGCCGCCGCCTGGGCCCGGGCTGTTCGCAAGGTTCGCTTTTCCCGGGCATGCTCCCCGAGCACATCACGCAACAGGGCAAGCCCTTCGCCCGTTCGCGCACTCAATTTGACCCGCGAGATTCTACCATAGCCATCCCGCTCCACTGCCGGGGCCACGCCGGTCAGATCGACCTTGTTCCAGATCAGGATCTGGGGCACTTGCTCCGCACCGATTTCGGTCAGCACCTTGTTGACCTCGGCAATCTGCTCATCCCGGACATGGCTGGCACTATCCACCACATGCAGAAGGATATCCGCATCCGCCGTCGCCTCCAGGGTGGCCTGAAAAGCCTCCACCAGGGAATGGGGCAGATCGCGGATGAAGCCGACGGTATCCGAGAGAATCACATGCCCGGCATCCTCGAACCAGAGCTTGCGGGAAGTGGTATCGAGGGTGGCAAATAGCTGATTGGCCGCAAAAACGCCGGCATGGGTCAGGGCGTTGAACAGGGTGGACTTGCCGGCATTGGTGTAACCGACCAGGGACACATTCAATACGTCGCCCTTGAGGCGGGCTTTGCGCTGCACCCCGCGCTGGCGGCTCAACTTGAGCAGGCGATCCTTGAGCAGCTTGACCCGGTTGCCCAGCAGACGCCGGTCGGTTTCGAGCTGGGTTTCGCCAGGACCGCGCAGCCCAATGCCGCCCTTCTGCCGTTCCAGGTGAGTCCAGCCCCGCACCAGCCGGGTGGCCAGATGTTCGAGCTGGGCCAGTTCCACCTGCAACTTGCCTTCAGCACTCTGGGCGCGCAAGGCAAAAATATCGAGAATCAGGCGGGTCCGGTCAATCACCCGGCACTGGAGCGATCGCTCCAGATTCCGTTCTTGCACCGGTGAAAGCGCATGATTGAAGATCACCAGATCCGCCTGGGCGGCGGCCAGGGCGGCGGCAACCTCCTCCACCTTGCCCTTGCCTGCAAACGTCCTGGGGTCCGGGCTGTGGCGGCGGCCGAAAACTTCGGCGCACACCACCCCCCCGGCAGACTCGGTCAGCAGCCGGACTTCTTCGAACTGTTCCTGGATATCTTTCTGGCCGAAATCGAGCTGTACCAGAACAGCCCGTTCACCTGCCGCGGGACGATCAAGCACGGAAAGAAAAAGGAAACGGGGACGCCCGGAACGGGGTCCCCGAAACGAATGGGCGCAAAGTAATCAACTCGATCAGGCTTCCGCCGCCGGATCCTGCTGGATGTTCACGGGCCGGGCGGGAACCACGGTGGAGATGGCGTGTTTATATACCATCTGGGTCACGGTGTTCTTGAGGAGTACCACATACTGGTCGAAGGACTCGATCTGGCCTTGCAGTTTGATGCCATTGACCAGGTAGATGGAAACCGGAACATGCTCCCGGCGCAGGGTGTTGAGGAATGGGTCTTGTAACAGTTGCCCCTTGTTGCTCATGGCGTGACTCCGCGAATAATTGTTATCAAGGGACTAATTTACCTAATTTCACCCGGTGGCGCCAGCAGGAGTTTGACGCACCGGACCCAGTCCGGCCGATTCAATCCCGATTCATTCCTTCTCGGCGTAGGGATTGTGACTGGTATTGAACTGGATGCGTAGCGGTGTGCCGTCCAGCTTGAACACTTCCCGGAAGGTGTTTTCCAGGTAGCGCCGATAACTGTTGGGCACCTTGTCCAGGGCATTGCCGTGAATGACGATGATGGGTGGATTGGAGCCGCCCTGGTGGGCATAGCGCATCTTCGGCCTGAAAGCCCCCTGGCGCGGCGGTGCCTGACGCGCCACGGCATCGATCAGCACCCGGGTCAGCTTGGGGGTGGACAGCTTGGCCATGGCCGCTGCATAGGCGGCATTGACCGACTCGAACAGTTTGTCCAGGCCGAAGTTTTCCTTGGCCGAAATGAAGTGGGTCCTGGCAAACTCCAGGAACTTGAGCTTGCGCTCGATGGCGCTCCGCACCTGCTCCCTGGCGTAGGAATCGAGGCCGTCCCACTTGTTGACGGCAATCACCAGAGCCCGGCCTGACTGGAGGATGAAATCCGCCACATGGGCGTCCTGGTCGGAAATATCCTGCTGCGCATCCAGCATCAGGATCACCACATGGGCGTCCTCGATGGACTGCAGGGTTTTCACTACCGAGAATTTCTCGATGGCCTCGAACACCTTGCCTTTCTTGCGCAGGCCTGCCGTATCGATCAGGCTGTATTTCCGGCCGCCTCGTTCGAAATCGACATAGATCGCATCCCGGGTGGTGCCGGGCAGGTCGAAGGCGATGACCCGCTCTTCGCCGATCAGGGTATTGACGAGGGTGGATTTGCCCACATTCGGGCGGCCGGCAATGGCGACCTTGAGCACATCGGGACGTTCTTCTTCCGCCTCCGGCTCGGGGAAGTCCGCCAGCACCAGATCCATCAGACCGCGCACCCCTTCGCCATGGGAAGCGGAAATGGCATGCGGCTCCCCCAGTCCCAGTTCATGAAACTCGGCGGATACCACGCCGCGATTCATGCCCTCGGTCTTGTTGACGGCCACGAACACCGGGCGGTCGAGGCGGCGCAGCTTGTTGGCGATTTCCTTGTCCTGAGGCGTCAGTCCCCCCCGGCCATCCACCACGAAGATGATGGCATCGGCCTCGGCGATGGCCTGCTCGGTCTGGCGGGCCATTTCATGGAGGATGCCCTCCTTGATCAGGGGCTCGAAGCCGCCGGTATCCACGACCAGATAAGGCTTGTCGCCCAGATGGCCATGACCATAGTGACGATCCCGGGTCAGGCCCGGCTGGTCGGCCACAATGGCATCACGGCTGCGGGTCAGGCGGTTGAAGAGGGTGGATTTACCCACATTGGGGCGCCCTACCAGGGCAACGGTTGGTTTCATTGCACGTCCAGAGCGTAAACGTTGCCTTGCTGGGTCTGCACCAGAATCTGGCTCCCTAGTTGCTGGGGAGCCGCGTTGATGGGGCTGCCATCGGTGCTGAAGCGGGCGGCAAAATCCCCATCATCACGATTGAGCAAATGCACCACTCCTTGTGCATCGCCCACGACCAGGAGGTTGCGGCCCAGCACCAGGGGAGCGGTGACACGGCGGTTCAGCAGTTTGTCCTGCTTCCAGAGGCTGGCACCGGAACTCAGCGACAGCGCCTGAATGGCACTGCTATCGTCCGTCACATAGACCCCCCGGGAATCCAGGCCCAGGCCTGCTGCCGAAGACAGCTCGCGCGACCAGACCGTACTGCCGCCCTGTGAAAAATCAAAGCAGGTCACCCGCCCCTGATAGGCCACGGCGCAACCGATGGCGCCGCCCGTCGCAGGGGCGGACACCACATCCGCCACCCGATCCAGTTCCGTCACCCCCTTGGGCGCAGCCACCACTCCCTCCCAGACCGGCGCGCCATTATGGTTGGCCAGGGCCACCAGCTTGCCGCCCGGAAAGCCCAGCAGAACAAACTGATCGGCCAGCACCATGGGAGCCGTGCTGCGCAGCGACAAGGGTGGCGTGGGACGCTGGTAGAGCCATTTGCGCTTACCCTGGGCGTCAAAGGCAAAAACCCGGTTGTCGCCGCTACGCACCACGATCATTTCACCTGCGACCAGGGGTGGCGCCAGCACTTCACTGCTCACCCTGGCCTGCCAGAGGGGCGCGCCATCCCGGGCCGAGAAAGCCAGTACCTCACCGTTGCGGGTGCCGACCACGACGGTCGCGCCATCACTGCCCACTCCTGCACTCAGGGCTTTGCCTGCATGGATCCGCCAAACCGCAGTGCCTTGCTCCAGGCGCGCAATACTGCCATCGGCGGCGGCGACATAGACCGCGCTACCAACCACCGCAGGGTAGAAAACCGCCTCGCCAGCCTTGCCGATCGAGTAGCTCCAGGCCTGACGCAGTTCGACCGTAGGCTGGATGGGGCCCAGTTCCGCCATTTTTGGCCCTTTGCTGGCAAAGGGGTTGAGGCTGTCCATCGACGGCAACATGGAACAGCCGGCCAGCAGCCCGGTCAGCAAGGCCGCCAGAGGCAGCAGGCGGGTGCGCATCAGGCCGCTCCCCCCAAGGCATCGAGCTTCTGATGCAGCAACTGGACACCCGGGCCAGGTGCCGCCCTGGAAGCGTCCAGGGCGGCCTGATAGGCGCTGCGCGCCTCCGCCACCTTGCCCTGAGCGACCAGCACGTCGCCCTTCAATTCGGCATAAGCGGCGACAAAGGCCGGCGCGGGGGGGTTCGCCAATTCTTTCAGGGCTTCATCGTAAGCCTGCTCATCGAGCTGCACGGCAGCCAGGCGCAAGCGGGCGATGTCGCGGATTTCGTCCTTGCCGTGGGCGACGGCCCAGGCCAGCTGGGCGCGGGCGGTCTTGTTGTCACCGGCGGCAAAGGACAGCTTGGCGGCCATCAGGGTTCCCAGGGGGGCATAGGCCGTGCCGCCAAATTTTTCCGTCAATTCCCCGGCCAGGAGGCGCACCTTCTGGGTGTCTTGCTTGACCATGGCCTGCTGCAAGGCACCGAACAGTGCGCCGGCCTGAGTGGCCTGCTGACTCTGATACCAGTTCCAGCCCTGCCAGGCCACCACGGCGGCAGCGAGGGCGGAAATCACCCAGGCAATCAGCGTGCCGTGCTGCTTCCACCAGGTCTTGATGTTGTCGATTTGTTCCTGTTCTTCCAGATCGTAGACGGCCATGTCAGGCTTCCTCTTCTTCGCTATCCAATAATTTGTCAATGATGACTTCGGCCAGATTCCCGGCCTTCAGGCGCTGCTGCGCCACTCCCTCGTCACGCAGGGCCTTCAACTGTACTTCACCGGTTTTTGCTTCATCGTCGCCAATGATCACGGCAAAGAGGGCGCCCGAGGCATCGGCCTTCTTCATCTGCGACTTGAAGCTGCCACCACCGCAGTGCAGGATCACCTCCACGGCATTGTCGCGCAGCCCTTCCGCCACCCGAAAAGCGAGGCGGGTGGCGGCTTCGCCCTGATGCACCACATACACATCCGTGCCCCGCGGCGCCGGCTCGCCGCCGGATTCCCGGATCAGGGCGATCAAGCGCTCGACCCCCATGGCAAAGCCGCAGGCCGGGGTGGGCCGCCCGCCCAGTTGCTGTACCAGGCCATCGTAACGGCCGCCGGCGCAGACCGTGCCCTGGGCGCCGAGCCGGTCGGTGACCCACTCGAACACGGTGAGATTATAGTAATCCAGGCCCCGCACCAGGCGCGGGTTGATCTCGAAGGGGATGCCGGCATCCTTCAATATCTGCTGCACCCCGTTGAAGTGGCTCAGGGAGGCTTCCCCCAGGTAGTCGATCAGCTTCGGTGCCGCGGCGCAGAGGTCCTCCAAGGCCGGGTTCTTGCTGTCCAGGATGCGCAGGGGATTGCTGTAGAGGCGGCGCTTGCCGTCTTCATCCAGCAGATCCTGATGCTGTTCCAGATAGACGATCAGATCGGCCCGGTGCCGGGCCCGCTCCTCGGGCTGGCCCAGGCTGTTGAGCTGCAGGCGGATGTCGTCCAGCCCCAGATCGTTCCAGAGCCGGGCGGTCAAGAGGATCTGCTCGGCATCGACGTCGGGGCCGGCAAAACCGAAGGCTTCCGCGCCGATCTGGTGAAACTGGCGGTAACGCCCCTTCTGGGGCCGCTCGTGCCGGAACATGGGGCCCATGTAGTAGAGCCGCTGAGTGGCCTGATTGGCGATTCCATGCTGGATCACCGCCCGCACGCAGCCCGCCGTGCCTTCCGGGCGCAGGGTGAGCGGCTCGCCATTGAGGCTGTCCTCGAAGGAATACATTTCCTTCTCGACGATGTCGGTGACTTCGCCGATGGCGCGCTTGAACAGGGGTGTCGGCTCGACGATGGGGAGGCGGATCGGCTTGTAGCCATAACTCTTGAGGCGGACGCTGACGACCTCCTCGAACAATTCCCAGAATTCGGCTTCGGCCGGCAGGATGTCGTTCATCCCCCGGACGGACTGCAGGTGTTGGCTCATTGGACTTTTTTCGGGTACTTGCGGGCCACATAGGCCTCGATGATCTGGATGAATTCGGCGCCGATCTTGCCGCCCTTCAAGGTGACGGTCTTCTCGCCATCCTCATAGACCGGGGCGGACGGGGCCTCGCCGGTGCCGGGCAGGGAAATGCCGAGGTTGGCGTGCTTCGATTCCCCCGGACCATTGACGACGCAGCCCATCACCGCCAGGGTCATGTTCTCCACCCCGTCGTACTGCTCGCGCCAGCTCGGCATGCGGGCGCGCACATGTTCCTGCACGTCCCGGGCCAGCTCCTGGAAGAAGCTCGAGGTGGTGCGGCCGCAGCCGGGGCAGGCCACCACCTGGGGGGTGAAGGCGCGAAGGCCCAGGCTCTGCAGGATTTCCTGGGCGACGATCACTTCCTGGGTGCGGGAGCCGCCCGGCTCCGGCGTCAGGGAAATGCGGATGGTGTCGCCGATGCCCTGCTGCAAGAGCACGGCCAGGGCCGCCGTGGAGGCGACGATGCCCTTCGAGCCCATGCCGGCCTCGGTGAGGCCCAGATGCAGGGCGTAGCGGGATCGGGCGGCCAGCTCCTGGTAGATGGCGATCAGGTCCTGGACGCCGGACACCTTGCAGGAGAGGATGATGCGCTCTCCGGCAAGGCCCAGGGCTTCGGCCTGGGCGGCGGATTCCAGGGCCGAGGTGACCATGGCTTCGCGCATCAGGGCGGTGGTATCGAGGGGCACGGCCCGGCGGCGGTTCTCGTCCATGCTGCGGGCCAGCACCGCGGGGTCCAGGCTGCCCCAGTTCACGCCGATGCGCACCGGCTTTTCGTAGCGGCAGGCAAGTTCGATCATGGCGGCGAACTGCTCGTCCTTCTTCTTGCCGAAGCCGACGTTGCCGGGGTTGATGCGGTACTTGGCGAGCGCCTCGGCGCAGGCCGGGTGCTCGGCAAGGAGCCGGTGGCCGTTGTAATGGAAGTCCCCGATTAGCGGCACGCGGCAGCCCATGCGCTCCAGGTGCTCGCGGATCTTCGGCACGGCGGCGGCGGCTTCCGGGGTATTCACGGTGATGCGCACGAGCTCCGAACCGGCCCGGGCCAGCTCGGCGCACTGGATCGCCGTGGCCACATAGTCGGCGGTGTCGGTGTTGGTCATGGACTGGATCACCACCGGGGCCTTGCCCCCCAGGGTGACATGGCCCACCTGGCAGGAATGGGTGGCCGGCTGGTCCGGCCGCTTGCCGTGCAATGTCGTCATGGTCAATCTGGCTTACGGAAGGGTCAGGCGAGCCACATCGCTCTCCGGATTGGGCTGGAGCGGCACCTCCACACCCTTGTAGCGCAGCTTCACATGGCTGGCATTGCCGACCACGATCGACAGCGGTGCCGCCCCACTGATGTCACGGCTCGACCCCGCCGGATGCAGGCGGGAAATGATGAGATTGCCGTCCTTGTCGCGCACTTCGATCCAGGAGTCCCGCTCGAAGGAAAAGCTCGCGGTTGCCACATTCGCCGGCGACGCGGCGGGCGTGACGGCAGCAGGCTGGGCGGCGGCGGCCGGCCCCGCCGGGGGCGCCGGAATCTGCGCCGGAATCTGCGCCGGAATCTGTGCCGGAATCTGCGCTGGCACCTGCGCTGGCACCGGGGCGGCGGCGGGCGGCGTCTCAGGTGTGGCGGGCGCCCCCTCCTCTGCGGGCGCAGTCGCCGCCGGCACCTGGTTGGCGGGGGTGACGGCTTCCGGATTGCCCGCCAGGGGAGACGGCGGTTCACCGGAAAGCGGAGCCACTGCAGGCCGGGTTGCCACCTGCGGCGCTTCGGCCGACGGCTTGCGTACCCAGAATTGATCCGGGAGGAAAAAATAGGCGATGATGGCCCCCAGCACCAGCACCAGCCCAGCCGCCACGGTCCGCATATCCTTGTTGAAAGCATGCCCCTGGCCCGGCATGGTCACATGAGTGGATTCGGGCAAATTGAGGTGCGGCACGTCCAGTTCGCTCACTTGGTCCAGCAAGGCCAGCAGCGGGGCGCTCTCCAGGTTCACGGCCCGGGCATAGTTGCGGACAAAGCCGCGCACAAAAGTTTTGCCCGGCAGGCCCGACAAATCGCCGGATTCAATCGCCTCCACCTGTCGCGGCCCCAGACGCAACTGACGCGCCATATCGGCCACATCGAGGCCCATCGCCTCACGGCCCGCGCGCAGCCTTGCTCCCACCTGCGCCGTCACCGCCTGGCCAGGCGCAGGCATCGGCTTGTCTTCAGGCGCGGCATCCCTCACCATTTCCGTCATTCGTCATTACCCTTGAGAAACTCCTGGAACTCCGGGGAGGTGGGATAGAGGCGCCGCAACTGGGCCACCATACTCTCCTCTTCGACCTTGTTACCCAGTTTGCGATGGATGCGCGCCCCCAGCCACAGCGCTTCTGCCGTAGGCTGGCCGCTGACGCGCATCACTTCCGCGAAACGATTGCGCGCCTCCACGAAATTACCTTCGGCATAGGCGAGTTTGGCCAGCTGCAGTTGCGCCATCAGCCCGCCATCCGGCGCAAGGCGCAAGGCCTGGGTCAGGTAGTCACGGGCCGCCGCGAAATCCCCCGCCTTGAGGGCACAAGCCCCGGCATTGGCAAAAGCCCGGTCGGGGGTGCTGTAGAGCGGATTCTTGATCGCGCTCAGGAAGTACGGAATGGATTCCTTGGGCCGAGCGCCCTGCTGGCAAAGAAACCAGCCATAGTTGTTGCTGATGTCCGGATCGCCGGGCGCCAGACTGAGGGCTTTCTTGAAATCGGCTTCAGCCGCCGGAAATTCGCGCAGGGCCGCATTCACCAAGCCGCGCACACTGTAGGCCGAGGCATAAGAGGAGTCGGATTCGATGGCGATGCCGACCTCCTCCAGGGCCACCGCCAGATTGCCATCCTGAAAATACATGGCCCCCAGTTCCGTATGCAGTCGGGCCCGGGTGCGGGCATCGGTAGTCACCAGATTGGTATGGGTGGATTCGGGAACGACGACCTGAGCCGCGACCGGCAGGCTCCCCAGAGACAACGCCCAGGCCAACAGCATGACAAGGCTTCTGATCATGACTTTTCTTCCTCCAGCAAGATGGTGCGCCGCCCGGCCCGCCGCGTTTTATCCAGGACCTGACCGGCCAGCTGGCCACAGGCGGCATCGATGTCGTCCCCTCGCGTCTTGCGGGTGGTGGTGACGATACCGCCGCCCATGAGGATGTCGGCAAAGCGACGGATGCGCTCGGGCCGGGAACGGCGGTAGGGCGACCCCGGAAAGGGGTTGAAAGGAATGAGATTAAACTTGCAGGGCACCTGGCGCGTCAAGGACAACAGCTCCCGGGCGTCATGATCGTGATCATTGACCCCGTCCAGCATCACATATTCGAACGTGACGAAATCGCGGGGGGCCCGCTCCAGGTAGCGGCGGCAGGCGGCCATCAGTTCGGTGAGGGGATATTTCCGGTTGATCGGCACCAGTTCATCCCGCAGGCGATCGTTTGAGGCATGCAGGGACACTGCCAGAGCCACGGGGCACTCCTCCCGCAGCCGGTCCATGACCGGCACCAGGCCCGAGGTGGAGACGGTCACCCGGCGCCGCGAGAGGCCGTAGCCGTTGTCGTCCAGCATCAGCTTCAAGGCCGCCACGGCATTCTCGAAATTGGCCAGGGGTTCGCCCATGCCCATCAGCACCACGTTGGAGATGAGGCGCTCGCCCCTGGGGTCGCGCCCCAAGGCCTTGTTCACCTGCCAGAGCTGGCCGATGATCTCGGCCACCGTCAGGTTGCGGTTGAAGCCCTGCTTGCCGGTGGAGCAAAAGGAACAATCGAGGGCGCAGCCGGCCTGGGTGGAAATGCACAGGGTGCCCCGCTCGGCCTCGGGGATGAACACCGTTTCCACGGCATTGCCGCCCCCCACGTCGAACAGGAATTTGCGCGTGCCATCGTCGGAGAGCCGATCGGAAACGATCGCCGGCGGCTGCACCACCGCTGCCGCCCTGAGCTTTTCCCTGAGGCTCCTGGCGATGTCGGTCATGGCCTCGAAATCAGACTCCCCGAAACGGTGCATCCAGCGCAGCACCTGGGTGGCGCGAAAGGGCTTCTCGCCCCGGGCGGCAAACCAGGCAGTCAGTTGGATGGGATCGAGATCGAGGAGGTTTTGCATGACTACCTTGTTTTGCAAGGCAAGCACAGAAAGCCCAGGCAAGCCCGAGACTTCCTGCGCTTGGGTGGCAGCGCATCAACGGCCGCTATAGACATTCAAGCCGGGGAAGAAGAAAGCGATTTCAGCGGCGGCGGTGTCGGGACCGTCCGAGCCGTGCACGGCGTTGGCGTCGATGGATTCGGCGAAATCGGCGCGGATGGTGCCGGGTTCCGCCTTCTTGGGGTCGGTGGCGCCCATCAGCTCACGGTTCCTGGCGATGGCGTTTTCGCCTTCCAGGGCCTGGATCATCACCGGGCCGGAGGTCATGAACTCGACCAGATCCTTGAAGAACGGACGCTCCTTGTGCACGGCATAGAATTGGCCGGCTTCCTGGGCGGACAGCCAGACCATCCTGGCAGCGATGATCTTGAGGCCGCTCATCTCGAAACGGGAATAGATCTTGCCGATGACATTCTTCTTTACGGCGTCGGGTTTGATGATGGAAAGGGTGCGTTCGATAGCCATGGTCACTCCGTGAATAGCTGGGTTTAAGAATAACTTTGTAGTCTACCAGACCTCAGGGGAGAACCCCAGCCCGGACGCCATTTCCGCCCCCCCTGACAGCACCGCCCCAGCCCTCGCTTTTACCCCGAACTCGCCCCGAACTCGCCCCGAACTCGCCCCGAAGCCAGTACGGAGCGGCTGCCCTCCCCTCGCGGGAAGGCGGCCAAAAAGGCGCAACCCCAAAAAGCGCAACCCCAAAGGCTCAACCGAATTTGAACAGCACGCCGAAACCGGCCCGGGGATAGTTCCAGTCCACGTTGCCGTGGGTATCGCAGACCACCCGGCAGGCGCCGCATTCCAGGCAGCCGTCGGTGATCAGGCCGATCCGGCCCTCTTCGAAGGACCAGCAGCCGGCCGGGCAGCAGACGGTGCAGGCCCGGCTGACGCAGCCGTCGTTACAGAGGGATTCATCCTTGATGCGGATGTGGGGTCGGCCCGCATCGACCCGGTAGCGGTTCTGGAAGAGCTTTTCTTCGACTTTCATCATGATCCATGTCCTTTTGAAGTGCTGCGCCCAGGAGAAACAGCGTGGGGCGCAGCGATCCTGAGCTGTCGTGCCGCCCCAGTCACAGTGCAGCGGCTACGGCAGGATGGCACAACCAGGACCATTTTGCTGGCGCTTCCTCAGCGGGTGGCGCGCCACAGGCGGTAGGCATCGCCCAGCAGGCCCAGCAGGCTGCGGCGTTCGCGGAAGGCGTTGAAGATGGCCTTTTCCTTGCTGGCCTTGTCCCGGCCGTCCACGGTGAAAAACTCGTGGGCGGCGTCGTTGAGCAGGGCCGGGTAGTCGGTGAGAAACTGGCGCTGGCTGTCCAGGGTCTCCGGGATATTGCGGTATTTCTTCAGGTCCTTGAGCACGATGCTGTCTTCCAGCCGGGCCTTGTAGCGGGCCAGGTTGGCGGCGCTGGAAGGCAGGCCCTTCTCGCCCAGTTCCAGCAGGGTTTCGGCGGCGAGGCGGCCGCTGATCATGGCCAGGTTGGAGCCTTCCCGGTGCACGGCGTTCACGAAACCGGCGGAATCCCCCACCAGCAGCCAGCCTTCGCCGTAGAGCCCGGGCAGGGCCTTGTAGCCGCCTTCGGGAATGAGGTGGGCGGCGTATTCCCGAGTCTCGCCGCCGGCAATCAGGGGCGCCACGGAGGGATGGGTCTTGAGCTTTTCCAGCAGTTCCGCCGGGGTGGTGTTCTGCGCCTTCATGTCGGAGAGCATGCAGCCGATGCCGACCGAGATCGAATCCTTGTTGGTGTAGAGGAAGGCGGTGCCGGCCATGCCCTGGCTGATGCTGCCCAGCATCTCGATGACCACGCCTTCGCTGCCCTTGAGGTTGAAGCGGGCTTCCACGGTTTCCCTGGGCAGGAACACGGTTTCCTTCACCGCCAGGGCTACGGCGGCGGGCTTGATGTCCTGCCGCAGGCCGGCCCGGCTGGCCACCAGGGAATTGACCCCGTCCGCCAGAATCACGGTGTCGGCGTAGATCTTGCCATCCTTCCGGTCCACCTCGACGCCGATGACCTTGCCGGACTCGTCGCGCAGCAGGGCGATCACCGTCATTTCGCAGATCACCAGGGCGCCGGCCTTCTGCACCTGCTCGGAAAACCATTTGTCGAAACGGGCCCGGATGATGGTGTAGCGGTTGCCCGGCATCTGGTTGAAGCGGTCGGAGCGGAAGGTGGCGCCGACATAAGACTCGTCCTCCATCACCCACAGGCGCTGCTCGATGACCTGGCGCTCCAGGGGGGCGGAGTCGCGGAAATCGGGGATGAGCTGTTCCAGGGCGTCGGCGTAGAGGATGGCGCCCTGCACGTTCTTGGAGCCGGGATACTCGCCCCGCTCCAGCTGCAGCACCTTCTTGCCGGCCTTGGCCAGGGTGTAGGCGGCGGCGTTGCCGGCAGGGCCGGCGCCGACGACGATGACGTCGAATTTTTCGATGTTCTGGGTCATGGGAATTTCCTTAGCGGCCCTGCTGCGCCAGGTAGGCGGCGAAGGTGCGGCCCAGGGCCGGCAGCACCTGTTTACAGTCGCCGACGATGGCGTAGTGGGCGAAGTCGAAGATGGGCGCGCCGGGGTCGTTGTTGATGGCGATGATGCAGTCCGCCCCTTCCATGCCCACCCGGTGCTGAATGGCGCCGGAAATGCCGGCAGCGATGTAGAGGACCGGGCGCACGGTCTGGCCGGTCTGGCCCACCTGGCGGTCGGCGGAGATCCAGCCGGCGTGGATGGCGGCCCGGGAGGCCCCCACTTCGCCGCCCAGGACCCTGGCCAGATCCCACACATGCTTGAAGTTCTCGGCCTTGCCCAGCCCCTTGCCACCGGCGACGATGATTTCGGCATAAGGCAGCTGGGGCTTGTCGCGCTGCTCATCGGGGATGAATTCCAGCACCTTGGTGACGATGTCGGTCTCGATCAGGCCGGCCTCGAAGTCCACGATCAGGCCGGTCCGTTCCGGTTGCGGGTCGGGCATGGGCATCACCCGGTGGCGCACCGTGGCCATCTGGGGCCGGTAGTTGAGGGTGACGATGGTGCACAGCAGGCTGCCGCCGAAGGTCGGGCGGGTGGACAGCAGGCAGCGGTCTTCCGGGTCGATGGCCAGTTCGGTGCAGTCGGCGGTGAGGCCGGTCTTCAGGGTGGTGGCGACGGAACCGGCCAGGTCCCGGCCCAGGGTGGTGGCACCCAGCAGCAGGATTTCCGGCTTGTGGGCATTCACCAGATCGGTCAGGGCGCGGGTAAAGGGCTCGTTGCGGTATTCGGCCAGCACCGGGCTGGCGATGCGGTAGCAGCGCTCGGCGCCGTAGGCAAAGGCGGCCTGGCACTGCGCTTCCAGGTCCGGCCCCGGGGCGCCCATGACCACGCCGCACAGTTCCACCTCGAGCTGGTCCGCCAGGCGGCGGCCCTGGCCCATCAGCTCCCAGGAGACGGGATGGACGTGGCCCCGCTCGCTCTCGATGAAGACCCAGACACCCTTGTAAGCCAGCAGTTCTTCATTCAGCTTGATCTTGCGCTTCTTGATGGGCTTGTCGGTCCTGGCTTCACTCATGACGTTCTCCTGCGGCCGCACGCTTGTTGTCGAGTTCTTTTTTTACCTTGGGAAATTCCGCCAGCAGCTTGTCCAGCAGGGCCTGGGTGGCGACTTCCGGGTTGGCGGGGTCGAACCCGATCTGCAGGGCCTTCCGGGCCCGGGAGCTGGGCACGAAGACCCGGCTGACGATGGTGGGGCTGCCTTTGAGGCCCACCTTCGTGATGTCCTCGATGCCGGCAGCGTTGCGGTCCCACCGCCGCACCTGGGCGCGGGCGGCGCGGAACAGGTCGGGGGCGCTGCCAAAGCGGATCTCGTTGCTGCCCTCCAGCATGGTGATCAGGGCCGGCAGGCGGGTTTCCAGCACCTGCACCCCGCCCTCGGCGCGGCGCTCGACGCGGATGCTGCGGGCGGCCGGGTCCACGCGGACGATGCGGGAAACATAGGTGAGCAGCTCCAGCTTCAGGCGCCTGGCGATGCCCGGCCCTACCTGGGCGGTGTCGCCGTCGATGGTCTGCTTGCCGGTCAGCACCAGATCCACCGGATTTTCCTGGTCCAGGGTCCGGATGGCCGAAGCCAGCACGTAGGAGGTGGCCAGGGTGTCGGACCCGGCAAAGAGCTTGTCGGTCACCAGCACGGCATCGTCGCAACCATAGGAGAGGGCCTTCTTCAGGGCCGCTTCGGCCTGGGGCGGACCCATGGTCAGCACCGTCACCTTGCCCCCCAGCTGGTCCTTGAGGGCCAGGGCCGCCTCGATGGCGAACAGGTCATAGGGATTGATGATGGCCGGCACCCCCTGGCGCATGATGGTGTTGGTCACCGGATGCACCCGAATCTGGGCACTGTCCGGCACCTGCTTGATACAAACGACGATGTGCATGATGACGATCCGTCTGAAAGTTGAACTCGGGATGAACCATGGCAGCCGACGGCGGTTTCCCGCACGCCCGCCAACCCAAAAAAACGCCAGTATCTTCGCGCCAGTATCTTCGCGCCAGGATGATTTCGCTACAACATGCCCATCGTGCGCGGCAGCCACAAGGAAAGACCGGGCCAGTAGGTCACCAGAACGAGGAACACCAGCATGGAGAACAGCCAGGGCCAGACCGCCACGGTCAGTTCGGTGATGCCCATCCTGGTGATGCCGGAGGCCACGTAGAGGTTGAGGCCGACGGGCGGATGGCACATGCCCACTTCCATGTTCACCACCATCACGATGCCAAAATGCACCGGGTCGATGCCCAGCTGCATGGCAATGGGAAACAGGATGGGCGCCAGGATCAGCACGATGGAAGACGGCTCCATGAAGTTGCCGGCAATCAGCATCAAGATGTTGGCCATGATCAAAAAGCCGATCACGCCGACGCCGGTGCCCATCATGTAATCCGCCATGGTCTGGGGAATGTTCTCGTGCGTGAGCAAAAAGCTGAACAGCACCGCGTTGGTAATGATGTAGAGCAGCATGGCGCTCATGTTGGCGGAGTTGAGCAGCACCCGGGGCACGTCCTTGAGGCGGAGGTCCTGATAGACGAACACCGCCACGATGAAGGCATAGACCGCGCTCATCGCCGCCGCCTCGGTGGGAGTGAACATGCCCGAGTAGATACCGCCCATCACCACCACGATCAGCAGCAAGCCCCAGATCGCGTCCTTGAAGGCGATGAGGCGTGCCTTCCAGCTCGCCCTGGGCATGCGCGGGTAGTTGAACTTCTGCGCCCGGTACCAGGTGGTAAAACCCAGGAAGGCCGCCAGCAGCAGCCCTGGCATCACGCCGGCCATGAACAGGGCCCCCACCGAGGTATTGGTGGATACCGAATACATCACCATGACGATGGAAGGCGGAATCAGGATGCCGAGCGCGCCCGAGGTGGTGATGACGCCGGCCCCGAACTTGTTCGGAAAGCCCTGCTTGACCATGGCCGGCAGCAGGATGGCGCCGATCGCCACCACGGTGGCGGGCGAAGAGCCGGACACCGCCGCAAACAGGGCGCAAGCCAGCACGCCGCCGAGGCCCAGCCCTCCATGCCAGTGGCCGACCATGGCCGTGGCGAAGTGAATCATGCGCCGGGCCACGCCGCCGTGGGTAAGGAAGTTGCCAGCCAGGATGAAGAAGGGGATCGCCATGATCTCGAACTTCTCGATCCCGGTAAAAAGCTTCAAGGCGACCGATTCGATCGGCACCTGGGTCATGGTAAAGAGAAAGATCAGGACGGTCAGGCCCAGGGAAATGGAGATCGGCATGCCCGTCAGCATCAGGACGAGCAAGAGGCCAAAGATGATGAGGGCGCTCATGGTTTGCCTCCCTGATCCTCGCCGAGGTTGTGGTGTTTCAGATCCTGGGGATGCAGGTTGTCGCCCAGGTCATAAGGATTGGCATCCACTGGGAGGTGCGCTTCATCGATGCCTTCGACCTGGCCGTGGTCGTGGTGCGGCAATTCGCCGGTTTTCCAGAATGTCACCAGCACCTGCAAAAAGCGAAAGCACATCAGGTAGGAGCCCAGCGGAATGGCCGAATAGACGATCCAGGTCGGCCATTCCAGGTCCGGGGTGGTCGGCCCCTCATAGAGATCGGGGGCCTCGATGCCGAGCCACTTGAAGATCTGGTAATGGGCGCCGTTTTCCCAGACGAAGGTGGCTCCCAGGGTGCCGACGATGCCGGTGAACACGGCCCCGGCCGCCAGCCCGAAAATGATGAAACGGGCCCGGTTCTTCTCATCGAGGCGATTGATGAGCACATCCACGCCGACGTGGATGCCGGTGCGGACACCGTAGGCGGCGCCGAACTTCGCCATCCAGACGAACATGATGATGGTGAGTTCCTGGGCCCAGCTGAGGTTGATGGAGAGCAGCCAGTCCTGCAGTCCGGGAATCCCGATCCCGGAAAGATAGCGATGCACCACCGCAACGAAAATGATCAGCGTCGCCAGCCCGATCAAGCTGCTGATCAGAATCTCTTCGAGCCGGTCGAGAATCTTGTTCATGGGGAACCTCCTTCAAAAACGCCCGCCTCCTTCCGGAGCGCGGGCGTTTTTTCACGGCCTGCGATTTCAGAGCTTGTTGGGATCGAAGCCGGTTTCCTTGTAGATGGACTGGATCAGCGCCGCGCCGATACGGGATTCCATCTTCTTATGCACCGGCACCAGGGCGCGCTTGAAGGCCAGCCTTTCCTCGGGCGTGGGGACATAGACGATGGTCTTGCCGGCCTTCTTCACCGCTTCCAGAGCCGCATCGTTCTCGTCCTTGGCGATCTTGTTGGCATAGTCGGTGGCTTCCTTCAGCGCCTGTTCCAGCTCGCTGCGTACATCGCCGGGCAGGCCATCCCAGAATTTCTTGTTGGTGATCACCGCGTAGCCCAGATAGCCATGCTCGGTCAGGGTGAGGTACTTTTGCACTTCATGCATCTTCTGGGTGTAGAGGTTGGAGATGGGGTTCTCGGTACCATCCACGACCCCGGTCTGCAGGGCCTGGTACACCTCGGAGAAGGCCATCACCTGGGGAATCGCGCCCAGGGTCCGCATCTCTTCTTCGAGCACCTTGGAGGACTGGATGCGCATCTTCTTGCCCTTCAAATCGGCGGGCGTCCTGATCGGGGTGTTGGCGGAGAAGGACTTGAAACCGTTGTCCCAGAAGGCCAGCCCCATCACCCCCTTGGGCTCCAGCTTGGCAAGTAGCTGCTTGCCCACCGGGCCCTGGGTGACCTTGTGCAGGTCGGCATAGCCATCAAAGATGTAGGGCAGGTCGAACACTTCGAACTCGCGCACGCCCAGGGGGCCGAACTTGGCGAGAGAGGGCGCCAGCATCTGCACGGCCCCGAGCTGCAGGGCTTCCATTTCTTCCTTGTCTTTATAGAGGGTGCTGTTGGCGTAGACCTCCACCTTCACCCTGCCCTTGGTCAGCTCGCCGGCGCGCTTGGCGAAGAACCCGGCGGCCTTGCCCTTGGGCGTATCCTGAGCCACCACATGGCTGAACTTGATCACGATGGCTTGCTGGGCCGAAGCCGTGGCGGTCACGGCGCAGGCCAGCAGGCCGAACAACAGTGCAGATATTTTCATGTCATCTCCTCCATTCATTTGAAAAATTTTTTTGGCGACTTTTCATGGCGACCGACTTTTCATGGCGACCCGAGGGTGGCAAAGAGTCACGCCCCGGAAATCATGATCACGGCATGATCGCCAGGGGTATCGTGGAAAGCCACGGAAACGGCCGGGACGGGATCAGCTCCCCGAATGCTCCCCGAATGCTCCCCGAATGCTCAAGTGCCATGCTCAAGTGCCGGCCAAGTCTAGCCCCCCGACCGCCAGCCGTCCAGGGTAAATCCTGGGCCGCTCAATCCTGGCCCTGCCCAAACCAGGATCCTTGCCGATGCACTGCACTTTCGCAGGCGTACCGGGGAAGTGCATCAGGCCCGGCGGCTGGAACAGCGGGGCAAAACCGCCGTGGCACGGGCCCAACGGCTCAAGCGCCGGAACTGAGCCCGATTTGCAGGCAGGGCAGCCAGCCCGGTTCATCCGGGGCGCATTGCCAATCGGCAGCCAGAACCACCCCGACGCAGGCCACCAATTCCTCCCCCACGAACAGCAAGGGCAGGGTTTCCCGCTCCCAGGGCGGCAGCCCGCTGTCCTGCAGTATTTTTTTCAAAGGCCGCCGGGGCCGGCCCGGACCGGGACGAAGATGCTCCCCTCCCTGGCGCAAACGCACCTCCAGCACCTGCCCCGCCAGACGTCCCTGACTCAGCCCCTGCCCCAGGGCAGGCCGCAAGCTTAAGCGCCCATTTCCCCAGGCAAAGGGTGCCTGGCCATCCCAGCGTCCGGGCAACCGCTCCGGCTGCTGCGCCACCCGGTACAGCCGGCCCCGCCACAGGCGCAGGCTGCCTTCGGCCAGACGCAACTCCAGTTGCCCCGCCTCCGGACTGGCGGCCAGTTGCCGCAAGCACTCCGCCAACGCCACGGCCTCGGGCACCTGCCAGCCGGCCTGACGCAGCCACCAGCGCAGCCAGTTGGCCTGCCGGGCGGGGCTCAATTGCAGCAAGGGCTCGAGGCGCGCCTGGATCAGGGCGTCGTCTTGCAAAGCCAGCTCATCGAGGAGGCCCTGAGCCTCGGCAAAATGCCCCGCCGCCCGGGCAAGGCTGGCTTCGGCGCCGGGAAAGCGCCGCGTCAGGGCCGGCAAAATCTCATGGCGCAAAAAATTGCGGCCAAAGCGCACATCCTGATTGCTCTCGTCTTCGACCCAAGTGAGTCCCGAAGCCCGGGCGTAGTCGGCCAGAGCCGCCGGAGCCCATGCCAGCAAAGGGCGCAGCAGGTACAAACCTGCCTGCTCCCGGTACGGGGGCATGGCCGCCGCCCCGGCCACGCCGGCGCCCCGGCAGAGGTTGAAAAGCAGGGTTTCCGCCTGATCGCGGCGATGATGGCCCAGGGCCAGGTAGCGGGCGCCGCTCTCCCGGTAAGCCTGGTAGCGCGCCTTTCGGGCGGCGGCTTCGAGGCCCTGGCCTTGGCGTTCCACCCGCACCCGGGCGATCTGCAAAGGAATGTCCCAGTCCCGGCAGAGGCTCTGGCAGAAGTCCGCCCAGGCATCGGCCCGGGGGGAAAGACCATGATGCACATGGATCGCCCGTAGCTGCGGCCAGGAACGCCTGGCCAGATCGAGGAGGACGACGGAATCGCGGCCGCCGGAGAGCCCGACCCAGAGTTCGGCCCCGACGGGCAGATGGGCCTGCAGCACCGCCGCAAACCCGGCCGTGAGATCAGCGGGGGGCTTGTTCCTTGAAGCGGCCATAGGCCATCAGGCGCTCGTAGCGGGCTTCGAGCAGTTCGGCGGTGGACAGGCCGGAGAGCTGCTTGAGACTGTCTTGCAGGGCCTTCTTGAGGTTCTGGGCCATGAGCCCATGATCCCGGTGGGCGCCGCCGCAGGGTTCATTCACCACCTTGTCGATGAGGCCCAGGGATTTCAGGCGGGGGGCGGTGATGCCCATGATCGCGGCGGCTTCGGGGGCCTTCTCGGCGCTTTTCCAGAGAATGGAGGCGCAACCTTCGGGGGAAATCACCGAGTAGGTGGAATTCTGCAGCATCTGCACCACGTCGCCCACGGCAATGGCCAGAGCGCCGCCCGAACCCCCTTCGCCGATGATGGTGACGACGATCGGCGTCGCGAGGATCGCCATTTCATAGAGGTTGCGGCCGATGGCCTCGGACTGGCCCCGCTCCTCGGCATCGACGCCGGGATAGGCGCCGGGGGTATCGACGAAAGTAAACACCGGCAAGCGGAACTTCTCCGCCAGTTTCATCAGGCGCAGGGCCTTGCGGTAGCCCTCGGGCCTGGGCATGCCGAAGTTGCGGTAGATCTTTTCCTTGGTGTCGCGGCCCTTCTGGTGGCCGATGACCATGCAGGGCTGGCCATTGAAGCGGGCCAGGCCGCCGACGATGGCCTTGTCGTCGGCATAGGCGCGATCGCCGTGCAGTTCCTCGAAATCGGTGAAGATGCGCTCCACGTAATCGAGGGTGTAGGGGCGCTGCGGATGCCGGGCCACCTGGGCGATCTGCCAGGGCGTGAGTTTGGCGTAGATGTCGCGGGTGAGGGCCCGGCTTTTTTCCGCCAGGCGTTCGATCTCGTCGGAAATGTCGACGGCGGAATCTTCCTGGCCGAAGCGCAGGGCTTCGATCTTGTTTTCCAGCTCGGCAATCGGCTGCTCGAAATCGAGAAAGGTGGTTTTCATCCCGGGCCTGAAAATTTTGGAAGGCGGGGATTCTACTCCCAAAACGCGCAATTCAAATATGCATGCCAGGCTGGGAAGCTTAGCCGAAACGCCCGCCGACGAAGGGATTGAAGCGGCGCTCCTCCCCCAGGGTGGACATCGGGCCATGGCCGGGAATGAAATCCACCTCATCCCCCAGGGGAAAGAGTTTTTCCCGGATCGAGGCAAGCAGGGCCTCCTGATCCCCGCCGGGCAAATCGGTACGGCCGACCGAGCCTTGAAAGAGGATGTCGCCCACCACCAGCAGCCGACCGGGCCGATGGTAGAAGGCGACATGGCCCGGGGTGTGGCCGGGGCAATGCAGCACTTCCAGTTCCACCTCGCCAAAGCGCACCCGGTCTCCCTCCTTCAGCCAGCGGGTCGGCTCGAAGGGACGTGCCTGCGCCAAGCCGAACATGCGGGATTGCTGCGCCATGCCCTCGATCCAGAACCGGTCTGCCTCGCCGGGCCCTTCGATCGGCACCTCGAGCAGCTCGGCCAGTTCGGCCACACCCCCGGCATGGTCGATGTGGCCATGGGTGACGAGGAGGGTGGCCGGGATGAGCTTCTCCCGCTCGAGGACGGCCAGGATCCGATCCAGGTCCCCGCCCGCGTCCACCACGGCCGCCTGGCGGGTGTTCTCGCACCAAAGAATGGAACAGTTCTGCTCGAGGGGCGTTACAGGAACGATGGTATAGCGCATGAAAGTCACCCGGAAACACGGAAAAGGCAGATTATCACACACACACCCTTGCCCAACCGCAAGGCCCCAATTACCATTGCCCGCAACAATGCCTGGCGCAAACAATCGCGGTCAAATCAAAAACCTGGACTGCATTTTTGAAGTGGAGAAGCAGGTATGCTCGACCATCCCCTGCAAGAACTGGATGACTGGGTCCTGTATTTCAGCGAACGGGAGCTGCCGGTGCTGCGCCATACCCGCCGTCAGCTCGAAACCGCCCGGGAGAACATGGCTCATGTCTCCAGCAAGGACCTGACCCGCATCATCCTGCAAGACCCGCTGATGGCCGTGCGGGTGCTGACCTTCATCCAGCCCCTGACCGGCAAGCGCCTGCACCACGATGTGACGACCATCGCCGGCGCCATCATGATGCTGGGCATCGAGCCCTTCTTCAAACATTTCGAGAACCCGGCCACCATCGAGGCCGCCCTGAAGGACGGGCCACCCCAGGCCCTGCTCGGTGCCCTGCAGGTCATCCGGCGCGCCCAGCAGGCCTCTCATTACGCCTATGAGTGGGCGATCTGGCGGGTGGACATCAACGCCGAAGAAGTCGCCCTGGCCGCCCTGCTGCACGATCTGACGGAAATCCTGCTCTACTGCTTCGCCCCCCACCTGGCCCTGGAAATCCACAGGCTGCAGCAGGCCGATCCCCTGCAGCGCAGCAGCACCGCCCAGGAAAAGGTGCTGGGGTTCCGCCTGCAGGACATCCAGGCCGCCCTGTGCCGCGCCTGGCACTTGCCGAAGCTGCTCATGCAACTGATCGACGATGCGCACGCCGAACACCCCCGGGTGAAGAACGTGGTGCTGGCGGTGAACCTGGCCCGGCATCTCGCCCACGGCCGGAACGATCCGGCGATTCCCGACGACCTGAAGGCCATTTCGGCCCTGCTCAACCTTTCCGAAGAAGCCCTGGGCCAGCGCCTGGGCCTGGCCCTGCCCTCCCCGGACGGGGAACTGGATCAACCACAGCAAGCCGCACCATCCCCCTGACCACGGCCCCGAGCCGCCAGGCCCACATCTTTCGACGGCCTGGCGCATCACCATCAACTTGTTGCCCCTGAAACTTGAAACCGCCAGATATGAAAAGGGCGACATCCCTTACAGGACGCCGCCCTTTGCGAGAGCAGAACGGGATCAGTCGTCGCCGAAGATGCCCAGAATCTGCAGCAGGCTGGTAAAGAGATTGTAGATGCTCACGAACAGGGAGACCGTCGCCATCACATAATTGGTTTCACCGCCCTGGATGATGGCTTGGGTTTCATACAGGATGAGGCCGGACATCAAGAGCACGAAGGCCGCAGACACCACCAGGGAGAGTAGTGGCAGCTCGAAGAAAATGGCGGCCAGCCCCGCCAGGAAGGCGACGAGCATGCCGACCATGAGGAAATTGCCCAGGAAGCTGAAATCCCGCTTCGAGGTCAGGGCAACGGCCGACATGGCCAAGAAGATCACGGCGGTGCCGCCCATGGCCATCATCACGATCTCGCCGCCGTTGGGCAGGGCCAGGTAATGATTGAGGATGGGCCCCAGGGTGTAGCCCATGAAACCGGTCAGGGCGAACACCAGACCGACGCCCAGAGCACGGTCGCGAAACTTGCTCACGGCAAAGAGCAGGCCGAAGTAGCCGACCAGGGTGATGAGGATGCCCGGATGGGGCAGATTCAGGGCGGCGCTGATCCCGGCAACCGCCGCGCTAAAGGCCAGGGTCATGGCCAGCAGCAGGTAGGTATTGCGCAGGACCTTGCGGGATCCGGCCGAGCCCTGGACACCCACACCACCATGGGTCAGGACCTGGCCGGACAGGTAGGAACGATCATTCAGGCTCATGTAAAACCTCCATTGGTCATAGACGCCGTCAGTTTAACGGCCTTTGCACAATAACAAAAACCATCGAAAATGCGACTATGAATTCGAAAAAACCGAACATTGAAGAAAGCCGGCTCAACTACCGCCACCTCTATTACTACTGGATGGTAGCCAAGGCGGGCAGCCTGGCCCGCGCTGCCGAGCAACTGGGACTCACGCCCCAGACCATCAGCGCCCAGCTAAGCCAGCTCGAGCAAGCCATCGGTACCGCACTCTTTGACCTGCAAGGCCGCAAATTGATTCCCACGGAAGCAGGACGCACCGCCCTGCGTTACGCGGACGAGATTTTCCTGCTCGGTGAACAGCTCTGGGACTCGCTAAAACGCGCCGGCGGCGAACCCATGCTGCGCCTGACCGTGGGCATCACCGATGTGGTCCCGAAGCTGGTGGCGCACCATCTGCTCGAACCGGTGCTGCACCTGCCGGAACGGGTGCGGCTGATCTGCCACGAAGGCAAGTTCGAGAATCTCCTCGCCGATCTGGCGATTCACAAGCTGGACGTGATCCTCGCCGACCGCCCAGTCTCCCCCGGCATGAACCTGCGCCTCTTTAGCCACCCCCTGGGCGAGAGCGAACTGAGCTTTTATGCCACCGCCAGCCTGGCCGAACGTCATGGGGAGGACTTTCCCCACAGTCTGGACGGCGCGCCCTTCCTGCTCCCGGCCCGCAATGCCGCGGTACGCGCCAGCCTCGACCAATGGTTCGAAAGCCACGGCATCCGCCCCCGGATCATTGCCGAGGTGGAGGATAGCGCCCTGCTCGACACCTTCGGCGCCGCCGGGCTCGGTGTTTTCCCGGCGCTCACCCCACTCACCGCCGAACTGGCCCGGCGCTATGACGCCGTTCGGCTGGGCCCCATCGAGCCGGTGCGCGACCAGTTCTTTGCCATCTCCGCCGACCGGCGCATCCGCCACCCGGGCATCGAGGCCATCCTCCAGGCCGGGCAGGAGCGCCTGTTCCTGCCGGCTTAGGCAGCGCCGCAGGCTTAGGCAGCGCCGCAGGCTTAGGCAGCGCCGCAGGCTTGGGCAGCGCCGCAGGCTTGGGCAGCGCCGCAGGCTTGGGCATCAGCCGCAGAATTTAGGCGCCGCCGCGGGTTTCCAGGGCTTCCCAGCGCTCGAGCAGGGCGAGCAGCTCCGCCTCGATGGCCGCCAGCCGTTCAGACGCCTGGCGCGCCAGTTCCGGGTCCTGCCGGTAGAGGGCCGGGTCTTCGAGCCGGGCCGTGAGTCCGGCCTGTTCCGCCTCCAGGGCGGCGATGCGCTCGGGTAAGGCTTCGAGCTCCCGCTGCTCCTTCCAGCTCAGCTTGTCGGCCTTGGCTTTGCCCGGCTCCGATTTTCCGCCCCCCGCCGGGGCCGGCTTCGCTTCCGCTTCCCTGGCATCCTGCTGCCGGGCCTTGGCCTGGCTACGCTCCCTGGCCGGACTACTTTGATACGCCGCCCAGTCGCTGTAGCCCCCGGCGTACTCACGCCATATGCCCTCGCCTTCGGCGGCGAGCGTCTGGGTCACCACATTGTCGAGGAAAGCCCGGTCATGGCTGACCAGAAACAAGGTGCCCTGGTAGTCCTGCAAGAGTTGCTCGAGCAGTTCCAGGGTTTCCATGTCGAGGTCGTTGGTGGGCTCGTCGAGCACCAGCACATTGGCGGGCCGGGCAAACAGGCGGGCAAGCAGCAGGCGATTGCGCTCGCCGCCGGAGAGCGACTTGACCGGGGAACGGGCGCGCTCGGGGGCAAACAGGAAATCCTCCAGATAGCCGATCACATGCTTTTTGGCGCCGCCAATCTCCACATAGTCGGAACCCGGAGAAATCACTTCGGCGAGGCTCGCTTCCGGATCCAGCTGGCCCCGGAACTGGTCGAAGTAGGCCACTTCCATGCGCGTACCGCGCCGCACCGTGCCGGAATCGGGCGCCAGTTCTCCCAGGATCAGGCGCAGCAAGGTGGTCTTGCCGGCACCATTGGGGCCGATCAGGCCGATCTTGTCGCCTCGCAAAATCCGGGTGGAAAAATCGCGCAGCACCACCTTGTCGCCAAACCGCTTCGAGACCCGCTCCATTTCGACCACCAGCTCGCCGCTTTTGGCGCCGCTATCGAGGTTCATCTGCACCTTGCCCATGCGTTCCCGGCGGGCGGCCCGCTCCTGGCGCAGGCGTTCCAGACGCTGGACCCGGAACACGGCCCGGGTACGGCGGGCCTCGACCCCCTTACGGATCCAGGCTTCCTCTTCCTTCAACAGCTTGTCGAATTTCTGGTTGAGGAGGCCCTCTTCGTGCAGCATGGCCTCCTTGCGCCGCTGGTATTCGCTGTAATTACCGGGAAAACTCATCAACTTGCCCCGGTCCAGCTCGACGATGCGGGTGGCCAGGCGCTCGAGAAAACGCCGGTCGTGGGTGATGAAGAGCAAGGTGACGCGGCTCTCCAGCAACAATTCCTCCAGCCATTCGATGGCGCCGATGTCGAGGTGATTGGTGGGCTCGTCCAGCAACAAGACCTCGGGCGCCAGCGCCAGCCCCTGGGCCAGGGCCAGGCGCTTTTTCTGGCCGCCGGAGAGGCTGCCCACCCGCGCCTCCGGGTCCAGGCCGAAGCGGTCGATCACCCGGTCCACCTGCACCTGCCAGGTCCAGGCGCCGATGGCTTCCAGTTCATGCTGCAACTGCTGCAAGCGCGGCAGCAGGGATTCATGGTCGGCCCCCTCCTCCGCCAGATCGTGGGAAACCTGATGGTATCCGGCCAGCAGGGAGGACATTTCCCCCAACCCTGAAACCACGGCGGCAAAAACCGTCTGCGCCGCATCCAGCGGAGGCTCCTGCGGCACATAAGCAACCCGGATCCCGGGCTGGCGCCAGACCTGGCCGTCATCCAGGCTGCCCCGCCCCGCCAGCGCCGCCAGCAGGGAAGATTTACCCGTGCCATTGCGCCCGATCAGCGCCACCCGCTCGCCCGGGTCGAGCTGGAAATCGGCATGGTCGAGGAGCGGCACATGGCCAAAGGCCAGGCAGGCCTGGTCGAGCTTCAGCAGGGGCATGGAATTTTGCCGTGGCAATGATGAACAAGGTCGGGATTGTAACCGTCTTCCCCATCGCCGATTTGGCACCAGGCCTCGGGCCGGCTACAATCGCGTCCTTCCTCTCCGTAGTTCAATGGATAGAACAGGCCCCTCCTAAGGGTCAAATGTGGGTTCGATTCCCGCCGGGGAGGCCAGATGGAAGCTGCCATGCATCCTAAATCCTTTTGTGCGGCCCATGGGTTCACCCTGCTGGCCCTGGCCCTGCAGTTGCTGGCCCTGCCGGCCAGTGCCCGGCATCAGGTCGAGCGGCATCAGGTCGAGCGGCATCAGGTCGAGCGGCATCAGGTCGAGCGGCGGCAGGTCGAGCGGCGGCAGGTCGAGCGGCGGCAGGTGGAACAAGCGGTAGTCTGCACCTCTCCGGGCACGCTCCGGATTTCCACCGGCGATGCAGCGCCGGCACATGAAGAAAGCTGGCAGACCACCGGTTCCACCTGTTCCGCTTGTTCCACCTGTGCTCTGTGCAGCCTCTCCCTGCACACCCCCTGCCTGCCCGGCCGAGCTGCCCCCTTCCCTGCTCCAGACCGGCTGGCGCAGGGCAAGCTCCCCACCACGCTCCTGCCTCCCGCCGCAAAAAGGCCTTCTCATTCCCGGGCCCAGCCCAGGGCGCCGCCCCTCTGAATCCAGCCTCCACTCACCGCCCCTTGCGGGCTCTACCCTTGAAAATTCCGGAGTCATGACCATGAAAATTCGTACCCTTGCGCTGCAATGCAGCACTCTCCTGACCCTTTGTGTCGCCAGCATCGCCCATGCCCAGGTCACCGTTTCCGACCCCTGGGTGCGCGCCACCACTTCCCAGCAGAAGGCGACCGGCGCCTTCATGAAGCTCGATGCCGCCAAGGCGGCTACCCTGCTCAGTGCCAGTTCCCCGGTTGCCGGAGTGGTAGAAATCCATGAGATGGTGACCCAGGATGGCGTGATGAAGATGCGCGCCATTCCCGATCTTCCCCTGCCGGCTGGCAAGACAACGGAACTCAAGCCCGGCAGCTACCACCTCATGTTGATGGATTTGAAGGAGCCCTTGAACGCCGGCCAGAAGGTTCCTGTGACCCTGGTGATCGAGGCGGGACAACAACGTCACGAACAGACCATCGAGGCAGAGGTCCGCCCCCTGAACTCGATGCCCGCCGCCCAGCAACACCAGCACGGCAAACACTAGGGAACCCCCATGGCCAGATGGCTTTTTGGCCTGGTGGGCGCATCCTGGTTGATTGCGGCCGGCCTTCTGGCCGCTTGCAATCCGCCCCAGGCACCTTCCTTCCACGCCACGGCACTCGACAATCCCCAGTTCGCGCAGGACTTCCGGCTCAAGGACCCTTCCGGCCGGGAACGCAGCCTGGCCGACTGGCGCGGCAAGGTCGTGCTGTTGTTCTTCGGCTACACTCAATGCCCGGATGTCTGCCCCACCGCCCTCTCCCGGGCCGCCCGGGTAATGGAGCTGCTGGGCCCGGATGCAGCCCGGGTCCAGGTCCTGTTCGTCACCTTGGACCCGGAACGGGATACCCCGGCCCTGCTGCGGGAATACCCCCCGGCCTTTCACCCCAGCTTTATCGGGCTCTACACCAGCGTCGAAGAAACCGCCCAGGTAGCCAGGCACTTCCGGGTGTTCTACAAGATCAACCCCGGCAGCACCCCCAGCACCTACACCATCGACCATAGCGTGATCACCTATGCCTACGACCCGGAGGGCAAGCTGCGCCTGGCCATCGGTCATGATGCGCCGGCCGAAGCCGTGGCCCAGGACATCCGGACCCTGCTGGGAAGTCAGGTAAAATAGACTCCTTCGATGAGACGCTCATGCCGACCCGAATTTTCAGCAAGGTGCATCACGCCATCGCAAAGGCCGCCGGGCACTGCCAGGAAATCTTGAATGCCTGCCTGGCCGAGGTGCTGGACCGGGAAGGCAGGGGCCAGACGACGCTGACCATGCCCGATCCCTGCAGGAACATCAGCTTTGCCTGGTGAGCGAGAACGAAACGAAATAAGCGTGCCAGAACACATCATCGACATCAGCGAAGAAAGCGGCGTCCGCTACCTGAATTTTGGGAGCGATTCCATCCAGGGGGCGATGCGGATTGCCCGCCCCTGGTCCCTGGAACTGGAATACACCCGGGAAATGATGGCCGGTTTGCTGCTCCGTTCTCATCCAGACTGGCCGCGCAGTTGCCTGATGGTGGGATTGGGGGCGGCCTCCCAGCTCCGTTTCCTGCACCGTCATTTTCCTGACTGCCGCATCACCGCGCTGGAAATCAATCCGGCGGTCATTTCCATCTGCCAGCAATTCTTCAAGCTGCCGCCTGAATCGCCGCAGCTGGGCATCATTGCTGAAGATGCGAGCACCTGGATCCGCCGCGCTCCCAAAGCGCATTACGACCTGATCCTGCTCGATGGTTTTGCGGCCGACGGGTGCCCGGCCGCGCTGGACAGCCCCGGGTTTTACCTGGCTTGCCGCGCCGTCATGAGCGAACAGGGCGTGCTGGCCTGCAACCTGCTGAGCCGGAGCCGTGGCTTTCAGGCCAGGGCCCGTCGCATTCGCCAGGCGTTTGAGCGGCGCTGCCTGATCCTCCCCCCGTCGGATAGCGGCAACGCCATTGCCCTCTCCGCAACGGGAACCGCCATCGACACGGATCTTGCAACCATGCAGCAGCGGGCAAAACTGCTGCACGAACAAACCGGGCTCGATTTGCGTCCTGCCCTGGATCGCCTGCGCCTCTCGCGCAGCCTGCCCGCAGATCATTTAACGCTTTGATCCGATGCCCTTTCTCATTTTCCCCTTGGCTTTGGGCGCATGAATCTCTATAACCCAGATATGCCTCCACCCAAAACAACGACAAGGCGCAAGGCAGGATCAGATTTCATCCATCGCAGCCCAGACTGCGAAAGGTCTTTCGACACGGCGAGTCATGGAGGAGGAGAAAAGATGCTTTCACTTAAAGACTGTCTTGATTTCTGCGATCTGGATTGCTCCGGAATCGAAGCCATTGCAGAACATGAACACATTCCCGTCATCGTGGCGGCAGAGCTCAGCAATGAGCTACTCAAAACCCCAGAGGGCATTGGCTGCCTGCATGAGATGGCGCTGGACAACCTCAATCAGGCCATGGCGCAGGGGGATTGGGAAAAAACGCTGCGTTTCAAACTGGCATACCAGCACCTGCAGGCGACCTATCCACTCCCCACTCAGTAGCCACAACCCGCTAATCCAGTAATTGACCCGCGTAGTCAGCCATGGCGGCAAGGACAGGTTCGGCGGTACCGATGGCCGAACCCAGTTCGATCACGGTGCAGGGATGGACAGCCTGCAGATGCGCGACCGTGACGGGGAGATCCCGCTTGAGATGCCCCCCTTGGGCGATGAACATGGGGAGCACCGTTATGCTTGCGCAGCCCTCGGCCACCAGGGCGGTGACCACGGCCTCCAGATCGGGCTCCATGAACTCCAGAAACGCCAACTCGATCCGGGCTGTCGGGATCTGCGCCTGAATCCGCCGCCGCACATCCCGCAGCGGCTCAGCCCATTCCGGATCTCGTGCGCCATGACCCAGAAGCACCAGACCGCGACGCCTCAGTCGCATGAAAAACGCCCCATCAGATACTCAAGCCTTGCGCCTTGGCCTCAACGGCCACCAATGCCTTGGCCTCGTTGAAGTTGCGAGCATAGCCGCTCGCATGGAGACAGCAGACCAGTTGGTTGGCAAGCGGCAAAGGCAACGGCAGACGACCATCCAGAACACGCGCCGTCCATTGCGCCGTCGTCCTGGCATCGGCCTCTTCCGGCAAATGGGGCAGCGACTTGATGCTGTCGTGCTCGGCCTCGAAAAGGGTGGTACAGACTCCCGCACGGATATGCTCGATCTTTGGCCGACGCTTGGGATTGGCAAAGGGCTCGCCCTCTGTCGCCCGCAAGAGTAATGCCTCCTGATTTTTTTCCAGCAACAAATCCCGCATCAAGTCCAGGTAGGGAGGATGGGTGGCGGCTGCGATCAAAACGCCTTCACCGCGAAAAGGATCGAGCATCTTCACCAGGCTGTGCGCACAATTGCGTAGTCCCAGACGTGCCCGTAGTGCCAGTTGATCCGACAAACCGGGACAAAGAATCGATAGCGGCGCAAATGCAAGCCCTTCCTTTTCCAGGCTCAACTGGACCTGTCCCAGCGTGCTAGCCGGCATGACCCCCAACTCACGCAATACCCGGCCCGAACTCACCCGCCCAAATCCCTCCAGGAGTCCATGGACCAGGACAGGAACACCAAAGCGCTGCAGCATCAGCGCCAGAAGCGGGGTCAGATTGGCCCCCTTGCGCGCCCCATTGTAAGAGGGCAAGACAATCGGACGGGCCTCCACGGCAGGACGATCAAGCGCATGGATGCGGGAGTCCACGGCCCGGAGAAAACCGGACATTTCATCGCGCGACTCGCCCTTCATGCGCAGGGCAAGCATGATCGCCCCAAGTTCGAGGTCGGGCACGCCTCCATCGAGGATGGCGGCATACAGTTGCTCTGCCTCTTCCCGGCCGAGGTTCGTCGATCCCGCCGCACCACGCCCGATCTCCTTGATATACAGGGCAAAATTCATCGTCTCCTCCACGGATCATTTTCAATGACAGGCTCTGCCTTTAGCAATGCCCATGCCATCGACAGTTCCAGCATTGGTGGGGGTGCGCATGATCCAGAATGGTGCATGAAAAAAAACCCCGCTCCAAGGCGGGGCACGATCTGCTTACTTGATGCGCTGCAAATGTGATCGCCCCGTACCGGCAGGCGTCGGAGCTTCCGGTTCATCGGACGCCCTCGGGGTCAGCGACGTCTCCTCCACCTCAAACGCCATCCCCGTCCCGTTCTCGCGAGCATAAATGGCCGACACCCGGGCGACAGGGACGTAAATATCCCGGGGCACCCCAGCAAAACGGGCCTTGAAGCTGATGCACTCGTGGTTGATCTGCAGGCCCTGGGTCGCCTCCATTCCCACGTTCAAGACGATCTGCCCATCCTTGACGAACTCGGGTGGCACACGGCAGCTACCATCCACTTGCACCGCCATGTAGGGCGTAAAGCCATTATCGTTGCACCAATCCCAGATCGCCTGAAACAGATAAGGCTTGGTAGAGGGTAAATCGGGAGGAGACTGGCTGAAATCCATTATTTGCGCATGGCCTTTTCGGAGGGTGTCAGGGCGTCGATGAAACCCTGACGGCTGAAAATACGTTCGGCGTACTTCATCAAGGGCGCGGCATGCTTGCCCAGATCAATTCCATAGTGATCCAGACGCCACAGCAGGGGGGCTACCGCGACATCGAGCATGGAGAAATCATCCCCGAGCATGAACTTCTGCTTGCTGAAAATGGGGGTCAGCTCGGTCAGCCGGGCCGCAATTTCCTGACGGGCCTTGTCCGCAGACTTGAGATTCTTTTCGATGGGTTCGATGAAGGAGAAAATCTCGCGCTCCATCCCCGACAGCAGCTGGCGCGCCCGGGCCCGCATGATCGGGTCGGCCGGCATCAGCTGCGGATGCGGGAAACGCTCATCGATATATTCATTGATGATATTGGGTTCATACAGTACCAGATCACGCTCGACCAATACGGGAACCCGGTTGTGCGGGTTGATGGCCGCCAGATCTTCGGGTTTGTTGAACATATCCACGTCGATGACCTGGAAATCCATGCCCTTTTCAAAAAGCACGATGCGGCAACGGTGACTGAAAGGACAGGTAGTCCCGGAATAGAGAATCATCATGGCAGCTAGACCTGAAAAATATTCGGCATCGCCCCCGAAAATCCGGAAAGCGATGCCGCAATGAAAAAGAAGGATTTAGTGAATGTCTTTCCAGTATTCCTTCTTCAGTGCGTAGGACAGCACGAGCAGGATGCTCAGGAACAGCAGGACGGCAATCCCCAGTTGTTTGCGCAGGCCAGCGGTAGGCTCACCCATCCAGACCAGGAAACCGACCAGATCGCGGACCTGGGCATCATACTCGGCAGGGGAGAGCTTGCCGGGAACCGCCAGGGTCAGCTTGTGGTCGGGGCCCAGCACCTGCTCGCCTTGCAGTTCATACAGGATGTGCGGCATGCCGACATTCGCAAAAATCACATTGTTCCAGCCGGTGGGGCGCTTGTCGTCCCGGTAGAAGCTGCGCAGGTAGGTGTAGAGCCAGTCGGCACCGCTACCATCGGCAGAAGCGCGAGCCCGCGCAACCAGGCTAAGATCGGGGGGAGCCACACCAAACCATTTCTTGGCATCCGCAGGTCGCAGAGCTACCGTCATCTGCTCGCCAAGCTTGTTGGCAGCAAACATCAGATTGTCCTTGATCTGCTGCTCGGTCAGCCCCAGATCCAGCAGCTTGTTGTAACGCAGCTGGCTGGCACCATGACAGGTGAGGCAGTAATTGACGAACAGCTTGGCTCCATTTTGCAGCGCAGCCTTGTCGCCGGAGACGTCAGGGGCCTGATCCAGATGAAGGGAGGCGCCGGCAGCAAAAGCCAGGGTGGGCGCAATCAACAGTGCTGCAAGCAGCGTTTTCAGCTTACGCATGGTTTTCATTTCCAGGTGACCCTTTCCGGTTCGGGTTTGTACTTGTCGATCTTGGAATACCAGGGCATCAACAGGAAGAAGGCGAAATAGATCACCGTGCAAACCTGCGACACCTTTTCACCCCAGTAGCTGGGAGGCTGGGTTCCCAGATAGCCCAGAACGAAGAAGCAGATTACAAAGGCAGTCAGGAAAGACTTGTAGATGGGACCGCGATAACGGATGGACTTGACCGGGGAGCGATCGAGCCAGGGCAAGAAGGCAAACACCAGCACGGAGGCCCCCATGCCCACCACCCCCCAGAACTTGGCATCGACGCCGAAGAAGTTCCAGACCATGGCCCGCAACACGGAGTAGTAGGGCGTGAAGTACCAGACCGGCGCGATGTGCGGCGGCGTTTTCAGAGGGTCGGCCGGGAAGAAGTTGTTGTATTCCAGGAAGTAACCGCCGCCCTCGGGGGTAAAGAACACCACCACGGAGAACACCATCAGGAACACCACCACACCGACGATATCCTTGACGGTGTAGTAGGGATGAAAGGGGATGCCATCCAGGGGAATGCCCTTCTCATCCTTCTTGTTCTTGATTTCCACGCCATCGGGGTTGTTCGAACCCACTTCGTGCAAGGCCATGAGGTGGGCCACGACGAGGCCGACCAGGACGAGGGGAATGGCAATCACATGGAAGGAGAAGAAGCGGTTCAGGGTGGCATCGCCAATCACGAAGTCGCCACGCACCCAGATCGACAGCGGCTCGCCGATCAAGGGAATGGCACTGAACAGGTTCACGATCACCTGAGCCCCCCAAAAGGACATCTGGCCCCAAGGCAGCAGGTAACCGAAGAAAGCTTCTGCCATCAGCATCAGGAAGATCAGCACACCGAACACCCAGATCAGTTCGCGGGGCTTGCGGTAAGAGCCGTACAACATGCCACGGAACATGTGCAGGTACACCACGATGAAGAAGGCCGAGGCCCCGGTGGAGTGCATGTAACGCACCAACCAGCCCCAGGGTACATCGCGCATGATGTATTCGACGCTGGCAAATGCCACGGGAATGCCGGCCGCATTGAGGGAAGCATCCGGCTTGTAGTGCATGACCAGGAAGATGCCGGTCACGATCTGGATCACCAGCACCAGCAGGGCCAGAGAGCCGAAGAAGTACCAGAAATTGAAGTTCTTGGGCGCGTAGTACTCCGACAGATGCCCCTTCCACAGGGCGGTGACGGGAAAACGGGCGTCCACCCATTCCAGCAGATTGCCACCCAGGGAGCCGTCAGACTTGTATTTCTCGAAATTAGTATTAGCCATGCTTTAAGCCCCCTTCTTGTCTTCGCCGATGAGAATGCGGGTATCGGAGAGGTACATATGCAACGGGATTTCCAGATTGGTCGGCGCAGGCTTGGCCTTGAAGACGCGACCCGCCAGGTCAAAGGTGGAACCGTGACAGGGGCAGAGGAAGCCGCCCTTCCAGTCAGGGGTCATGCCTTCATCGACACCAGGCTTGAACTTGGAGGAGGGAGAGCAGCCCAGATGGGTGCAGATACCCACTGCAACCAGGATTTCGGGCTTGATGGAGCGGTGCTGGTTCTTGCAATACTCGGGTTGTTGCTGGCGATCGGACTGGGGATCAGCGACCTCGCCATTCAACTGCGGCAAGGTATCCAGCATGGCCTGGGTGCGATTGACGATCCAGACCGGCTTGCCCCGCCATTCGACGGTCAGCATCTGCCCGGGTTCGAGCTTGCTGATATCCACTTCGACCGGGGCTCCGGCCGCTTTGGCTCGCTCGGACGGAAGCATGGTGGACACGAACGGCACCAGGACCGCCAACGCACCCACACCCCCGACCGCGGCAGTGGCGACAATCAATCGCCGCCTGCCACAGTCCACTTTTTGTTGATTGCTCATAGCGCTGATCCCTAATGTTTAACCAGATAAACCAAACTTTTCGATTATACGTCAAGCAAAGGGCCCATGTAAAAACGCCTTGCTCAGCGCTCCACCAGCCGTCTTTCCCTGAAGGCTTGCGCCAGCGTTCCTGCATCGACATACTCCAGTTCGCCACCTACTGGAACCCCTCGCGCCAAGCGACTGACACGTATACCTTTTTCCTCCAGCAAGCTGGCAATGTAGTGAGCCGTCGCCTCGCCTTCATTGGTGTAATTAGTCGCCAGAATGACCTCCTGGACCAGGCCATCCAGCACCCGATGCATCAAGCGATCCATCCCCAGCTGCTTGACACCCACCCCATCCAGAGGCGAAATCCGCCCCATGATGACGTAATAGAGACCCTGATAGGCCATCGTCTGTTCCATCACGTTCATGTCCACGGGGGACTCGACGATACACAGCAAGCTGGCATCCCGCCGGGGAGAAGCACAGCGCTCGCACAACGGCGTCTCGGAAAAATTGTTGCAGCGCTGGCAATGCTGCAAATCCTGCAAGGCACGGCTCAAAGCAGAGGCCAGGGCAGCCGCCCCTTTGCGTTCATGCTGCAACAGATGATAAGCCATGCGCTGGGCCGACTTGGGACCAACACCGGGCAGGCAACGAAGGGCCTGAATCAGGCCCTCCAAGGGTGACGGCGTCACGGAAATCAGAACGGCAATTTGAAACCAGGCGGCAGATTCAAGCCCGCCGTGAATCCAGCCATTTTTTCCTTGCTCAGCACCTCGCTCCGCCGGACCGCATCATTGAAGGCTGCGGCCAGCAAATCTTCCAGCATCTCCTTGTCATCCAGCACGGACGGATCGATGGAAACCCGGCGGATGTCGTGGCTGCAGGTCATGGTGACCTTGACCATGCCGGCCCCCGCCTGTCCCTCGACCTCCATCTGCGCCAACTCTTCCTGGGCCTTGGCCATATTGGCCTGCATGCTCTGAGCCTGTTTCATCAGGCCAGCAATCCCACCTTTCATCATTCTGACTTTCTCCTGTCAATCGAGGGGTTTAATGGAAGCCTCTATCAAAGAGGCATCGAAACATTCTATGGCATCACGCACGAAGGCATCCTGCTCGATGGCTGCAACCGCCATTTCCTGGCGTTCCTTGCGGAGCTGTTCAGCTGCCTGGGCGGGCGTTGCCCGCTCCATGTCGGCAATGTCGATGCGAAGCTGCACTGGCTTCTTGAAATACTCACTCAAAACCTGTTGCAATCGATCTTGAGCCGGCTTGAAAAGTAGATGTTTGTGTGCCGGCGACAGGCGCAGCTGGCAACTCCCCTCATCCCGGGCAATCAAATCGCAGTGCTGGGCCAACTCACGGGCCATGCCGGTGAGGTTCAAACCATCCAGGAGGACATGCCAGTCCGGGCTCATTGCCTTATCTGCCGCAGCAACAGCCACCGTCGGCGTGCCTGCCGAGCACTCCGGCTCCAACGCATCAGGCCCGGCCAAGTCCACACGCGGAACCTGTTTCAGCGGCTGGCGAGCATCCCCGGGCGGTGGCAAAGACGCCTGCCCCCCGGCGACATCCAGCGGAGCAAAGGCCAGCAGTCGCAACAACACCATGACAAAGCCACTATATTCGTCGGGTGCCAGCGCCAGCTCCTGACGCCCTTGAATCACGATCTGGTAGGCCAGCTGAACAAACTCCGGGGAAAAATCCCGAGCCAGCCGCGCCATGCGCTCATCCGCATGAAACCCCTGCGGATAGGCCGATCCCAGCAGTTGCTGCATTTGCAAATGGGTCAGTAATGCCGCCAGTTCCTGCAAGGCACTGGAACAGGACAAGCTGCGCTCCTGCATCTCCTCAGCCACACTCAGCATGGCCGCACCTTGATGATTCGCCAAGGCTTCCAGCAGGGAAAAAAGATGATCCTTATCCACAGTCCCCAGCATATCGCCCACCAGCCGCGCCTCTACCCGTCCGGCACCATGGGCAATCGCCTGATCCAGCAATGAAAGCGCATCACGCATGCTGCCGCCAGCTGCCCGTGCAATCGCTTGCAGCGCGCCCTGATCGAAGGGAATTTCCTCTGCCACCAGAATTCGTTCGAGATGCTCGACGATCGACAGCAAAGGCATCTGTTTCAGGTTGAACTGCAGGCAGCGGGAGAGGACCGTCACCGGAATTTTCTGGGGATCGGTCGTGGCAAGAATGAATTTGACATGCTCTGGAGGCTCCTCCAGGGTCTTCAACATGGCATTGAAAGCCGAAGTGGAAAGCATATGCACTTCGTCGATGACATAAACCTTGTATCGCCCCCGGGTCGGGGCGTAGATCGCGTTCTCCAGTAGCTGGCGCATCTCTTCGACCCGGGTATTGGTCGCCGCATCCACCTCCAGCAAATCCACAAAACGTCCCGCATCGATTTCCTGGCAAGCGGAACAATGCCCGCAAGGAGTCGAGGAAACGCCGGTTTCGCAATTGAGGGATTTGGCAAGAATACGGGCAATGGTGGTTTTACCCACCCCCCGGGTTCCCGTGAACAAATACGCATGATGGAGGCGATTTTCGTTCAAGGCATGGGTCAGGGCCTTGACCACATGTTCCTGACCCACCAGGGTCGAGAAGTTACGGGGACGCCACTTACGGGCAAGAACCTGATAGCTCATGCACTCAGATCCAGAAAATGAAAGAAAGTGGCGAGCCTAACCCCCGGCACTTGCAGATAATGGCTGTGGCTGCTTCCTTCCGGACCTGACCAGATTCACCATCCTGCAATGCGGGGAGACCCGCCGGGTGCGATTCTAGCACAGAGCACCTCCCGAAAGGCTTTCCAGATGTGCTTTTCGGACGTTTGCCGAGCGATGAAGTAAACGGTCCAAACCCCCTGGACCGATGGGTTGGGTCAGGGGGTTTGAAGGGGGTGGGGTGCCT
>JANLJE010000029.1 GCA_029255645.1 Comamonadaceae bacterium | reverse complement strand
TCGGTGGAATGGCTGGAGCAGTTCCTGGTGCGCTTTCCCGGCACCGTGGTGGCCGTCACCCACGACCGCTACTTCCTCGACAATGCCGCCGAGTGGATTCTCGAACTCGACCGCGGCCACGGCATTCCCTGGAAGGGCAACTACTCCTCCTGGCTGGAACAAAAGGAAGCCCGGCTCGAAGCCGAAAACAAGCAGGTCGACGCGCACATGAAGGCGATGCAGCAGGAACTCGAATGGGTGCGCAGCAATCCCAAGGCCCGCCAGGCCAAGTCCAAGGCCCGCCTGTCCCGCTTCGAGGAAATGTCCAGCTTCGATTACCAAAAGCGCAACGAAACCCAGGAAATCTTCATTCCCGTGGGCGAGCGCCTGGGCGACAAGGTCATCGAATTCGACGGCGTCAGCAAATCCTTTGGCGACAAGCTGCTGATGGACAAGCTCAGCTTCACCCTTCCCCCCGGCGCCATCGTCGGCATCATCGGCCCCAACGGCGCCGGTAAATCCACCCTGTTCAAGATGATCATCGGTCAGGAACAGCCCGATTCCGGCGCAATCGAGGTCGGCAGCACGGTGAAGATAGCCTATGTCGACCAGTCCCGCGATTGCCTGGACGGCAGCAAGACCGTGTTCGACGAACTGGCCGAAGGCCGCGACATCCTCCAGATCGGCAAGTTCGAAATGCCGAGCCGAGCCTACATCGGCCGCTTCAACTTCAAGGGCGGCGATCAAGGTAAGCGGGTGGGCGAACTCTCCGGCGGCGAGCGAGGCCGGCTGCACCTGGCCAAGACCCTGATGACCGGCGGCAACGTCTTGCTGCTGGACGAACCTTCCAACGACCTGGACGTGGAAACCCTGCGCGCCCTCGAAGACGCCCTGCTCGAATTCCCCGGCTGCGCCCTGGTGATCTCCCACGACCGCTGGTTCCTGGACCGCATCTGTACCCACATCCTCGCCGCCGAAGGCGATTCCCAGTGGACCTTCTTCCCCGGCAACTTCCACGAATACGAGGAAGACAAGAAGAAGCGCCTGGGTGAGGAAGGCGCCAAACCCAAGCGCATCCGCTACAAGCCCATCAGCCGTTGAACCCCCACGGCAGACCGCCCGCCCTCACATGCCCAGGGATTTCAGCAGATCATCATGTTCGCTGCGGGAAGGCTGGGCGGGAGCCGTCTGCGCTGCGGCTGTCCCGCCCCCATTGGCCTGGGCGATCAGCTCATCGGGATTCACGGCCTCCTGGGGCTCGAAGTCGTAGAGCTTGATGAACTCGGTGCCATCCATGGCCAGTTCCAGGTAGAAGATGTGGTTGTGCCCGGTGTAGAAGGTAACCCGGCGGGCTTCGGGCTTGTCCAGCTGGGTGTCCACGCTCAGCATCACCGGCTTGTTGAGCACCAGCATCCTGGGCTGGTTCTGGGTGATGTAGGTCTGCAATTCACGCCCGATCTGATTGGTGAAGTCGCCAACGATCTGGTTCATCAGTTCGCCCATCACATTGCTGACGTCGTCAGCGGTATGGGAACTGGCCAGATCATCCTTGCACATGCCCATGCTGAGCATGTAGCTCTGATACAACTCCATCGCAGCCTGAGATGAGAAGTTGATGACCACGAGACCAGAAAAACCGCCATCAAGCAACACGAAACAGCCAATATCGGGCTTGAGACAGGTTTTGTTGATGCGCTGCACCATGCCGGAGTAGCGAATCTCGCCATGGGTGGCCATATTCAGGACCTTGGTCACTGAATTGCAAAGACTGATGAGAATATCTTCGGTGCCGTAGGCGACGGGTTTTGCAGTTGCAGTCATGTGCTGGGTCCAGTGGAGGGAAATTCCGCTATCTATAACATGGGCGGAGCCTGTTGTTGCACTGTTGGACCAACCCCGAACATGGCCTTACCGGCCATGGCGGATGGCCCCGGGGAAGGCCACCCCCTGCTCAAGCCGCCGATTATGAGCCAGAATGCCGGACCTGAGCATGAGCCTTGATCTTTTCTCCCACCTCGCAAACCCTGTCGAGCGCCTCGAACTGGCGCCCGGCGCCGTGCTGTGGCGCCATCGCCTCGAGGCCGAAGCCGCGGCCCTGCTGGCGGAACTCCCCACCCTTCTGACCCAGGCCCCCCTGCGCCACATGCAGACCCCGGGGGGATTCTCCATGTCGGTCGCCATGAGCAACTGTGGCACCCTGGGCTGGGTGACGGACCGAAAGGGCTACCGCTACAGCCCTACCGACCCCCTGGATGGAAGCGCCTGGCCTCCGATGCCTTCCAGCTGGCGGCAGGCCGCCGTGGATGCCGCCCGGGAGGCCGGGTTTGCCGGCTTTGCTCCCGACGCCTGCCTGATCAACCGCTATGCTCCCGGCGCGAAGATGGCCCTGCACCAGGACAAGGATGAGGCCGACCTGAACCTGCCCATCGTTTCCTTCTCCTTCGGCCTGCCCGCCTGCTTCCTGTTCGGCGGCCTGGCGCGGGGCGACAAGGCGCAGCGCATCCTGCTCGAACACGGCGACGTGCTGGTCTGGGGCGGCCCGGCCCGCCTGCGCTGGCATGGCATCCAGCCCATCCAGCCCGGCCAGCACCCCCTGACCGGGGCATGCCGCCTCAACCTGACCTTCCGCTGTGCCGCATCCCGGCCGGAGCCAGGCCCATGACCGCCCCGGCCGGACCCTTCTTCCCCGGCGCCGGGCGCCAGTTTGCCGCCCTGGCCCTGGACTACTGGAACGACGGCCATCGCTGGCAGGTACGCGGCGCCGTGCTGCTGCTGATCCTGCTCACGGTGGGCCAGGTGCTCCTGGCGATCTGGATCAGCTACTGGCACCGCGACCTGTTCGATGCCCTGGAAGCACGCGCCCTGGGCAAACTGCTGCACCTGATCCTGATCTTCGCCCTGATCTTCGCCCTCACCATGGCCGTCACCGCCCTGCACCTGCATGTCAAACGCTGGCTGCAACTGGACTGGCGGCGCTGGATGACGGAACTGTTGCTGGACCACTGGATGGCCCGCTCCCACCACTACAAGCTGCAGTTTATGGCGGGGGAACACGACAACCCGGATGGCCGCATCGCCGAGGACATCCGCATCGCCACCGAAGTCGCCATTGCCCTGGCTCACACCCTGCTGTTCTCCCTGCTCATCCTGGGCAGCTTCGTGGACATCCTGCTGACCGTCTCGGGCAGCGCCACCCTGCCCGGCACCGGTCTGGCGGTGCCCGGCTACATGGTGCTGGCGGCCTTTCTCTATGCAGGCAGCGGTGCTGCCCTGGGGCTGTCGCTGGGGCGCTCCCTGATCCGCACCACCAACCGGCTGCAGACGGTAGAGGCCAATCTGCGCTTCGGTCTGGCCCGGGCCCGCCAGCACTCGGAAGCGATTGCCCTGCTGCACGGAGAGGATTTCGAGCGGCGCGGCGCCGACCGCCTGTTTGCCGACGTGGGCCGGGGCTGGAACCGTCAGACCCTGGCCTACCTGGGCATCGTCTCCTTTTCCACCGGTTATGGCACCTTGCTGCCGGTCTTCCCCATCCTGATCGCCGCCCCCCAGTACATGGCCGGCGCCATGTCCCTGGGCATCCTGATGCAGGCAGCCCAGGCTTTCCAGCGCCTCACCTCGGCCCTGTCCTGGCCGGTGGACAACCTGGGAGAACTGGCCCGCTGCCGCGCCTCCATGGACCGCATCGTCTCCTTGTACCACGACATGCAGGCCCTGGAACGGGAAGAACAGGCCCCATCCGCCGCCCTGCGCCGCATCCACATCCGCCACGCGCGCCAGCCCCTGCTGGAATTCCGCCAGCTGGCCCTGCAGACCCCGGCCGGACAGCTGCTGCTCGCGCCCCTGGACCTGCAGGTGCATCACGGCGAACGCCTGCTCATCACCGGCGAGCCGACGGTGACGGAAGCCCTGTTCAAGGCGGTGGCGGGCCTCTGGCCCTGGGGCAGCGGCGAGATCCGCCTGCCCGAAGAAGCGGGCATCATGTTCCTGCCCCAACGTCCCTTCCTGCCGGAAGACAGCCTGAGAAACACCCTTTGCTATCCCCACGAACCCGGCCATTACGGCGACGCCGCCCTGCACCGGGCCCTGGAATGCGCCGGGCTCGCCTGGCTGGCACCGCGTCTGGACGAAACGGAAAACTGGGGGCGCGCCATGCCCCTGCGTACCCAGCAGCGCCTGGGGCTGGCGCGGGTGTTCCTGCAGCGCCCCGACTGGGTGTTCATTGAAGAGGCCACCGACGCCTTCGACCCCAAGGACGAGGTCTGCACCCTGGAAATGCTGCACCACGAACTGCCGGACACCACCTTGCTGCACATCAGCCGCCACGACAGCCTGTTCCCCCTGCACGGCCGCCGCCTCGAACTGCGGCGGCCCAAAGCG
>JANLJE010000028.1 GCA_029255645.1 Comamonadaceae bacterium | reverse complement strand
AATGCCCCGAAATAAAGCTTAACCCTTTGATTAAACTGAACTTCTGTTCCGCCTCAACATCAGCGAAGGCCGCATTCTACAGCACCTAAATCCCTTGTCAACCCGGTGCGGAGGGTTTTTTTGAAAATCCATGCTTGCCGCGAATGCGTATTGGCGTCAGCATCCCCAGTGGCATAATCGTTTGCTCCTTTGCTTCCGAGTTCCCCCATGCTCAAACTTGATGGGCGCAACCTTCTCCGGCTCTTGCTGGCTCTCGCCCTGGCCTGGCTGGGTTACCTGCATTTCAGGGCCCCATGGCAGGGACTTGACTCCCGGCTCGGGGACATCCTCCTGCGTCAAGAGGCCCAAGGGCGTACGCCACCGGGCGATATCGTTCTCATCGACATTGACCAGAACAGCCTGGACAATCCGGAAATGCTCGATCTGGCCGGAAATTGGCCCTGGCCCCGCGCCATCCATGGGGAATTACTCAATACCCTGGCGCAGCAAAAACCGCAGGCCATCATCTTCGATCTGATCTTTAGCGAGCCAGACCGCTTCCGGCTGGAAAGTGACCGGATGTTCGAGGCGGCCTTGCGCCATTACCCGGCTTATCTGCCACTTGTGGTGACCGAAGGCGAGCCATCGAGGCTTGCTGACCTCCCCGCACTGATCGGAGCTCGCGCCTCGGCGACCGCCAACCCCGATGCGGGACTCCCCCTGCTGGCGCCCAAGGCCCTCTCGCCGGACGTCTGGCGCACCGGCCTGATCAATTTTCTCCAGGACGATGATGGGGTGGGTCGCCGTTACTGGCTGCGCTACCCGCATCAAGGCTGGACCCTTCCCAGTCTGCCCGCCCGGGTTGCTGTCGACTTGGGCTTCGATCTCCCGCCGGGGCCTGATTTGCACTTGCATTTTTATGGCAGCCCCTTTGAACACATCTCTTATGGCTGGCTTTTTCTTGAAAGTCTGAAGCAGAGCCCTCGGGGAATTCCCGATCTGCAGGACAAGATCGTGATTATCGGTGCAGCAGCCCCCGGCCTCCACGATTTGCGCCCCACGCCTCTCTCGGCCACCACGCCAGGACCCGGCATCCTGGCGACCGCCCTGGCCAACCTCCTGCGCCAGGATTACCTCCGGCCCGTTTCTCCCCTGGCCAGTCTGGCCTTGGGAGGTGGCCTGATTCTGGCCCTGGCCTGGGCCACCCACCGACAAATCAGCCCCTTGCGCCAAGGGAGCTGGCTGCTGCTCGCGACCGCTCTTGCCCTGTTGTTCGCCTGGAAACTGTTAGGCCACAACCTGCTCTGGCAGCCCTTCTCCACCTTGCTGACCGCCTGGCTCTTTTTCGCCATTTGTGCCTTGGGGGCTTATCTCCGGGAACGGCTGCAGAAGGAACACACGGTGCAGATGTTTGGCCGCTTTCTTGATCCCCGCGTCGTCCAGGCCGTTACGGAAGGCAACGTGCTGGCCACGGCCCAGGAAGGCAGCAGCCGGGAAATCACCGTGCTGTTCTCCGACATCCGGGGCTTCACCACCCTTTCGGAAACCCGCCCCCCGGAAGAAATCGTGCGACTTCTGAACCGCTATTTCGACACCCAGGTGCAGGCCATCTTCGAAGAAAGCGGCACCCTGGATAAATTCATCGGGGACGCCATCATGGCGTTCTGGGGAGCGCCCATGACATCCGATCTGCATGCGCTGCAAGCCGTTCGCGCCGCCCTGAAAATGGAAAAGCAGCTGGAAGCCTTCAAGCTGGAACAGGGGGAACCGGGCCTGCATTTCGATATCGGCATCGGCATCCATACGGGCCCGGCGGTGGTAGGTTTTCTCGGTGCTGCCCAGCGCCTGGACTACACGGCCATCGGGGATACGGTTAATCTTGCAAGTCGCATAGAGGGATTGACCAAGGGCGTGGCCCGGGTGCTGGTTTCTGAAGCCACCCGGGACGCCTGCCTGACCCGATCCCCGAACGAGTTTGTTTTCATCGACCACGGCGAAGCCAAGGTCAAGGGGCGGGAACGCCCAGTCCGCTTATTTGAACCAAGGAGCTCTTCATGAAGTCACCCCGCCTCACTCTCCTGCTGCTGGCCGCCGGCCTTGGCACTGCCGCCTGGGCAGAAAACGCGACCCTCACCCGCGCCTCGGACCTGAAGGCCAAGCCTTTTACCGATGCCGCCACCGTCACCCGCCTGCAAGAGCAGAGCCAGGTCACCATCATCAGCAACGACGGGGGCTGGACCCGGATTCGCACCAGCAGCGGCCAGACCGGCTGGGTACGGCTGCTTTACGTTCGCCCGAATCGCCAGGATGACACGGTTGTCGGGATCGGCAAGAGCCTGGGCACCCTGGGCAATGTGGTCCGCACCGGCAGCACGGGCAACACCGTCACCACCGGGGCCAAGGGCATCAGCAAGGATGATCTGGCACATGCCGCCCCCAACTTCCAGGAAGTGAAACGCATGGACCAGTACAAGGTTTCGACCGGAGAAGCCGAACGCTTTGCCAGGAACAACCGGCTGAAGGCCCAGGAAATCAGCTACCTGGACAGCACTGATGGACAACGGAACTGAGGCGCCGACCATGAAACAATCCCGCAGGTTCCGCCCCCTCGCCGCTTCCCTGGCCCTGATCGCCACCTTTGGCCTTTCCGGCTGCAAGAATCTGGATGTCAATTCAGCCCTGCAGCAGGGGGGCAATCTGGCTCGCAGCTTCAATCACACCGTCGGCCCCCAGGAAGAACGGCGGATGGGAGAAGAATCCGCCGCCTTGCTGCTGGGCGCCGCCCCCCTGGTCAAGAGTCCCGGGGTGCAACGCTATGTAAACCAGGTAGGGCAGTGGATCGCCCTGCAAACCGGGCGTAGCGACATCCAGTGGCATTTTGGCGTGCTCGATACCAGCAATGTCAATGCTTTTGCGGCCCCGGCCGGTTATGTCTTCGTCACCAGGGGGCAGCTGCAGCGCCTGCAGGACGAGTCTGAGCTGGCCGGCATCATTGCCCATGAAATCAGCCATGTTCTCATGGGGCACTATGTCCAGACCATGCTCAAGAAAGATCGCGTGGCCGCATTGGGAAATCTGGCCAACACGGTCGCCCAGAGCCAGGGCAAGGAAGAGCTCGGCGCCCTGGTGAACCTGACCCGGGGTATCTACAGTGCCGGCCTGGACAAGGAGGACGAATATCAGGCCGATCGCATGGGCGTGGTGTTGGCCGCCCGGGCTGGCTACGACCCCTTCGGTCTGCCCCGGGTGTTGCAGATGTATGCCGCGAATGCAGGCCAGGCCGGGTTCGACCTGCTGTTCTCCACCCACCCGAGTGCAGATGACCGGCTCGACAAGCTGGCCAGCGCCATGGCGGACAAGTTCGATGCCCTGGAAAGCAAGAGCATCAAGAACACCACCGCCTTCAGCCGCCAGATCGCGTCCCTGGGCCCCACCCCAAAACCGCGCTGACCGCACACTTGGCGAACCCCCGATTCAGGCCGGCACCAGCTTGGCGTACTCCAGATCCAGCAGCTTCATCCCGGCACTACCAAAGTTGATTTTCACCCGGGTGCCGCCCTCTGCTGCCACGATGACGCCAAAACCGAACTTGGGGTGGCGCACGTTCATGCCCACCCTGAGCCCATCGGGCAATACCTCGGCCGAGGCGGGTAGCGGGGGCTCACTGTGCCAGCCAGCGCCACTCCACGCGGGCTCCACCGGCCTGGCTTTGCCGAGCCGCTTGAGCAACTCGGGCGGCAGTTCCTCCAGGAAGATGGAAGGCAGGCAGTAGCGGGTCTGGCCATGCAGCATGCGGCTCTGTGCGTGGCAGAGGTAGAGCCGCTTTCGGGCCCGGGTGATGGCGACGTACATGAGGCGGCGCTCCTCCTCCAGGCCGTTCCTATCCTGGGCGGCATTGTCGTGGGGAAACAGGCCCTGCTCCAGGCCGGTGATGAACACCACATCGAACTCCAGCCCCTTGGCCGCATGCACGGTCATCAGCTGCACCGCTTCCTGCCCTTCGCCGGCCTGGTGTTCGCCGGATTCCAGGGAGGCATGGGTGAGGAAGGCCACCAGGGCATCGGCCTCGCCCGCCGCCCCTTCGTCAGCCACGAAGGTGGCGGCGGCGCTGATGAGTTCGTCCAGGTTCTCCAGCCGCTCCTGGCCTTCCTTTTCATTCCGGTAATGCTCGGCCAGGCCGCTTTTCTCCAGCACATGCGCCACCCTCTCCGGCAGCTTGAGCCCCTCGGTTTCCTGGCGCAGTTGCTCGATCAGGCGGATGAAGCCGCCCACGGCAACCCCGGCCTTGCCGGTCAGCGACGCTGCCGCGTTATAAAGGCTGGAATTCATCTGCTGGGCGGTGGCCTGCAGATTTTCCAGACTACGGGCCCCGATGCCGCGGGCGGGAAAATTCACCACCCGCAGGAAGGCGGTATCGTCATCCGGATTGCCCAGGAGACGCAGATAGGCCAGGGCATGCTTGATTTCCTGGCGCTCGAAAAAGCGCAGTCCGCCATAGACCCGGTAGGGAATGGCGCGGGTAAACAGCTCGTGTTCCAGCACCCGCGACTGGGCATTGGAACGATAGAGCAGCGCAATCTGGGTCCGCTGGACGCCTTCATCCACCAGCGCCCGGATTTCATCCACGACGAAGCGGGCTTCGTCCAGATCGGTATAGCCCTCGAACACCCGGATCGGCTCTCCCTCGCCGGCATCGGTCCAGAGATTCTTGCCCAGCCGCTCCCGGTTGTGCCGGATCAGGGCATTGGCGGCGGCGAGGATGTTGCCCTGGGAGCGGTAATTCTGCTCCAGGCGGATGACGTTGGGGCCGGCGAAATCCCGCTCGAACTCGCGCATGTTGCCCACTTCCGCGCCCCGGAAGGCGTAGATGCTCTGATCATCGTCCCCCACCGCGAAGACCGCCGCGCCGCCCCCGGCCAGGAGTTTCAGCCAGGCGTACTGAAGCCGGTTGGTGTCCTGGAATTCATCGACCAGGATGTGGCGGAAGCGCTCCTGATAATGGCGGCGCAAAGGCTCGTTGCGGCTCAGGAGTTCGTAACAGCGCAGCAGCAGTTCGGCAAAGTCCACCACCCCTTCGCGCTGGCACTGGGCCTCATACTCGGCGTAGATCTCCACCTTCTTGCGGGTGTGGGGGTCATCAGCCTCGGCCTGCCCGGCCCGGACCCCCTGTTCCTTGTGCGCATTGATGAAGTGCATCAGCTCCCGCGGTGGATACTTTTCGTCATCCACGCCCAGGTTCTTCATCAGGCGCTTGATGGCGGCCAGCTGGTCGGCGGAATCGAGAATCTGGAAGGTCTGGGGCAGCCCCGCGTCCCGGTAGTGGGCGCGCAGCATGCGGTTGCACAGGCCGTGGAAGGTACCGATCCACAGATTTCTGGGATTGACAGGCACCAGGGCGGCAAGCCGGGTCTGCATCTCCCGGGCCGCCTTGTTGGTAAACGTCACCGCCAGCACCCCATGAGGGCCCACCTGTTGCGTGGAAATCAGCCAGGCGATGCGGGTGGTCAGCACCCGGGTCTTGCCACTGCCCGCGCCCGCCAGGATCAGGCCATGGACCGGCGGCAAGGTCACGGCCTGGTATTGCGGAGGATTGAGGTGCGCAAGTAAATCAGACATGGGGAAAATCCTGATGGCAAAACGGTCAACGAAACTTGAAATCCGCGCCCATTGTAGCGGCCTCGGTAGTGGCCTCGGCCCCATGTTGTTTTTGTGCAACGCACAAAAAATATTGAACCTCGTACGACTCAACGGCTCGAACCCACCAGCAAAACTGCAATATAATGCATGTTGCAGTGCAACAAAATCGTTCACGAGACGGTTCATGCAAGCTGCAACGGCCCAATCGGCCGGAACCCCTGAAAGGAGAACTACACCATGAAAGCCCCGAAAATCCTGCCCTGGATCGCCAAGAAGGCTGGCATCAGCGAAGAACTTGCCCTCGAACTCTGGCATCGCGCCGCTGACGAAGCAGAATCCCTCACCGGTCAAACCAACGGCCCCGAGTACTGGGGGCTGGCGGTCGAGCATTTCCTGGACCTGGCCGAAGCAGAAGCCACGAACCCTGGCGCTCCCGGCAACCTGATCCAGGCCCCCAAAGTAGCCTGGATGTGGCGTCATCAAAGCCGCATGTCCCTGCTCTCCCTGATGGCCGCCCAGAACGCCTACCGTTTCTGGCAGCACACCTGGCAGAACCTGTATCTGCCCAAGGACATGCAGAACCGCGCCGCCTGACCCCATCCCGCAACAGCATCCGCCCATAGCGCCGAGCTCGATCACGAGCATCGGCGTTTTTGTTTTGATCCGGGGCCGGGGAAGCGTCCCGGGGTTCGCGGGTATAATCGCGCCTTTGGCATTTGCCACCCCACTCACCACCCCCTGCTCTCAGATCACCCCACCATGCTGGAAAAATACACCCCCGCCGAGATCGAACGCACCGCCCAGGCCCACTGGCAGAAAACCGGCGCCGCCCGCGCCGTGGAAGATGCCACCCGCCCCAAGTACTACTGCCTGTCGATGTTTCCCTACCCTTCCGGGAAGCTGCACATGGGCCATGTGCGCAACTACACCATCGGTGACGTGCTGGCCCGCTTTCACAAGATGCAAGGCTTCAACGTGCTGCAGCCGATGGGCTGGGACGCCTTTGGCATGCCGGCGGAAAATGCCGCGATCCAGAACAAGGTGCCGCCCGCCCAGTGGACCTACGCCAACATCGAGTACATGCGCGGCCAACTGCAGCGCCTGGGTTTTGCGATCGACTGGACACGGGAATTCGCCACCTGCTCCCCTCAGTATTACCGCTGGGAACAGTGGCTGTTTACCCGCCTGTTCGAGAAAGGCCTGATCTACAAGAAGCTGGGCACGGTGAACTGGGACCCGGTGGATCACACCGTGCTGGCCAACGAACAGGTGATCGATGGGCGCGGCTGGCGCTCTGGCGCCCTGGTGGAAAAGCGCGAGATTCCCATGTACTACATGAAGATCACCGCCTACGCCGAGGAACTGCTCTCTGACCTGGACAAGCTCGAGGGCTGGCCCGAGCAGGTGCGCCTGATGCAAAAGAACTGGATCGGCAAGAGTACCGGCGTGCGCCTGGCCTTTCCCTATGAGCTGGGCGGCAAGGCCGGAAAGCTGTGGGTCTTTACCACCCGGGCCGACACCTTGATGGGCGTCACCTTCGTCGCCGTGGCCGCCGAACACCCGCTTGCCACCCACGCCGCCGCCAATGATCCGGAACTGGCCGCCTTCATCGAGGAATGTAAGCACGGCGGCGTGGCCGAGGCCGAACTTGCGACCATGGAAAAGAAGGGCATGCCCACCGGCCTCTTCGTCGAGCACCCGCTCAGCGGCGAACGGCTGCCGGTGTGGGTCGGCAACTATGTGCTGATGAGCTATGGCGAAGGGGCGGTGATGGGGGTTCCCGCCCATGACGAACGCGATTTTGCCTTTGCCCAGAAGTACGGCTTGCCGATCCAGCCGGTGATCGCCGTCGCCGGCGAGTCTTTCAGCCTGGACGGCTGGCAGGACTGGTATGGCGACAAGAGCAAGGGGACTTGCATCAATTCCGGCAAGTATGACGGCCTGGCCCATGAAGCCGCCGTGGACGCCATCGCCGCCGACCTCGCCGCGAAAGTTGTAAACGGCGAAAGCCTGGGCGAAAAGAAGACCCAGTTCCGCCTGCGTGACTGGGGCATTTCCCGGCAGCGCTACTGGGGCTGCCCGATTCCCATCATCCACTGCCAGGGGCAGGACGGCGAGCCGGGCTGCGGCGACGTGCCCGTCCCCGATGCAGATCTGCCCGTGGTGCTGCCGGAACACGTGGAAATCACCGGCGCCGGCTCGCCGCTTGCCAGGATGCCGGAATTTTATGAATGCACCTGTCCCAAGTGCGGCAAGCCGGCCCGGCGGGAGACCGACACCATGGACACTTTCGTCGAATCCTCCTGGTACTTCCTGCGCTACGCCTGCCCGGACAACGATCAGGCCATGCTCGACGAACGGGTCAATTACTGGTGCGCGGGCGGCATCGACCAGTACATCGGCGGCATCGAACATGCCATCCTGCATCTTTTGTACGCCCGTTTCTTCACCAAGCTGATCCGCGACGTGGGCCTGCCCGGCATCGAGCCTCTCGACGAGCCGTTCAAGAACCTGCTCACCCAGGGCATGGTGGTGGCCCCCACCTTCTACCGCGAGGCGGAAAACGGCAAGAAGGAGTGGATCAACCCGGCCGACGTGGAAGTCAAGACCGACGACAAGGCCCGCCCCATCGGCGCAACACTCAAGGCCGACGGCCAGCCGGTGATCATCGGCCCCACCGAGAAGATGTCCAAGTCCAGAAACAACGGGGTAGACCCGCAAGCCCTGATCGACCAGTACGGCGCCGACACCGCCCGCCTGTTCATGATGTTCGCCGCCCCGCCCGAGCAATCCCTGGAATGGTCCGATGCCGGGGTCGAAGGCGCTTACCGCTTCTTGCGCCGGGTCTGGAAGGCCGTGCATGAGCAGGTGGCGGCCGGCCCTGTCGCTCCCTCTGCCCGCAGCGCCGAACTGTCCGAGGCCATGAAGGATCTGCGCCGCAAGCTGCACCAGACCATCGCCAAGGTAAAGGACGACTATGGCCGCCGCCAGCAGTTCAACACCGCCGTCGCCGCCGTGATGGAACTCCTCAATGCTTATGAGCGGGCCGAGCTCGACTCGGCCGCCGGCCGTGCCCTGGCCCAGGAAATCCTGGAAGCCGTGGTGCTGATGCTGTTTCCCATCGCCCCCCACATCGGCCAGGCCGCCTATGCCGAACTCAAGCCGGGCGCCGATGCCGCCCAGGCGCCCTTCCCCGCGGTCGATGCAACCGCCCTGGTGCAAGACGAGATCGAACTGATGATCCAGGTCAACGGCAAGCTGCGCGGCAGCCTCAAGGTCGCGGCCAGTGCCGGCCAGGCCGCCATCGAAGCCGCCGCCCTGGCGAGCGAGGCCGCCCTGAAATTCATGGAAGGCAAGCCGGCCAGAAAGATCGTCGTGGTGCCTGGCCGCCTGGTCAATATCGTCGTTTAAGGCTTCTCCTGGAAAAACCATGCGCCCAGCCCTGCTGCATTCGAGCCCGCTGCGTTCGAGCCTGATCCTCTGCCTGGCGCTGACGCTGGGCGCCTGCGGTTTCAATTTGCGGGGGGCCGTGCAGCTTCCCTATCAGAGCCTCTATATTTCCCTGCCCGCCAACTCGGTCCTGGGCGCCGATCTGCGGCGTCAGATCAACGCCAACCAACCGACCCTGTTGGTGGACAGTCCCCAAAAAGCGGAAGCCATCTTTCAGCAGATCGACGATAACCGGGAGCGCATCATCGCCGCGGTGAATGCCGAAGGGCGGGCGCGGGAATATCAATTGCGCCTGCGCTACAGTTTCCGCCTGGTAGATAGCAAGGGGGGGCCGCTAACCCCCATCAATGAAATCATCCTGGCCCGTGAAGTGACCTACGACGACAACCAGGTGCTGGCCAAGGACCAGGAAGAAATCTTCCTCTGGCAGACCATGGAAAAGGATCTGGCGACGCAGATCATGCGCCGTCTGGCCACCATGCAACCCCATGCGACCCCCGTCGCAACAGAAGACGACTGATGCTCATCAAGGGCGAGCAACTGCCGGGGCAACTCGAAAAAGGGCTCAAGCCCCTGTACGTGGTCTGCGGCGACGCACCCTTGCTGGTACTGGAAGCCGCCGACACCATCCGGATGGCGGCCCGGCAGCAGGGTTACACGGAGCGGGAAGTGCTCACGGTGCTATCCGGTTTCGACTGGGGCCAACTGGCTGCTGCCACCTGCAACCTGTCCTTGTTCGGTGGACAAAAACTGGTGGACCTGCGCCTCCCCAACGGCAAGCCGGGCAAGGACGGCAGCGCCGCCCTCCTCGATTACTGCCAGCGCATGAGTCCCGACAACGTCCTGCTGCTCACCCTGCCGCAACTCGACTGGAAGGAAGAAAAAGCCAGCTGGTTCACCACCCTGGCCCAGGCCGGCATCGTGGTCAAACTCGATGCCCCGCCCCTGGCCGAACTGCCGGGCTGGATCGCCGGCCGCCTCAGACGCCAGCACCAGCAGGCCGACGAACAAGGCTTGCGCTTCATGGCGGAACGGGTGGAAGGCAATCTGCTGGCCGCCCATCAGGAAATCCAGAAACTCGCCCTGCTCTATCCGGAAGGCCACATCAGTAACGAACAAATCCGCAATGCGGTGCTGAACGTCGCCCGTTACGACGTGGATGACCTGCGCGAAGCCCTGCTGGCTGGCGACCTGCCCCGGCTAGCCCGGACCCTGGAAGGATTACACCAGGAAGGCGAAGCCCCGGTGCTGGTGCTCTGGGCCATGACCGAGGAAATCCGCACCCTGGCCCAGGCCAAAGGCAGTCTGGCCCGGGGCCAGTCTCAGGACAGCGTATTCAGGGAATTACGCATCTGGGGGCCGCGCCAGGGATTGGTGCGCAAAGCCTTGCTGACCCTGAACGGACGGGTATTGAAAGAGGCCCTGACGCAGGCGGCCCGGCTCGACCGCTGCATCAAGGGCCTCGAAAATGCGGATGTCTGGGATGGCTTTCTCAGGCTGGGGCTGCTGCTGACCCCAAGGCAAAATAATCCAAGGCAATAATCAATCGCTCCGACCCGTTTCCCCGGGCCCCAGGTCGTCCCAAAGACAGGATTCCATGTTGCGCACATCCGAGAGTCCGTGCGCCCGGCACTCGGTCACCAGGCATTCTCCCTGGCACGCTTCGGACACCACCACCACCTGCATTTCGGTATCCACATGGCGCTCACCATCCCAGTAACAACAGGTGGCACACACCTTGACCTCTGCCGGCAAAATCAGTTTTCGCGTCATTCGACCCCCGGAACGGGATTTCCTTGATAAAAGTGTGGATAAGAGTTTACCTGCTCCCGAAAGGTTCCGTTCAGTTTTACGCCTTCCCCGTGGCTATAATCAGTTCTTTGGATATTTTCCGCCCCCGCCATGGACATCAAGCATTACATGCAGACCCTGGGCCAGCAGGCCCGCGCCGCCTCCCGCCGCCTGGCCCGCGCCAGCACCGCCGAGAAGGACGCCGCGCTCACCGCCATCGCCGCCGCCATCCGGCGCGACAAGGAGATCCTTTTGGCCGCCAACGCCAGGGACCTGGAAGCCGCCCGCGCCGCCGGCCTGGATGCCGGCCTGGATGCCGGCCTGGATGCCGGCCTGGATGCCGGCCTGGATGCCGCCCTGGATGCTGCCCTGATGGACCGCCTGACCCTGACCGCCAAGGGCGTGGACAACATGGCCGAAGGGGTGCGCCAGATCGCCCAGCTCGCCGACCCCATCGGCGAAATGACCGACATCCGCTTTCGCCCCTCCGGCATCCAGGTGGGCAAGATGCGGGTGCCGCTTGGCGTCATCGGCATCATCTACGAAGCCCGCCCGAACGTCACCGCCGACGCCGCCGCCCTCTGCCTCAAGTCCGGCAATGCCGCGATTTTGCGGGGCGGCTCCGAGGCCATCCACAGCAACCGGGCCATCGCCGCCCTGGTGCAGGAGGGCCTGCAGATCGCCGGGCTGCCGGCCGAGGCGGTGCAGATGGTCGACACCACCGACCGGGCCGCGGTGGGCGAGCTGATCACTTTGCGCGAATACGTGGATGTGATCGTGCCCCGCGGCGGCAAGGGCCTGATCGCCCGCCTCCTCGCCGAAGCCCGGGTGCCGATGATCCAGCACCTGGACGGCAACTGCCATGTGTACCTGGAAACCGAGGCCGACCCCAACAAGGCCCTGCGCATCGTGGAAAACGCCAAGACTCAGCGCTACGGCACCTGCAACACCGCCGAATCCCTGCTGGTGGACCGGGAGGTGGCAAAGATGCTGCTGCCCATGATCGGCCACATGCTCACCGCAAAGGGCGTGGAAATCCGCGGCTGCGAGGAAACCCGGACCATCGTCGCCAACGCCCGGCCCGCCACGGAGGAGGATTACTTCACCGAATACCTGGCCCCGGTGATTTCGGTGAAGGTGGTCGCCGGCCTCGACGAGGCGATCGCCCACATCAACCAGTATTCCTCCCACCATACGGACGCCATCGTCACGGAAAACCACACCCAGGCCATGCGCTTTTTGCGCGAGGTGGATTCCAGCTCGGTGATGATCAACGCCTCCACCCGCTTTGCCGACGGCTTCGAATATGGCCTGGGGGCCGAGATCGGCATCTCCACCGACAAGATCCACGCCCGGGGTCCGGTCGGCCTGGAGGGGCTGACCTGCCAGAAATGGGTGGTGTTCGGCAATGGCCACGTGCGCAGCTGATTTGCCCCCCACCTGGGATGCCCTCGTCGAAGCTCCCGGCTTTGCCCTGGGGCTCTCCTGCCGCGCCGGGGCCGTAAGCCGCATCGGGTTGCTCGAGCCCTGCCCGGCCCGGCCCGGCCGCACCCCGCTGGCGGCCGAAGCCGCCCGGCAACTGGCCGCCTGGCTGGCCGATCCGCGCGTGCACTTCGACCTCCCCCTCGCGCCCCGGGGCACCCCCTTCCAGCACCGGGTCTGGCAGCAGATCGCCGCCATTCCCCTGGGCGAAAGCCGCAGCTACGGCGAACTCGCCCAAGCCCTCGGCAGCGCCCCCCGGGCCGTGGGCGGTGCCTGTGGCGCCAACCCCCTGCCCCTGATCGTGCCCTGTCACCGGGTCCTCGCCGCCCACGGCGGCCTGGGCGGCTTCAACCGGGCCCGGGGCGGTTTTCTCCTCGATGTGAAACGCTGGCTCCTCGCCCATGAAGCCGGAGCCAAGCGCTAAAGCCCCGGCGCCGCTGCGCCCGGCGGACCTGGCCGACATCGACACTTTCTGCGACGCCCTGTGGCTCGAAGACGGGCTCGCCAAGACCACCCTGGACAGCTACCGGGCCGACCTGACGGCCCTCGGGCGCTGGCTGGCCGAAACAAACCGCCCGGCCCTGCTCCAGGCCGGCGAAGCCGACCTGCTCGCCTTCGTGGCCCGGCTCGCCCAGGAGAAAAAGGCCACCTCGCAAGCCCGCTATCTTTCCAGCCTGCGCCGCTTCTATCGCTGGCAGGTGAGCCGCGGCCGCATCGCTACCGACCCCACCGGCCGGCTCTCCCGCCCCATCACCCCGGGGCGCCTGCCCAAGACCCTCTCGGAAGCCCAGGTGGAAGCCCTGCTCAAGGCCCCGGACATCGATACCCCCCTGGGCCAGCGCGACCGGGCCATGCTCGAAACCCTCTACGCCACCGGCCTCAGGGCCTCCGAACTGGTGGGCCTCAAGCTCCATGAAATCGGCTTCAACGAAGGCGTGCTGCGGGTCATGGGCAAGGGCAGCAAGGAGCGCCTCGTGCCGCTGGGCGAAGAGGCGCTCGACTGGCTGCAGCGTTTCATCCGGGAAGGCCGCCGGGCATTGCTGGGGGAGCGACCCTGCAACGCCGTGTTCGTCACCGCCCGGGCCGCCCCCATGACCCGGCAGATGTTCTGGACCCTGATCAAGGGCTACGCCCTCCGGGCCGGCATCCCCCGGGAACGGCTCTCCCCGCATGTGCTGCGGCACGCCTTCGCCACCCACCTGCTCAACCACGGCGCCGACCTGCGGGTGGTGCAATTACTCCTGGGCCATACCGACATCACCACCACCCAGATTTATACCCACGTGGCGCGGGAACGGCTAAAGCAGCTCCACCGCGTGCACCATCCCAGAGGCTGAACCCCTACGATCCCCATTTATGAAACACGACACCCACACCCCCGAAACCCCGGCCACCCGCTTCCTGCGCCAGCACGAGGTGGCGTTTTCCACCCACCTCTATGACTACGTGGAGCATGGCGGCACAGCGGTCTCGGCCAGCAGCCTCAATGTCGATGAACACGCGGTGGTAAAGACCCTGGTCTTCCAGGACGAGGAGGCCAGGCCCCTGATCGTGCTGATGCACGGGGACCGGAAGGTCTCCGCCAAGGAACTGGCGCGCCAGGCGGGCGTGAAAAAGGTCGAACCCTGCAAGCCGGAAGTGGCCCAGCGTCATACAGCTTACCCGGTGGGCGGCACCAGCCCCTTCGGCACGAAAAAGGCCCTGCCGGTGTTTCTGGAAAAGACCATCCTCGACCTGCCGCTGATCTACATCAACGGCGGCCGCCGCGGCTTTCTCGTGGGCCTCCATCCCCACGACCTGATTCGCCTGCTCGATCCCACCCAGGTGAGCGTGGCCCTGGAGAAATGATCAGGCCGAACGCTCGATGATGACGCCCACCCGCTTCACGCCCGGCATCATCCCGAGTTTGGCCACGGAGATGCGCACCCACTGGGCGGCATAGTCCTCCAGGATCAAGGTGGCGACGAATTCGGCCAGCTTTTCCAGCAGATTGAAGTGACGGGCGGCAAGCTCCTCGCGCAAACGCTCGCTGACCACGGCGTAGTCGATGGTGTCGCGGATATCGTCGCTCGCCCCGGCCGAGGCGGTAGAGACCCCCATCTGGATATCCAGCACCACCGTTTGCGGCATGGCCTTCTCCCGCGGGTAGATGCCGATCCAGGTTTCGGCGCGCAATTCCTCGATAAAGATGATGTCCATGGGGGCGGGAGTGTAGAGGGAGTGTAGAATCTGGCGCCGCATTGTAACCCAGCCCACCACGCCTTCTTGCCTGCCATGAGCCCTGCGCTGCCCTCCCTCTTTGCCTGCCTCGCCGCCTACCTGCTTGGTTCCGTCTCCTTTGCCGTGCTCGGCGCCAGGCTGTTCAAGCTCGCCGACCCGCGCACCTACGGCTCCGGCAACCCGGGCGCCACCAATGTGCTACGCAGCGGCAACAAGAAGGCGGCCCTGTTCACCCTGCTGGGGGATGCCCTCAAAGGCACGGCGGCCGTTCTGGCGGCCCGGGCTCTGGCGTTACCAGAACAGACCGTCGGCCTCGTGGCCCTGGCCGTATTCCTCGGCCACCTCTACCCGGTCTTCCTCAAATTCAAGGGTGGCAAGGGCGTCGCCACCGCCGCCGGGGTGCTGCTCGCCCTCGCGCCCTGGGTCGGCCTCGCCACCCTCGCCACCTGGCTCGCCACCGCCTACCTGAGCCGCTATTCCTCCCTGGCCGCCATCGTCGCCGCCCTGCTCGCCCCCGCCTACGCCATGCTGTTTGCTGGGGCAGAAGACTACACCGGCGTGATTCTGGTCATCAGCCTCGCCCTGCTCATGAAGCACCGGGGCAATATCCAGCGCCTCCTGGCCGGTCAGGAAACGAAGATCGGCAGCAAGAACCAAGCTTGAGGCAGACGCCAGACGATTCCGTCCGGATTCCGGACGCTCAGGGCTTGCCGGCTTGCCGGCTTGCCGGCTTGTCGAATGGGCTTGTCGAATGGGCCTGCCCGGCCAGGCAATGGCGTCGACCGGCGAGGCCCGAACGCCCAAGAACGAATCGGCGGAGGTCAGGCGCCCATCAGGTCGTTCAAGGGCCAGCGGGGCCGTACCGCAAACCCGCCGGCGGGCTTGGCCAGGGCGCCGGCCATGAGGCGCATCGCCCCGGCAAAGGCAATCATGGCACCGTTGTCGGTACAGAATTCCAGTTCCGGGTAATAGACCCGGCAGCGGCGCTTGGCGGCGGCTTCATTCAGCGCCTGGCGCAACTGGCGATTGGCCCCGACGCCGCCCGCCACCACCAGGCGCTGCATGCCGGTATGCTTCAAGGCGGCGAGGGATTTTTTCACCAGCACTTCCACCAGGGCGTCCTGAAAAGCGCGGGCCACATCGGCCTGGAAATCGGCCTGGAAATCGGGCCGGTTTTCTGCCCGATTTTCTGCCTTGTTCCGCACCAGGGTGAGCACGGCGGTCTTGAGGCCGGCAAAGCTGAAATTGAAGTCGCCGGAATGGAGCATGGGCCGGGGCAGATCGAAGACCCCGGGCCGGCCGGTGGCGGCCAGTTGCGACAGGGCCGGGCCGCCCGGGTAGCCTAGCCCCAGGAGCTTGGCGGTCTTGTCGAACGCCTCGCCCGCCGCATCGTCCAGGGTCTCCCCCAGGAGTTCGTACTGGCCGACGCCGGCCACGGCCATGAGCTGGGTGTGACCGCCGGACACCAGCAAGGCCACGAAGGGAAACTCCGGCGGCTCCTGGGCCAGCAGGGGAGAGAGCAGATGCCCTTCCAGGTGGTGCACGGGCAGGGTCGGCTTGCCCAGGCTGGCAGCCAGCCCTTCGGCAAAGGCCGAGCCTACGAGCAGCGCTCCGGCCAGGCCGGGGCCCTGGGTGTAGGCCACGGCATCCACCTCCGCCAGCGTGCTGGCACTCTCTTTCAGGACCTGCCGCAGCAAGGACACCAGGCGGCGGATGTGGTCCCGGGAGGCCAGCTCGGGCACGACGCCGCCGTATTCCGCATGCAGGGCGACCTGACTGTGCAGGGCATGGGCGAGCAGGCCCCGTTCCGTGTCATAGAGGGCCAGGCCGGTTTCGTCGCAGGAAGATTCAATACCAAGAACTCGCATGGGGCGCGATTTTAGCACTTGTTCATGACGGACACCGCGCGTAGAATGCTCACCTTTCGTCCATTCGTGACGGAGCAAAATTTACCGGGCAAGCGACGCTGCCCAAGCGGAAGGGGGTGATTTCAATGCCAAGCATTCGCGTCAAGGAAAACGAGCCGTTCGAGGTAGCCATCCGCCGCTTCAAGCGTGCTGTCGAAAAAACCGGTCTGCTGACCGAACTTCGCGCCCGTGAGTTTTACGAAAAGCCCACCTCCGAACGCAAACGCAAAGCGGCTGCCGCAGTCAAGCGCCACCACAAGCGTATCCGTAGCATGACCCTGCCGCCGAAGATGTTCTGATTCAGTTCATCCTTCATTCCATCCTCAAGCAGGCAACAAGAGCCGCCAGATTGCTTCCAGCCTGGCGGCTTTTACTTGAACTTGATCCCGAGACTTGATCCCGATCCCCACCGGCCCGACCCCCTCCACGCCCGACCCGAAAATGACACTCAAAGCCCGCATTACCGAAGACATGAAAACGGCCATGAAGGCCAGGGAAACCCTGCGCCTCGGCGCCATCCGCCTGCTCCTGGCCGCCATCAAGCAAAAGGAAGTGGATGAGCGCACGGAGCTGGACGATGCCGCCATCGTGGCCGTCATCGAGAAGATGACCAAGCAGAGGAAGGACAGCCTCAGCCAGTATCAGGCCGCGGGCCGCACCGACCTGGCCGAGGTGGAGCAAGCTGAAATCACTGTTCTGGCCGCCTACCTGCCCGAGAAAATGGATGAAGCCGGGATCAATGCCGCCATCGACGCCGCCATGGCGGCCACAGGCGCCGCCAGCGCCGCCGACATGGGCAAGCTGATGGCCGTACTGAAGCCGCAACTGGCCGGCAAGGCCGATATGGCACGGGTCTCGAAACTGGTCAAGGCCCGCCTGGGCTGATCCTCCGCCCATGATCCCGGCGTCCTTCATCCAGGACCTGCTGGACCGGGTCGATATCGTGGACCTGATCGACGGCTACGTCCGCCTCAAGAAAGCCGGCGCCAATTACAGCGCCTGCTGCCCCTTCCATAACGAGAAGACGCCCTCCTTCACGGTGAGCCCCACCAAGCAGTTCTACCACTGCTTCGGCTGCGGCGCCCACGGCACCGCCATCAGCTTTCTCATGGAATACCAGGGACTGGGCTTCGTGGATGCGGTCAAGGAACTGGCCGGCAAGATGGGCATGCCGGTGCCGGAACAGGAGCGGGGCGCTCCCCAGGAAGACCGGGGCAGCATCCGCCAGTTAACAGAAATCATGGCCCGGGCCGCCCAGTATTACAAAGACCAGTTGAAGCAGAGCCCCAAGGCCATCGATTACCTGAAGGGCCGGGGCCTGAGCGGGGAAATCTGCGCCCGCTTCGGCATCGGCTACGCCCCGGAGGGCTGGCAGAACCTGGCCGCCGCCTTCCCTCATTACGAAGCCCCGGAACTGGCCGCCGCCGGGCTGGTGATCGAGAATGAACAGGGCCGGCGCTATGACCGTTTCCGGGACCGGATCATGTTCCCCATCATCAACCCCAAGGGAGAGGTGATCGCCTTTGGCGGCCGCATCATCGGCCAGGGGGAACCCAAATACTTGAACTCTCCGGAAACCCCGATCTTCGAAAAGGGCCGGGAAGTGTACGGCCTGCCCCAGGCTCGCCAGGCCCTGCGGGAAGAAAACCGGGTGATCGTGGTGGAAGGCTACATGGACGTCGTGGCCCTGGCCCAGCACGAGGTCGGCAACGCCGTGGCCACCCTGGGCACCGCCACCACCGCCACCCACGTCCAGAAACTCCTGAAACAGGTGGACCGCATTGTCTACTGCTTCGACGGCGACAATGCCGGGCGCAAGGCGGCCTGGCGCGCCCTGGAAAACAGCCTGGAAGCCCTGGCCGACAACAAGTCCGTCGGCTTCGCCTTCCTGCCCGACCCGGAAGACCCGGACAGCTTCGTGCGCCAGTCCGGCAGGGAAGCCTTTTCGACCCTGATCGCCCAGGCCACGCCCCTCTCCGACTTCCTGCTGCGGGAACTGGGGCAGCGCTGCGACCTCACCAGCTCCGAAGGCAAGGCCCGGCTGATCCACGAGGCCAAGCCCCTGCTCACCCGCTTGCCCACGCCGCTCCTGCGCCTGCAACTGGTGAAACGCCTGGCCGCAGCCAGCGGCTTTACCCAGACGGAGGTGGAGCGCCTCTGCGACATCCGCGGCTACGCCCCCCCCGCGCCGCCCAGGGCACCGCGTCAGGCGCCTTCCCTGGCCCGCATCCTGCTGCGCCTGGTGTTACTGCAGCCCGCCCTGGCCGCCCGCATTCCCCTGGAGCGGGTCGTGCCGGGCAGCGAACGGGCCATTCTCGCCGCCATCATCGAGCGCCTGCCCGGCCTGCCGGCCAATCCCGCCTACGGCCAGCTGCGCGAGGCCCTGCGCGGCCACCCGCTGGAAAGCCAGCTGGAAGCCCTGGCCGGGGAACTCCTGGGCACCGACATGGACGAAGCGTATGTGGAAACCGAATTCGAGGCCACGTTGGGACGCCTGCAAGAAGGCAGCCAGAAAGCCGCCTTTGCGGTCCTGCAAGCCAAGGCCCGCCAATTTGGCGTTGCCGGCTTGAGCGAGGAAGAGAAGCAGAATTACCTATCCCTTCTCGCGCTGAAAAAAGATCACTAAGTGATGGTATAATCTACGGTTTTCCGAATTCCGCTGGCAGGTAGTCATGGTTAAAGACAAGACGAAAGAAACCGCAAAAGCGCTGCAAAAAGTTCGTGCAGCCAAGGCGAAGGAGAAGGCAGCCGAACAGATTCTGGACGAAAGTACCCGCGTCGAAACCCCTGAGGTGGATGCCGAAACCCGCAAGATGCGTCTCAAGGCCCTGATCAAGCTGGGCAAGGAACGCGGCTTCCTGACCTACGCCGAGATCAACGACCATCTGCCCGACGACGTCGTGGATGCCGAGCAGATCGAATCCATCATCAGCACCTTCAGCGATATGGGCATCAAGGTCTTTGACGAAGCCCCGGCTGCCGAAGAACTGCTGATGTCCGATGCCACCCCCGCGGCGGCTGACGACGAAGAAGCCGAAGAGCAAGCCGAACAGGCGTTGTCCTCCGTGGACTCCGAATTCGGCCGCACCACCGACCCGGTGCGCATGTACATGCGCGAAATGGGCTCCGTGGAACTGCTGACCCGTGAAGGCGAAATCGAAATCGCCAAGCGCATCGAAGAAGGCCTCAAGCACATGGTGCAGGCCATCTCCGCCTGCCCCTCCACCATTGCCGAGATTCTCGAGATGGCGGACAAGGTCGAGCGCGATGAAATCCGCATCGATGAACTGGTGGATGGCCTGGTGGACCCCAACGCCCCCAGCGAAGAAGAAGTAGCCGCTACGGCCGCCGCAACTGCAGCTACGGCCGCCGCCAGCGCCGCCCTCGACGAAGCCGAAGGCGACGAAGAGGCAGACGCGGACGAAGAGAGCGACGAAGAAGCCGCCAGCAAGGCAGCCTCCGCCTCCCTGGCCCAGCTCAAGGCAGAAGCCCTGGAACGCTTTGAGCGCATCCGCAGCCACTACACCAAGATGCTCGAGACCCTGACCAGAAAAGGTACCCAGGACAAGACCTACATCAAGCTGCAACAGCAGATCAGCGAAGAACTGCTGAACATCCGCTTCACCTCCCGCACCATCGAGCGCTTCTGCGACAGCGTGCGCAGCATGGTCGAAGGGGTGCGCGAGAGCGAGCGCAACATCCAGCGCACCTGCGTCGACAAGGTGCGCATGCCCCGCCCCCACTTCATCAAGAGCTTCCCGGGCAACGAAACCAATCTGGAATGGGTGGACAAGGAAATTTCCATCGCCCCCAAGACCTATGTGGCGATCCTGACCCGCAATGCCCCCAACATCCGGGAAGAGCAGCAAAAGCTGATCGACCTGCAAAACCGCCTGGGCATCTCCCTCAAGGAACTCAAGGACATCAACCGGCAGATGACCACCGGCGAAGCCAAGGCCCGCCGCGCCAAGCGCGAAATGACCGAGGCCAACCTGCGCCTCGTGATCTCCATCGCCAAGAAATACACCAACCGCGGCCTGCAATTCCTCGACCTGATCCAGGAAGGCAACATCGGCCTGATGAAGGCGGTGGACAAATTCGAATACCGGCGCGGCTACAAGTTCTCGACCTACGCCACCTGGTGGATCCGCCAGGCCATCACCCGCTCGATCGCCGACCAGGCCCGCACCATCCGCATCCCGGTGCACATGATCGAGACCATCAACAAGATGAACCGGATCAGCCGCCAGATCCTGCAGGAAACCGGGCTGGAGCCCGATCCCGCCACCCTGGCCGAAAAAATGGAGATGCCCGAGGACAAGATCCGCAAGATCATGAAAATCTCCAAGGAGCCCATCTCCATGGAAACCCCGATTGGCGACGACGACGATTCCCACCTGGGCGACTTCATCGAAGACACGGCCACCCTGGCCCCCGCCGATGCCGCCATGTACTCCAGCCTGCGGGAAGTGACGGCGGAAATCCTCGACACCCTCACCCCGAGGGAAGCCAAGGTACTGCGCATGCGTTTCGGCATCGAAATGAACACCGACCACACGCTGGAAGAAGTCGGCAAGCAGTTCGACGTCACCCGGGAACGCATTCGCCAGATCGAAGCGAAGGCGCTGCGCAAACTGCGCCACCCGACCCGCTCCGACAAGCTGCGCACTTTCGTGGATACGGGCAACAGCTGATGCACCGCCGTTTTCAAAGTACGGGCCTCTAGCTCATGCCTGGTTAGAGCAGCGGACTCATAATCCGTTGGTGCCGGGTTCGACTCCCGGGGGGCCCACCAATTTCTGAAACCCGACCCTGACCGGTTGGGTTTTTTCTTGGGTTTTTTTCTTGTCCGCCGCGCCAGTTCCGGCGGTTGGCAGCGCAACTCGTTTATTAAGACTGGGCGATCAGATCATTGCTGGAGGTTCATATGGGTACCACAGTTGTCAAGCAGGACCGTATCGGCGCCCGGGTTCCGCATGAGGTGTGCATGCGCAGGCCTGCATAGCAGATGGCGGGAGCCGTAACGTGCTGAAGCTGGGCAAGGACTTTATGGGTACGGATTCAGGACCATGACGGTCATGGACAGACATTCGCCTTGCGCCGGCCCGACGGCACGCCAAACCGCCGCCGTGGTAGAATGCGCCGCAGCCAATCAGTATGGTGGCCGCGGTGGGCCGGCACTGACTTCGCTGACTTCGATCACCTTCAGCCATGGATGGACAGGCACGAGCTCACCCTGGAACAAAGAGCACTGGCAGGAGGAAATGACCTTGAAGGAAGCTGTCCACCGTTTCAGGCCAGGGCGTCGGCGTGACGTCCCATGTGGGTTGTACCGATTCAGCGGGTTGTACCGGTTCAGCGGGTTGTACCGGTTCATTCATCGATTCATTCTGGCGGCCCTGACCCTGTCTGGCGTCATCGGCGTTACCAACGCCGGAGCCCAAGACCCCATCCTCATTGCGCATGTGGCGCCGACAACGGGTCGCTTTGCCCTGCACGCCGAGTCCGATCGGCGTGGGGCGGAGATGGCCATCGAGGAAGTGAACGTCCGCGGCGGCGTCCTCGGACGGCAGGTCGTTCTACTTACCCGGAATCCCACCCTCGATCCCCAAAAGGCGGCGGAAGTCGCAAACTCCCTGATCGTCGATAACAAGATCGGTTTCATGCTGGGCGCCATCGATTCGGGCGTTGCGGCGAGCATGTCCGCCGTTTGCCAGAAATACGGCGTGATCTTCATCAATACCAATTCCTCGTCGCCGTCGGAGTCGGTGGAAAATGCGCACCGGACCAAATTCGTTTTCGATGCCAATGCGGCGAACTTCAATCGGGCCTTGCTCAAGTACGCGCTGCAGCAAAGGGAGTCGAAGCGGGTCGTGTTGCTCACCGAAGACAACACCTGGGGCCATAGCAGTGCGCAAGCGTCGAGGCAATACATCGAGGAGTATGGGGGAAACGTGGTGGGTGAGGTCGTCGTTCCCGTGACACTGCGCGATCCACAAACCGCGCTTCGAGAGGTGGAGAGCAAACGTGCGGGTGTCGTTGCAGTGAATATCAGCGGCAGCAACCAGATCAAACTCTTCTCGCAAATCGATCCGGAAGTCTTCAAGCGCCAGGCATGGGTGGTGGGGGAAGTGGACTGGGAAGAGATGTACCCGGCACCCGGCACGCCGCGACCCTTGTACGGCACCACCTGGGCCTGGAATCTGGACACGCCGGGAACGGCGGATTTCGTGGCGCGGTATCGCCAGCGTTACGGCCACACCCGTATCGACTATCCGGGGGATGTCACCCATTCCGCGTACCTGGCGACCCAGGCGTTGCTGAGCGCAATCGAGCGTGCCGGCACCACGGATAACCATGCCGTGATCCGGCAGCTGGAAACGTCCAGGTGGACGGCGAAGGAACGGATGCAGGACCATCCCGCCTACATCGACCCGGTCAGTCACCATTTGCAGCAGACGGTCTACATCGCCACCTGGGAGCCGAGTCATGAACACCCGGAAGGTGGCGTGCGGATTCTCTCGCCCGTCACCCCTGAACAGGCCCGTTACGAAGGCGAAGTAGCGACCAGGCTCGAACCATTTGCCAATACGCCGCACTATAAACCGTGAAAAATTCCAGGTTGAGCCTCATCGCGCGTGTCGCCATTCTGGTTGTCGGTGTCGAGATCGCATCGCTCAGTACGCTTGGCTGGTTTTATATCAACCAGTTCAGCCATGAAATGGTGAAACGTACCCATACCAGCATGCGTCGGGTCGGCGAGATGATCGCCACCGACCAGCTGCCGATCAGCGTCATTTCGCAAAAAAAACTGATGCAAGACCTGATTGGCGAACCCTATCTTGGTGGGGTGGTCATTGGGGGCAGCGGTCATGTCATCGTCTCGACAACACCGGAATATCTCGGACGCAAGGCCAGTGATATCGAAGCGATCAAGTCCGACTGGCTGGTGCGCGCGAAGGAAGAAATGAGGTTCATCCCGGGCGCATCCACGCTCACTGCCGTGCAGGCGGTGACAAGCAGCAGCGGCGACGCGCTGTATCACCTGGTGTTCACGATCAGCAGTGCGGAACTCGATGCCAAGAAGACAAGCATCATTCTCATGGGGGTAGCCGGCTCCGTGGTATTCATTCTGCTGACTTCACTCGTCATCGTCTATGTTGCCCATAGATTGATCACTCGCAGGGTGAAGGCATCGCTCAAGGTTCTGGGGAAAATCAAGAACGGAGCGTTGCAAGAGAGGATACCGGTTACTTATTACGATGAAATCGGGCAGATCCAGGCCGGCATCAACTCGATGACTGACGAGCTTGCCGAGCTCATCGGCAAGTCGCGGGAAGATGCAGCTGAACTGAAAGAACAGAAAGATCTGCTGCAATCGGTGATCCAGACGGCGCCCATACGCGTATTCTGGAAGGATCGTGACTTCCGTTTCATCGGCTGCAATACCCGTTTTGCCGAAGATGCGGGTTACGCCTCGCCCGAGGAGTTAGTTGGCAAGACCGACTACGACATGATCTGGACTGAGCTTGCAGAACAGATCCGTACGGATGACATTGCCGTCATGGACTCCGGCATACCGAAGATCGACCGCGAATGTTTCTGTAAAACCGCGGGCGGCAAGTCACTATGGCTGAGCGTATCGAAGGTGCCGCTGCGTGACAACGACGGGCAGATCATCGGCGTCCTGGGCGTCTACTCAGACATTACCGCGAAAAAACAGGCCGAAGATGACATCCGCAACCTGGCCTATTTCGACCCGCTCACCAGCCTGCCGAACCGTCGACTCCTCATGGACCACCTGGAAGAGGCTCTGGCAAACAGCGTCAGGCACAAGCAATACGCCGCACTGTTGATGCTGGACCTGGACAACTTCAAGGACCTCAACGATTCCAGAGGGCACGGCATTGGTGACCTGCTGCTGTGTGAGGTCGCCAAGCGCATCACGGACAGCGTCGGGGAGACGGGTACGGTTGGCCGGTTTGGCGGGGACGAGTTTGTCGTCATCATCGAGATGCTTGGGTCTGACGAGTCCAGTGCCACCAGGCAGGCGATGAAGGTGGCGGAAAGGATACGCGGGGAGATCGCCAGGAAATATGTGTTCGAGAGCGTCGGTTTCTCCCACTACACCACCTCCAGTATTGGCGTGACGATCTTCAAGGAAGAAGAAAACTCGGTTGAGGGGCTTATCAAACAGGTGGATGTAGCGCTCTATCAGGCCAAGAATTCAGGACGGAATACCATCCGCTTTTTCAGTCCAGTGATGCAGACGGAAATCGAAGAGCGGGCCAGGATGACGATGGGACTGCGCCGGGCACTGGATAACGGGGAGTTGTCCCTCTACTACCAGCCTCAGGTGGATAGCGATGGCAATCGCGTCGGCGCAGAAGCGCTGCTGCGCTGGTTGCCTGAGCATGGCGCCCCGGTTTCGCCGGCACAGTTCATCCCCCTGGCGGAGGATAGTGGATTGATCATCCCCATCGGGAACTGGGTGATGGCCCAGGCTTGCAGTCAGATCAAGGCATGGGAGGATGATCCGGATAAAAACCAACTGGTCATTGCCGTGAACGTCAGTTCCATCCAGTTCAAACAGAAAGATTTTGCCGAACAGGTGAGCCGGCATATCGAACGTTCCGGTATCAACCCCGGCAGGCTGAAGCTTGAATTGACAGAGAGCGTGCTGTTATCCGACGTGAATGAAACGGTGAAACGGATGCAGGAGATCAAGCAACTGGGTGTCAGTTTCTCGCTCGACGATTTTGGCACCGGGTTTTCATCACTGGCCTACCTGAAACGGTTGCCGTTGTCACAACTCAAAATCGATCAGGGGTTTGTTCGCGACATCCTGAACAACCAGAGTGATGCTGCTATCGTTTGCGCCATACTGGCCATGAGCAAGTCACTTGGCCTCGAGGTCATCGCCGAGGGCGTGGAAACGGAAGCGCAGTATGACTTCCTCTTTGAGCGTGGCTGCCGCCACTTCCAGGGGTATTTTTTCGGCAAACCGCTTCCCATCGATCAGTGGTGAGGCAGATCGGGGCAGCCGGGGCCGGCGCAGGGACAAGCACAGGCTTGTTTCCGGGTACTTGCGAAGCCGTCCTGGGCGGCAAAATTTTTCAGCTAAATCAGGCTACTACGTTGGGAAACGCGAACTCTCTCGCCTCTGACCCCAAGCGGAACTTGAGATCACGAAAAGCAGGTCAGGCTACCATTCGATACGGCATGCCGTCAGTCCAATGATGGTGAATGTAGCCGTTGTTGAGCAACAGGCTTGTTATCGTCTGCTCGCTGACATCGAACTCGGCGGCGGCTTCTTCAATGGCGTATGAAGAGAAATCGCCGCTCAAAAAGGACGTCAATGAATCGATGGGGCAAAGAAATTCTGCGGCGAAAGCGCGCTGGTACTTTTGACGGAAAGTCGATAGGTCGGTTGATGCAAGCCAACGCACTTCGTGGGACGAGGGACGGAGGTATTCGCCCAAGAAACGTGCTAGCTCGAAGCGCCGCCCGACACGGTTGCGCCGGCGCGGAACAAACTTCAACTGGTGATCGTTCAGTGGTATCGCCACCGCTACTGGCGCCCGTCCTGCCGGCGCCGACCAATTGGTGGCTGCCTCACTGCTCACGCCAAGCAGGTCATGTAGACTATGGTCGGGGATTGGGCCGCTGACATTGCCCATCTTATGCCGAAGCGCACGAGCGTCGTGAATCGCACGCTCCCAAGGTGCCCCATGATCCAGATGATCGATGCTGTCAGGCGAGATCTCGGGAGTGCCAACAATTCCGCCGGCACTCGCCAGTTGCCCGATGAGCGCCAAATCCGGGGTAGCTCCCGACGCTGCAATCGCCGGCGCCAGCTCTGACAGTGCCGCATCTCCGACCTGGCTCTCCCACAGCAATGCCGCGTTCAGCGCTTGCTCCGGGCACTCCTCGGGATCGAATCCCAGTTCGGCCTCCAGCTTCCTCCTGCGGAGCCCCTCGGGGTCCGCTGAATCTTCCTGCACGAGGGCCCACAGCTGCGCCAAATTCGACCCCGCGAGCCCCTTGGCATCCAAGCGGGCCAGCACGCTGTGGATGAAGCGCTCGACGCTCTGCTGAAAGCCAGTCAACGTGATCATTTTCGGCACTTCCAGCGCTTGCAGGTACTGCACTGACTGATCCGGCGTCATCGATGCCCCGGCCCACACGTGAATTGCCTCACCATCCGGGATAAAGATGGTGCGCGGCCACACGAAGCCGTGATTGGCTGCACCAAGCTCATGGGCCATTCGCCAGTCATGGCCAGGCTGCTGCGTTGGCAGGGGCTCATGATTGAGACGCCACCACGAACTCGCAAACCACATAGCCAGCGGGTAGGCTGAGACCAAGACGCTGTCACGCACGGTCTCCGCCCAGACATCCTGGTTCCGGGTCAGGACCATGCTATCGACATGAATCTCCACCCAGGCTGCCGTGGCCATGACTTCCGGTTCTCCGGATGTTGATGCCATCCACTTCGCGTTGATGCACAAATCAGCCATTGAGCCCTCTCCAACGACGAATGACTTCCAGCGACAGCGGATCCGTCCCAGGCATGGGGTAGCCGTGATAGGTCCCCAAATCAGGGTTTTCAAGCTGCGCTTCCAGGGCAAAACCGGTTTCAGTGACTGCCCTGCGCATGCCGACCAAGCTGGACAGCCCGAAATCATGACGGCGCACGCGGGATAACCGTGGCACCATCGGGCTGCTGTGCGCCATGATCGAGAACCAGCTGCCGTCAGTCGACGACGCCTTCAAGGCGCTCGACCGGATACAGTCAGGCAAACCACGGCCGCCCTGGCCGGAAGCCGGAAAAGTGCTGAACGCGCTGCGTTGATCAGGTTCTGCCATCGGCAGGCAACCACTGCGGGCCAGTGGCTTTAGGCCAATGCCCGCTGCAACACGCTCCATGCGGTAGCCCAGTCGATCCGCTCCTGCTCCAAACGAACGTTTTGCCCCCAGCGCTGCTGCTTGAGATCCCGATAGAGTTGCTGCTCTTGCTCTGTCAGGAGTGTCAGTTCCGTTGCCGGATGCTGCGCCGATTCATCCACCCACAGCGTCTTGTGTTGTAGCAAGGTGTCTTCGTCCATGAGCACGGATTGCAACGCTGGAATGTATGAACGGGCGCGATGCAGGATGGCAAATCCATGGGTGTCCAAATCGCCCCAGTAGATGCACTTCGCGCGGCCAAGCCAAGGGAAACGGGCCAGCACGTCGACGTTATAGCCAAGCCGCATGAACACCACGGCGCCCGGCATGTCGGACATTGCCAGTCCGGTTTGAAGGTTCTCGACAATGAACCCATGTGAGACCGGCAAATTGAGACCCGCCAGGTCTTCCACGGGGGCAGTGATGTCACCCACGCCACCGACCCTGGCTCGCAACGCCGGATCCAGCACCCGCATTCGCACAAGGCGTGGAGGCGCTTTCAGGCCGCAGCGCTGGTAGAAATCCAGGTCGCTGGAAGAGTCCTCTTGAATCGCGGCCACCAGATCCGTCAGCAGCCCTTTGCGCCCATCGAGCCATTTGCTATCCAGCCCGGACACCGGCAGCTGGCGGGGATAGAGGTCGGATTGTGGATGGTTCGCAATCCAATCCAGCATCTCTGCCAGCCGGTGAAAATCGGCATCGCCGTAGTCCGCCAGGACATCAAAGTACCTCGGCAACTGCTGCTCCAGTACCGGCCAGCGAAAAGTGAGCGTCCGGTAGCGCGATTGAGCACGCCCCCATCGTGCGGACTCACCGATCCACTTGGCAACGTCCTCCGGGCCGCGCAATGCCAGCTTCTCCGGTAGTCGCTGGACGCCAAGCGCTTTCCACCGCCGCTCACACCAGGACAAGGTGCCCGATGTTTGTACGGTATTGGCTTGCCAATGTTGCCAAGCGCCCACCCAAGCGCGAACGCCATCGACCTGCCTCAGCGCAGCCTGCTCCGTCGGCACACCGAGCGGAACTTCCAATGGCCATTGGCCCTCGCCCGGATCACCGCACAACCACTCGCGGTGCCTGCTTTGAAAGCGACGGGCAAGCAACTGCCGAACATCTTCAGGAAGCTTCAGCGCCAGCCTCCTCTCGTGCGTGCTCTGGCAGCTTCAAGCGCTGACGATCACCGTCGTACTCGATCAGCAGGACGCCTGAGACGCGCCGATCGCTGATATCCACGAAGCAGGCGCCACCGATGAAGGGTTCGAGGGTCATGACGGACTTCAGCGGCGTAGCGACCACCATCTGGAATCCGAAATTGGTAAAGATGTTCATCGCCAAAGCGGTGAACTCGTTATCCGCCTTGTCGAAGGCTTCATCCAGCACGACGGGCGCATACATCGGCACGCCGTGGTCGTTCCCGCCCAGTTGATAGCGCAGGGCTGCGGCCAGGCACGTGGTGGCCAGCTTCTGCCGTTGGCCGCCGGACTTGCCTGCTCCGCTGCGGTAGATCTCGACCTCGACGCCGCTTTCATCGATTTCCCGTCCGATGAACTCGACATGCTGTCGAACGTCCAGCACAGTCTCGCGCCAGCGTTTCTGCTCGGGGTCCTGACTGGCGAGTCGATCCACCAGTCGTCGCAAGGCCAGGAACCGCGCCTCGGCAAACTCGCGCTCCTCCGTCCATGCATGGCTCAGTGCCTGCTGGATCTCCTGCTTGAACTCCTTGACCTCGACCAGCTGCCGGTCGCTGGCATCGATGTGGAGATAGGTGCGCTGATGGGCGCTCTGGTTGAAGGGCACCTGGCCAAGACTGTCGTTGACCAGATCCATCCGTTCCAGGATCGCCTTGCGCGCATCGTTCAGGTAGGTGGAAAGCGCAGCCAGATTCTGGTGACTTTGGTTCTGCAGCAATTCAAAGAATCGCTGCTCATAGGCGGGCAGTCCATCGGTCTCCAGCCGCACCAGTTTGGCGAAGAAGTCTGGCGCGCTGGCAAGGCTCGTATCCATGTCGCCCGCGTCCATCGGCCATTGCCGTTTGAAGTCGGCAAAGCGCGCTTCCATTTCCTTCTCGCAGGCACCAATCCCACGGTTGACCTCTTCAATCTCCGCATTGAGTGCACGCTCGACAGAAGTTGTCACCTTGTCGAGGTTTTCGAGCCGGACTGCCTCTGACTGCCTGGCGAAGCGCTCGTCAAGGCCCGAAACCTGATGGGGCGTCAAGGGCACGATAGACGCGTCCTGCAGGAGAGATTCCAGTTTCTGGGTGCTGGTCTTGATCTGGTCAACAATCGAATCGTGCGCACGCATTGCCTGCCGAAGATCCTTGTCAGCTTCATCGACGAGTTTCTTTTGCTGCTCGATCTGCTCGCTGATTTGCAGCAGGGTGGTGTTGCCCTCCCGCGCCGCGCGGATCTGCCGCTCAATGGTGGAGATGCGATCCAGCAAGGGGAGCACATCTATTTCCTGCCACTGGAGATTCACCAGAGTCTGGCACTGCATCGCTCGGGCCGCACGATTCTTGTCTTGGTCGGAGAGTTTGTCGATCTCCCCGCCGAGGCGCGACATGGTGTCAGCCAGCTCCTGCGCCTGAGCTTGAAAGAGCGCAAGCTTCTCCCGGTTATCAAATCCGAGCACCCAGTTGCGTCGGTCGCCGACCTTTCTACGGTCGTCTTTCTCGTGCCGGGTTTTGCTGTGCTTGACCTGGCCCTCGCGGGTAATGGCGCGATCAGCACTCCTGAACGACTGAATGGAATCGACGCACCCGTAATCGAAGCGTTGCCGTAGCTCGGCCTGAAGCCATTCGGCATACGTCCCCTCTTTGACGTTCAGCTTGAGGACGAGCGAATTGGCCCCAATGGGCTTGGCCTGCCAGGTCTCCGGGCGGCCAGTCCGGTAATACACCAGGCGCTGGCCAAGATGGGTGGTGTTGATGTGATTGGCCAGCGCCGAATACTGGCGCTCGTCCACCAGGAGTGAAAGCGCAAAGCCGTGCAGTACGCGCTCGATGGCCCCCTGCCATTCGGCCTCATCGGGCTTCACCTCGACGAGTTCGCCGACAAAGGGTAGTGCCGACTCCGAGATTCCGATGGCGGCGGCGATGTCTCGACGCATTTCCAGCATGTCGGCCGGAATGTTCGATGGCTGGCGCTGCAGTGCCTCCACCTCTTTCCGTGCTTGCGAAAATGCGGCCTCAGCGTCCCTTTTTTCACCGGCCAGGCGGAACTGCTCGGCGCGGCTATCGTTGCTGCGCTGCTCCCAGTTTTCGACTTCCTGCCGCGCGCTGCCCAACAGTTCCGCGAAGGCCTGTGGCGAATCCGGGAGGCTCCAGCCCAGCTTCTTGCACGCCTCTTCGGCCTGACCGCGTTTGCGCAGGCGATCTGTGCGCTGGCCCTCCAGCCCCGATTTCTCGGCTTCCCATTGTTCGATCTGATCACCGCCTGCTTCACGGTGCTGTCGCTCCAGATCGCGCAAGATTGCGGCGTGGTTCTCCAGAGTGCTTTGACGCCGCCCCACTTCTCCTTCTGAGCCGTTGGCTTGCACCTCCAGGGCTGCCACGTGCTCCTTGAGAAGCTCAATGCGTCGGGTTTCCCGGTAGCCATCAACGCCCAGCCGAAGCTCCTCCAGTCCATTACGTTGCAGCATCAACGAGTCCCTACGCTGATGCTGCTCCCGTGCTGGCGCGAGCGTTTGAACCTGCTCGCGGGCCGTGACTACCGCCTGGTGGGCAGCATTGAGTTCGCCAAATTCACTAACCAAGCGATCCGCCACCTCGAAGGTCTCGGGCTTGTCGAGCATGAAGTCACGCAGGAAGGTATTGAGGTCACCGAGGTTCTTGGCCGACTGGGTTTTGTGCAGCAAACGCAGAGCCATTTCGCTCTCGATGCCGAGCAGACGGCAGAACCGTTCGCAATAGGGGCGGAATTCGTCGCGAGCGAATGCCTCCGGGAAGGACTGCTTGAGCTTTCGGATGTCGAAGTTTGACTGACCAAAGTCCTCCAGCTCGCGCAGGTCAAAGGCCCGCTCCATGACAAGGTAGTGGCGTTTGACGTCGGCGCTACCGTTTGCATTACCGCGCAGCCAGAACACCTGTACCAACACCACAGACTGGCCCAAGGCATTCTGGTAGGTCAGCGCCAAGGCTGACCAGGTCGTCCCCGCGCGCAGGTAGCGCGTGGCGATCTCGCCTGACTCCCCATCCTTCTGTTCAGCCCACGCACCACGTATGTAGGTAACGAGGTTTCGGTCACGACCGCTGCGGTCCGCCTCGCGCGCTGCAGCGTTGAAATCGATCCAGCGAGGTGGCGTCAGCAACGCCGAAAATGCATCGAGCAGCGTCGACTTCCCAGCGCCGGATCGACCCACAAACAGAAAGCCTCGCTCGCTGATCGGCACATCGTGCAAGCCGGAGAAAGTGCCCCAGTTGTAAACCTGCAGGCGAGTCATCCGAAACTGCTCGCGGGCAAACAAGGAGGCGGTTTGGGGTTCCGAAATCATTGGTCGGCCTCCTCATCAGCGTCGGTCTGAGTCAGTTGCGCTGGCGTCTCTCCGGCGGCCATGCGCTGATACAGGTGCGTCAGCGCTTGTATTTCCTCGGCTGAGAATAGGAGCTTCAGCGTCGGCGAAATCTCGAAGCGATCCTCGCTTGAGCGAATTTTCTGCAGGATGCTGTGCTTCTTGATCTTCTCGATGGAGGCGTGAACCCGTTTCACGAACCCTGCACGGTCGGTGTTGGCGGCGCGCTCATAGAGGGAGAGAAACTCCGTGATCTCGTCTGTCGATACCACGGCGCGGTCGCCCTGCGAGTCCGCCTGGGTCAATCGCTGGCGAAGGTGGAGCAACAGAATGGAGTCAATGAAGGTCAGTTGGGCGCGACGCAGCAGAAGGGGCACTTCGAGGTCGCCGGTATCTGCCTGGCGCGTGAAGGCCACTTGCACGTCTCGGTCGATGACCAGTTCGAGAAAAAGTTCGGCAAGACGCCGACGGATCACCGCTTCGTCTCGCACCAAGATCGGCCAGAGTTTTGGATGCCGGCGCCCGTCGAGCGATGGCCCTGCCAGCAGTTGCACCAGGGCGCGCAGGGTCTCCAGTGCCAACTCGCCGCTGTCGCCCAGGAACAGGGTGTTGGCCGGTGCCTGAGCCGCAGCATCTGGCGCTTGTGCCTCGGCGGGCATTGCCGACTCAATGTTCTCAGACCAGTTCATTGGCCCGCTCCCTCAAAAAGAAGATCTTTGGAATTCGGGCGCTACGACGCTCGTCGTCGCCGCCAAGCCAGCCTACGGTTTCACTGTGGTCGGCCTTGAACCCATGCCGACTGCCCAAGGCCAGCAGGCCGACGACGCTGCCCAGCCCCTGTGCAGCGGGGAACTGCTCCAGCACGTCGGCAATCGATGCCTGGGCGCGTTGCTCCAGGACTGCCAGCACGTTGGCCTTCAGGGTGCGAAAGTCGATCTCGGACTGGGCGACCAGTTCGCTCACAGACTCCAGGTCGATGGGCGACGCATCCCCTTTCGCCATCTGGCCGGGCAAGGCTTGCAGGGAGGGATCATGCAGCACCCATTGGGACAAGGAGCGCAAACGGCTGCTGGTGAGCTCCAACGTGTATTGCAGGGTTTCGGTAGCCTTGACTTCGTTCTTCAGGGCCAGTGCTGCGCGCTGGGCGTCTTTGAGCAGATGGTTGAGTCGGCGCTGCTCGAGGTATTCACGACTCTGGACGAAGTGCTTCAGGCTGCGCGCGAAGCTCTGGAGCACCTCGTGAACCATGCCGCCCTGCTCGAGAAGGGTGCGCGTCAGCCGCAGAAGGAATCGTCGCTCCCGGGCTTCGAGCTGGCCCACGAACTCCCGCGACATGACGCCCTCCAGCGCCTGGTCAAGCGTGGCGGCCTGTTCCGGGTCCGTCAGCAAGCGCCAGAAAGCGGAGAACGTCCTTCCGGCGTCACTCTCCGAAATCAAGTCGATTCCGGCGAACAGCGAATCCAGCACGTCGCCACGATTGCCGTCATTGTCCATGATGCGTTCACGGAGTTCGCGATTGAGCTGGTCGAACTGATCGCGGACACGGCGGAAATCACCGGCCAGATCGTCGGCCAGCGTGATGATCTCCCGCGTGCGCTCGAGCGCCGTTGCATGGGGCAGCACGCGCATCTGCCCCTTCTGGATGGCATCAATCTCCTTATCGATGCGGGCTTGCTCGGCCATGAGCCGGTCGATGCGGCGGAATTTGTCGGTGTCGGTGTCTTCGGCAAGACGGGCCAAGGCCTCGATGACGAGCGTCAGGCGGCTTTCGGTCGCGGCGGAGTGCGGCTGCTCCAGGCCAGAGACAAACCGAATGGCTTCGACGGCCGCCGTGGAGAGTTCATATTCCTCTTCTGCAGCCCCCGCCGGGAAACGTCGCTCCAGGAACCCATCGGCGAGCCAGCTGGCGACATACGCCTGCGCCGTTTGGGGAAAGTCTTCGCCCTGGGCACGCAGCTCTTCCAGGTCCCTTGCGATGCGTTCGTGAAAAATGGAGGCAGGAAGGCTGCGCTCGCCCTCATACAGTTGGGCTTGAAGCAGGCCAATGACGGTAGGCCCGGTCGTCGAGGCAAGCAGGCGCCACAGTGGCTGCGCCCGCATGCGCCGGTAAGTCGCGATGGCTTTGTCTGCTTTCACTCACCTGCTCCAAAGTGCGAGCCATGCCCTTCATGTGGCAATCACAATGCATGCAAGAATCAAAAACATTGCTTTGCCGCATTCTAGCGTCTAATCGCGTAAATTCACGATCGTGTTTCAAAGCCGGATTCCGCCAACCTCGCATCAGGCAGCACAAGGCGGAACGGATAGACCCCGCACCGGAAGAGGCGCAGATGGGACGGCAAACGCATGATTCACCCCTGACGGGACGCCCCCCTTTCTCTGAACCCTGCATCCTTCGCCGTTCCGGCCCCGGATATGACAAGGCCAAGACGGGCGGGGCTTCGAGCGTTTACCGCGAAATTCCGGTGGCGGACAGTTGACGACCAGACAACTCGCTGACGACCGGACAACTCGCTGTCGGGGCCCATGAGCACTAGCGCGGGTTGCTGCGGCGACGTGCTCACGAGCTCACGAGTTCTCGCGCCACGTCAACGTGGCATTCGGCACATTTGCCCACCCGCAGCAGGTCGCCAGCCTTCATGGTCCCGGTGAAATATCTGGTGCGCCAGCGCTTTCACAGACATCTCATCGGCATCGTCGGCCAAGGCGCTGCTCACCTCGCGCAAATACTCAAGCATCAGCGGTTTGGATAAATCGCTCAGTTTTGCCTGCTGGTTAAAGCGATCATCCCACGGCAACTGTGCCGTCAGGCTGAGCAGTTCCGGTTCGATTCCGCCTTTCGCTTCGACCGTACGCTGGCGCAGCAGGTCGGTGAGGTTGATGGGGGAGCCTGGTCATGTCAGGCCACCGCCCTGGTCGCCCGCTTCGGCCACGCGCAGCGCCTGGGACTCCAGCCAGGCAAACACCTGCGGCGGCACCGAACGCAGTCCTGCGGTATCAACCACACCAGGGGCGGCAGCCGCCAGCGCATCAAATTCGTGGATCGTGGTGCCTGACATTGATCTGCCCCTCAAGCCCAGGACTGGTAGATGCCAAGGTACGCGGCGGGGTTGGCAAACGCTGACGGCTGGGCTTGATAGCGGCGCTTGGTGGCGTAGCAGTCCAGGCCGTGGTCGTTGCCGAATAAATCACTCAAGTCCTGTTCGTGGGCCTCGCTCCCGGTGATGAACTGGGCCGCTTCGGGCTTCTGGTTGTCGCCCAGTACCAGCCGGATCTTGCGCCAATCCTCAAAGAAGTACTCCTCCAGCAAGGGCACGATGCGATGGCGGAAGATGCCGGCCATTTTTTCAAAGCGGGCCTCGCCATCATCCACTCCCGTCAGTGCCGTGAGATAGGCGTGGCCGATGCAGTGGTCGCGGTCGTACAGGGCTTCGATGCGTTCGTTGATGCGCTCTAGCATCAGGCGGACATCGATCGCGCCGGCGGAAGTGCTGACTACCAGGCCCGCCAGTGGCGCGCTGTGCGGCTCATCCACATCTTTCACGGCGCGGGTGTCGGGCAGCAGCGGCACGAAGTCGAAGCGTCGGCGCAGCGCCGTGTCCAGCAAGGCCAGCGAACGGTCCGCCGTGTTCATCGTGCCGATGATGTCCACATTGGCAGGCACCGAAAACTTCTCACCCGAATAAGCCAGCGTCAGTTCGATGGGCGGCTTGCTGCCATCGAGTGGGTCGCGCTTGTCCGGCTCGATCAGGGTGATCAGTTCACCAAAAATCTTGCTGATATAGCCCCGGTTGATTTCATCGATCACCATCGCGAAGCGTTGGTCGGGGGCCTGTCGCGCCTTGCGGCACAGTTCCTTGAACACGCCGGGGCGAATTTCATACTCCACTTCCCCCGCCTCGGCATCGCCGTTCAGCACGGGGCGCAATCCCTCAACGAATTCTTCATAGCCGTAGGACTGATGGAAGGTCACGAAGCTGTAGCGCTGCACCGTGGCGGCGTCCTGCTGGCCCGCCTTGAGCTGCTCGACCAGTTTGATCAAGTCGGCGCAAGCGTCCTGCCAATCGCCGGCGAACTGCCACACCGAATCGGCAGCTTTATCGAAGATGGCGGGTCCCATACGCAGTTTGATCGCGCTTGAGCAGTTGCATCAGCGTGTAGGTTTTACCGGTGCCGGGCGGGCCGTAGTAGATGCGGTTGAAGCAAGTGGTTGTGGACTTTTTGCTGCCCGCAACCGGGGTGGGTTCAGATGGCGGCGCGGCCCCGTCGCCCAGGCCGGCCGCTGCTATCGGCTCGCCGGCCAGCGCGGCCACTTCTGCCAAGTCCGTGCCGAAGAACGGCTTGAGCAAGGTCGATTCAAGCTCCGGCAGATCGTCCGCGCCCACCTGCCAGAAGGTCGTGTTGCCTTGCGGCGACCAGTATTTGGAATTGGCGGTGTAGCGATCCGTGCGATTTGCAGGTTTCAGCACCCGATAGCTGCGCTGCAACCAGCCGTCACCCTTGGCGCAAGGCATGGCAGCCGACGTGAACTGGCCGATGCGCTGCGGGCTGTTGCCGTGGCACAGGAAGAACAGCGTACCCACCGGCGCTTCGGCAAACCTCTTGCCCTGCTCCTTGCCGGTGTCGCGGTGCATCACCGCCCATTGGCCGTCCAGATAGTGCTGACGCTCGGCATCGGTGAAATTGGGCGAGTTGCCGTGCGAGAGCTTCCAGATCGCCAGATTCTTCTGGCTCCACGCCTCCCAGACCTGATGCCCGAACTCCAGGATGCCAAGGTCGACCGGACGTCTGGCCAGCGTCGCCTTCTGCAAGGCGGCCATGCTCTGGCTCACGGTGCCGCCGACGAAAGCTGCCAGCGGCGCCCGCTTGAAGATGTCCACGATGACCGGGGCTTGCCGATTCTGGTAGTGAAAGGCGATCTTCCATTTGAACGCCTCGCCCAAATGCTCGAAGGCTTCGATGGCGTCAAGATCCCCCTGCGCCGCCAGCGTCGCCACCTGCACCACAAAGCCGCGCACCTGCTCGAAGGCTTCTTGCGCCGTCGCGCCCAGCGATGAATACCAACCGTGGGTATCGGAGTAGCTCAACTTGCCGTCGTTTGTTTTCGCCTCGGTGTCCTTGCGCGAGAACACGCCGAACTTGAACGCCGAGCCGCCCCAGATGCTGCCCAGTTCGTCGAGCCGCGATTCGATCCAGTAGGTGAAACTATCCTTCGATCCCGCCAGGCTGTATTCGTCCAGCGTCATGGTCGCCAGCCGCGATGCCGGCCAAACCGACAGGAATTCATCCCACCGGGCGTACTGCGGCTGGAAGTCGCTCATTTCAGCTTCTCCTCGATCCAATCCCAGCGCTTGTCCTTGACCATCACGAAGCGGCAACGGCCCTCGGACAGATTGGCCCACAGGCCGCCGATCAGACGGTCATCCTCTGCGCCGGCCCAGCGATCCGCGCCCTTATATTCCACCGCCAGAACCGGCCCCGCCTGGCCTGCCGAACCGGGCAACTGGCAGAGAAAGTCCGGGTAGAAGCGGCCATCGGCCTTCTGCAAGAAGAACGAGCAGCCTTCGCGCCGCACCAGGTTGCGCACCCAGAACTGGATGCGGCCCTGCTGCGCCCACATGTCCAGCTGGCAGGCGCATTCGAACTCTTCCTTGCTGTCGAAGTCGCCCATGCGCCCATAGAAATGCTTGCGGAAATCGAAATGCCCGAAGCGCCCGTCGTAGTCACGGCTGGGGGCATAGGCCTGGGAATGAAACTCGAAGGCGTATTGATCGGTCACCGCCACGCGCGCAGCCGCATCGTCACCAAACAGCGCCTGCTGGAACGCCTTGCCAACGGCCTGCTTGCGCAGTTCACGAATGCGCGCCTCGAGCAGGTTGCGGATCAGAAACTTTTGCAGGTTGGCGCGCGCCAGTGTGAAACCTTCCCGGCGCAGCAAGTCGGAAAGCCACGCCGCGACAAAGGCCTGCTTGGCTTGGTGGGTCAGCGACGGCTCGGGCAGGTTGCGGCACAGCCAGGTCGCAAGGCGCACTTCATCCCAGTGCTCCGGTGGATAGACGAGGCCCAGATCGCGCTGCAATTCGGGCAGAAAGCGCGACACCACGTGGCCGCCCGCGTCGATGTCGATCTCGCCGCCTTCCGATACTTTCAGCGCCGCGCCCAGGGCCGCCAGGTCATCGGCTGTCGGCGCGGCATCGTAGGGCGAAAGGTCCCACGGGTACTCCAGCACCTCCGGGTCATCGAACAGCGCCAGCTCGGCTTGTTGGCCCTGCACGCGCAAGGCCAGTTGCGGCACCCGGAAGCGCTCGCCCAGTTCGGCCGGCGTCTGGAAGAACTCGATCGCCGTGGTGCGGCTGACTTCGGCGGCTTCCACAATCGCCGCCGCAGCGGTTTCGGAGGTGACCGAGGCCTTGAGCACTTCGGCCTCATCTTCCGTGAGCGGCGTGCTGATCGTCAGCGTACCCCGCTTGCCGTCCCAGCTCACCTTGTCACGCACCGGCTTCGGCACGCTGGTCAGATCGGGTTTTTCGGACAAGGCAATCGCCACCGGCCGAACGACCACGCGCCCGGCGTGGCCCTCCAGGTCCAGCCGCGCCTGCTCAGGCAGCGCGGCGGTGACGAACTCGGCGACTTCGCGTCGCTCGAAGCCGGCACCGGCCACCAGGCGATCCCGCAGCGCAGCGGCCGTCTCGGCAAAGTGGCGCGACACCACGAAGGCATAAGACTGGTTCAAGGCCTTGGCCTGCCGATGGCTGGCGCCGGGTTGGCGCAACACACGCCCGAGCAACTGCTCCACCACCGTGGCCGATGACAGCGAGGCCATGCTCACCAGAATGTAGGCAAACGGGCAGTCCCAGCCCTCGGCCAGCGCCTTCTGGGTGATGACGAACTTCACCGGGCAGGCCGGGTCGGCAATGCCCAGCTGGTAATCGGCGTCGATTCTCTCCAGCCCCTTTTCCTCGCCGGTGGCCACCACGATCTCATTGGCGGGAATGCCGTGGTGGGTGATCAGCTCGTTCTTCACGCGCTCGAAATCCAGCGTCTCGATGCCGGTGCGGCGCGGCTCCGACTGAATCAGCACCAGCGGGCGCAGATAGGCCGCCCCCGTGCGACGTTCTTCATCCGCCAGCCGCTGCAGCGCATCGCGGCGGCCAATGGCATCGGCCAGACACTGCTGCCAGTGGGGTTCGGTTTCCAGCACCACCGGCAGCTTGATCATCTCTTCCGCCTTCAACTCGGCGGCGGACACGCTGTGCAGCACGTTGCTGGGCGTGCGCGTGAGGTCGGGCGTGGCGGTCAGCTCCATCACCCCGCTGGGGCGAAAGCGCGCCAGCATGTCGAAGGCGAGTTCGGTGCGGCTGTTGTGCGCCTCATCCACCACCACGAACGGCCGGCGCAGGCGCAGCACGTTGGCCAGCGAATACGGCGTGCTGCGCTCGCTGCCTTCGCCATCGGTGAGCAATTCATCGCGCTGCGCGGGTGAGAGGTTGTCGAAGTGATGCATCAGCGCGCCGCTGGACTGGTACACCTTGCGGCACTCTTCCTCTTCCACCTGAAACGCCTGCCGCGTGGCGACAATCACCGTGGTCGAAGTGTCCAGCGTGGCGCGTGTCACGCTCTTGGCTTCTTCGAGATCGAGCACCGTGATCGGCCCCGCCTCGCGCAGCGCGGCGTGATAGGGGTGGCGGCGATCCTTCAGCGCCTTGAGGGTCTGCTCGCGGATGGGTTTACTGGGCACCAGCCACAAAATCACGCTGTATTCGCAGCGCAGCAGGTGGGTGTTGACCGATGCCACGCTTTTGGCCGCCAGCCAGGTCTTGCCGCCGCCGGTGGGCACGCGCAGGCAAAAGTACGGCATATCGGCCGGAAAGCCCGACAGCGGGCGGTACGGATTGCCGCGTCCCCAAAGGCGTTCAGTAGTGGCGGTGAACGCAAGCGAAGGCGACGGCAGCTCGTGGCAGGCCTTGAAATAGGCCTCCACGCTGTCGAGCACCTGCTGTTGATAGATTTTCGGGGCGAATGCACTCATGGTGCGTCCTTGTATTGCGCCGGCGTTTCCTGCGCCCGATGACTGGCCGTGTCGGGCTGAGGTTTGATGCGCTCTATGACGCCGTTTCGACTCACCACCAATTCGGTGCCGGTCTGGGCTGCCAGCTCACGGGCGCGCTGCGCGGCCCGCTGCAATGCCACCCATGAGCTGCGTAGATCGGCAGTACTCGCCTGGTCAATGGTTTTGGTATTCATTGCTCGCTCCAGTCCAGTAGTGCCGGATTCTCCCCAGCGTTGTTGTACAGCGCCCAGACATTGACCATCACTCATCACTCACACCTCCAGCGCGTAAGGGGTCTGCTTGAAGGTGATGCCCTCACGCAGTGCGCGGCTGCCCATGCGGTTGGCGGCGGCGTAGATCACTTTCGGGCCGGCGAATTTGGGCAACACGTCGAACACCGGGCCGGTGAGCACGTTGCCGCCCGCGACCGAGCGGTCCTTGAGGATGCCGTTGTAGAGCAGATAGATGGCGCGGCCTTCGTGCACGCCGATCAGCGGCGAATCGGCCTGGCCCGTGTAGCCCGTACCCGTCTCGGCAAACCAGACGAACTCGGCCAGTTGGGCGAATGTCACGTCGCTGCGGATCTGGCCGCTGGCGTCGAACAGGGGTTCTGCGGACAGGCGGCAGAACTGAAAGCCACCGCCGAGGCCTTCGACGGCCTGGCCCTTGGCGTTGGTATAGCCGCTGGCGACGCGCCTGACGCGCTCGGCGGTGACGGTGCGGGCGATGTTGTCGTCCATCTCGACCAGGATGAAGCGACGCTTGCCGCCGTCCTCGGCGTTTTGCTTGAGCACCGCATGGCCGGTGGTGCCGGAGCCGGCGAAGGAGTCGAGAACGATGGACTCGCTGTCAGCAACCTGCGTAATCAGTCGCTGAACGAAATCTGGAGCCTTTGGGAAGGCAAAGTTCTGCTGTCCAAAAATATCGCGTACTGCTTGGGATCCATCAGCGGTATACACACCATCAATAACACTTGGAAATCCAGCAGATGCCGATTTCAATTCATCGAGAAACACTTTCTCGCGTGGGCGACCATTCGGCTTTTTGGGAAACAAAATTCTGCCCTCCTCAAGCTTTTGATCCATTGTGTCGCGGCTATATCGCCATCCAGTGTTTTCAGGGCATGGATAACGCAAGCCCGTTTTGGGATCTTCAAGATCGTAGTGGAGGTTTGGACGATCCTTTGCGTTCGCAAGACCAAGAATGCTGCGGCTCATCCACCTACCGCGCGGATCTCCGTCTGGGTTGGCATACTTGGATTCATCCCGAGACTGTCCTCTGAATTTGCATCCATTCGGTGTGCGGGAATAAATCAGCACATATTCGTGGTCGTTTGAGATGCCAGAGAGTGAGCGGCTATCGAGGTGCTGTCTGGCTTTCCAAACCAATTGAGACATGAAGTTGGTTGCCCCGAAAATCTCATCCATCATCAACCGCAGCGTCGCCACCTCGTTGTCGTCGATGGAAATGAAAATGGCCCCGTCATCGCGCAAAAACTGCCGCAGCAACACCAGGCGCGGGTACATCATGCACAGCCAGCGGTCGTGCCGGTCCAGCGTTTCGCCTTCCTTGCCCACCACCTCGCCCAGCCACTTGCGGATTTCCGGGCTGTTGACGTTGTCGTTGTACACCCAGCCCTCGTTGCCGGTGTTGTAGGGCGGGTCGATGTAGATGCACTTCACCTGGCCGGCGTAGCGCGGCAGCAGGGCCTTGAGGGCGTGCAGGTTGTCGCCCTGCACGATCAGGTTGCCGCTGGCTGCTGCGCTGTTTGCCGCATCACCAGCACCGACTTTTTCGCAGGACAGTTCCGGCACCGGCTCCAGCAGACGGAACGGCACGTCCTTGTGGTGTTTGACGACGGCTTCCTTGCCAATCCAGTTGAGTGTGGGCATTCAGGCCATCCCTCTATTTTTTTCGCGACGATGACGGGGCAGCATCGCCATGTTTTTTTCTTCATCCGCGCCACCGCCGCGTACCCACTCATCCACCTCGGAAACCTTGAATTTCCACAGGCGACCCACCCGGTGTGCCGGCAGACCCTTGCGGTCGATCCAGCGGTAGATCGAATCACGCGTCACTCCAAGGTGCCCGGCAATCTGGTCCACGGACACCCATGGTTCAGTCATGGAAGCGATCCAGTGAGGGTTGGTCGAGTCGCATAAAGTCGGCTTCAGTGGCAAAGGTTGCAATCTATCAGGCCAGGCCTTTCCGGGGTAGTGCTCGATGCGGCCACGATGCCGACCTCGCCGGAGCCGACGCCCGCCAATGTGGCGCGGCTGACCCGCAAGCAATAAAAGGGGGCAGCCCCCTTTATGCTGATGAGATGGGCGGGCTGACGCCCAGTCAGCTGCGCTATCTGGAGAGCAAGTGCCGTGAGGTGAATGCGGATTTTTTCGGGATGCGGGAACGTCTTGTGAAAGTGGGCCGGGCCGTGGCGCAGCAGGGCTTTCCCGAACCGTCAGTGCTCTGATCCGCCTGGGGCATGCCCACGCCTGGGATTACCCCCGGGGGGTGTTCCAGGCCGCCCTGGATGAAATCGAGGAGAGCCAGAGGGGGGAATGATTACCGGCGCTTGGGCTTGCAGCAGGTTTCGACCAGGCCCAGTACCGCCCCCACGGCCAGCGCGGACAGCAAGGTGCCCCACCCCAGCCAGGCGCCCGCCAACCCGCCATAGATCAGGGCGCAGCCAGTCACCACAACGAACAGGATGAGTTTCATGCCAAACACCATCAATCTGCGGCGGGTTATCGATGGCACCAATGATGGTGCCATCCGGGGCAGAGTCAAGGGGGGCAGGGTCAATAAAATTGGCTACAATGCATCCATCTAATGCGCGGAGCACTCGCTATGCCTGCCATCAGCATGTTCTACGGCATCATCATCAGCCTTTACTTTTATGACGATGAGCGGCATAGCCTGCCGCACATACATGCGAAATACCAAGGACAGGATGCATCCTTTTCGATTCTCGACGGAGCGCTGTTGAGTGGTGAGATTCCGCCATCCAAGGCGAGGCTGGTACAGGCATGAATCGAAATCCGTCGCGAAGACCTGATGGCGGATTGGGAACTGGCGATTAACGGCCAGTCGCTGTTCCCGGTTGATCCATTGCGCTAAGGAGGGAGCATGGAGTCGGTTATTCGCGTTGTCCCCAAAGACGATTTCAGCCTGGAGCTGTGGTTCGATGACGGCACTCACCGCTTATTCGATGCAAAGCCCTATCTGGATCGCGGTGTATTTACCCGCTTGAAGGACCCGGTGAAATTCAGGCAGGCTTTCGTCGCTTTCGATACCGTGTGCTGGCCGGGCGATATCGACATCGCCCCCGAGACGCTCTATGACCGCTCGGTTCCGCTCGACGACTGACCATGCCTCGCCGTCCCCGCGAGAAAAGGGGGCAGACCCCCATGGCGCTATTCGCTTTCCACCTCCTGCTCGTTCAATCCGCCGGTAGCATCATAGTCGCCCGCCCGGATCACCGAAATGCTGTCATCGGTTTCCAGTGAGACGATGCCGCGATACCCGACCCCCACTACTTGACATGTTCCCTGTCGCGGATAGATCCGGGTTTCATGCAGGTGGCCGTGCAAAACATAGGACACCCCCAGGCTTACCGCCAGGTTATCGATGGCCTGCCAGCCGTAGGCGTGGCAGGAGGGCGCTTCATGCGTCACCAGCACCTGGGCGCGGCAGGTCATGAGTCGGGAGTAGATATCCGGGAAAATGGTGCTGAAATGCTGTCGCTCTTTCTTCGTTTCCTTCAAGCCCCAATCTTTGGGTGGCCTGCGCGTCAGCAAGTCTCGACGAAAGGCTTGGTAAGAAGCAAATACAGGGGGCGCGGGAGGTGCCCAGATCGATGAACGGAAAACCCCTCCCAAGCCGGCCACCGACCTGCCACTGATTTCTTTCACATAACCGTGAAGGTTCTTGTCAGCCCAGGCACTAGAAGCCAAGGCATTCCAGGCTTGGCTTGTATCGGTATCGTGATTGCCGTGGATGAACCAGACATCGGTAATCTCCCGGATTTCCTGAAGTTCCAGATCAAACGCCTGGGCGCATTCCATGTCGCCGAGAAAGACAAGGTGTGGCGTGACTCCGTCACGTCGAGCATTCAAAAAGTGCTCGACCACATGATCGACACATCCGTGGGTGTCACCACACAGCCAAAGTGGGTGAGTAATGACATGCTGTTGTTTTTTGTGTTTGGACATTTTTGCTCCGCGTATCCGGTCTTGCCGGGAGACCTGGCCCAGAGGGGCCGGCCCGTGGTGGGGCTGCGAAACTGAAGGAAGAAAACGTCAGCCGCAACCCGTCAGGCGGGGCGGCATATCCTGCAAGTGTGTGCGCCCGGCCGGGCGCACACGCAAAAAGGCCACCCCGGAGAGTGGCCTGACTGATTTTACTTGGTGGTGATGGGCAGGATCGAACTGCCGACCTGTGGGTTATGAATCCACCGCTCTAACCGTCTGAGCTACATCACCGGCAAGGCGGCGGATTATAGGGGGGTGGAAGAATCAGGTCAACATTGAAAATCATTGCGCTATAATCGCGACCATGCCTTTGTCCTCCATTGCTTCTGCCATCGTCAGCAGCATCATAACGAACGCCATCGAGGCGCCTTCGGCGCCGGTGGCGCCGGTTCATGCTGCGTTGGAGCGCCATTTTCCGGAGGGTACGGAGACCGGACTCCTGGCCGGGGCGCCGGACATGATGGGCAATGTGCGCATCAATGACAAAATCCTTCCCGCTTCCCCCGGCCTGCAGATTCGTGATGAAATGAATCTCATCGTTTTTCCTTCCATGATTGGCAACGACGTCCCGATCCGCTACCAGCTTGACCCCGTGGGAACAGTGTGGCGGATCTGGGTCATGAGCCCGGCCGAAGTGGCTGCTTTCAACCCCTGACAGAACCCCTGATCGTTTCCCCTATGCCCAAAAAACTGTTCATCCGCACCTTCGGGTGCCAGATGAACGAGTACGATTCGGACAAGATGGCCGACGTGCTCGCCGCCCATGAGGCCGTCGTCAAAACCGACAATCCTGAAGAGGCGGACATCATCCTGTTCAACACCTGTTCCGTGCGCGAAAAAGCCCAGGAAAAAGTTTTCCACGACCTGGGGCGGATCAAGCATCTGAAACAGCGCAATCCCGATCTGCTGATCGGGGTGGGTGGTTGCGTCGCCAGCCAGGAGGGCCATGCGATTGTGGCCCGGGCCCCTTATGTGGATCTGGTGTTTGGTCCCCAGACCCTGCACCGCCTGCCTCAGTTGATTGCCGAACGGCAGTCCATGGGCAAGCCGGCGGTGGATATTTCCTTCCCTGAAATCGAAAAATTCGATGCCATGCCGCCCGCCGAGGTGAAGGGCGCCACTGCCTTCGTTTCCGCCATGGAGGGCTGCTCCAAGTTTTGCACTTTCTGCATCATTCCCTACACCCGGGGCGGAGAAATCTCCCGGCCGTTCGAGGATGTGCTGGCGGAAGTGGCCGGGCTGGCCGATTCCGGCGTCAAGGAAATCACCCTGCTCGGGCAGAACGTCAATGCCTACCAGGGGGTGATCGGCGCGGGCAGCGAAACCGCCGACCTGGCGATGCTGATCGAATACCTCGCCGAGGTGCCGGGGATCGAGCGCATCCGCTACACCACCTCGCATCCCCGCGAGATGACCCAGCGTCTGATCGATGTCTATGCCCGGGTACCGAAACTGGTCTCGCACCTGCATCTGCCCGTTCAGGCCGGTTCCGACCGGGTGCTGGCGGCGATGAAACGGGGCTATACCACGCTCGAATACAAGTCGGTGATCCGCAAGTTGCGCGCCGCCCGGCCCGACCTCGCCATTTCCTCCGACTTCATCGTCGGCTTCCCTGGCGAGACCGAGGCCGATTTTGAAAAGACCATGAAGCTGATCGATGAGGTCGGTTTCGATACCTCTTTCTCCTTCCTCTTTAGCCCTCGCCCCGGTACGCCGGCGGCGGAGATGGCCGATGACACGCCGGCCGATGTCAAGTCGGCCCGGCTCACCCGCCTGCAAAAGCGCATCGAGGAACATGCCCAGAGCCTTTCCCGGGCCATGGTGGGCAGCGTGCAGCGCGTGCTGGTGGAGGGCGTGTCCAGGAAGAATCCCGGGGAACTGGCCGGGCGTACCGACAACAACCGCATCGTCAATTTCGTCGGCAATCCCCGGCAGATCCATCACTTCGTCGAAGTGAAGATCACCGACGTGTGGTCCCATACCCTGCGGGGCGAAGTGGTGATCCGTGAAGAGTAAGACCGCTACCCTGGCAAGGGGCAAACCCCTGGAACTCATGCTCTCGCCGCTGGATAACGTCCGCCTGGCCAATCTTTGCGGGCCCCTGGACGAAAACCTGCGTCAGGTGGAGTCGGCCCTCGATGTCACCATCGCCCGCCGTGGCGAGCGCTTCACCATTCGTGGCGAAGCCTCGGCTCAGGCCGCGCAGGTGCTGGAGCACTTTTATGGCCGGGCCCAGGAAGCCTTGTCGGTGGACGACATTCAACTCGGGCTGATCGAAATCCGCAATGCACCGCTTCGCCGGATTTCGTCGCCAAATGGACCGGTGGACGGCCCTCAGCTCGTGACCCGCAAGGCCGAACTGCATGGCCGCACGCCGCGTCAGGTGGAATACCTGAAGCATATTCAGGAACACGACATCACCTTTGGCATCGGCCCTGCCGGCACTGGCAAGACCTATCTGGCGGTGGCCAGTGCCGTGGATGCTTTCGAGCGGGATCTGGTGGAGCGCATCGTGCTCACCCGTCCGGCGGTGGAAGCCGGCGAGCGCCTGGGCTTTTTGCCGGGCGACCTGGCCCAGAAGGTCGATCCCTACCTGCGCCCCCTCTACGACGCCCTCTACGACCTGATGGGCTTTGACCGGGTGACCAAGCTCTATGAAAAGGGCGCCCTGGAAATCGCGCCCCTGGCCTTCATGCGTGGCCGCACCCTGAATCACGCCTTCATCATTCTGGATGAAGCCCAGAACACCACGCCGGAACAGATGAAGATGTTCCTCACCCGTATCGGCATCGGCGCCAAGGCCGTGGTCACCGGCGATCCTTCCCAGGTCGATCTGCCCAAGGGCCACAAGAGCGGTCTCAGGGATGCCGTGGAGGTGCTGGAGGACGTGCGCGGCATTGCCATCACCCGCTTCCTGAAAGAGGACGTGGTGCGCCATCCCCTGGTGGCGCGCATCGTCGCCGCCTATGAAAACCAGCAAAGTCCCCACTGACATGCAGACTCCCGGCCGCCGTCTCGACCTGGCTGTGCAATACGCCTGCAACAAGGCGGGCCTACCCTCCCGATCCCGGTTTCGCCTGTGGGCCCGGGCGGCCCTGGAAGGCGGCGGCGAGGTGACCATCCGCCTGGTGGAACCCGGGGAAGGCCAGGAACTGAACCGGGATTACCGGGGCAAGGACTACGCCACCAACGTCCTTTCCTTTCCCTACGAGACCAAGCCCCGGGTGTGCGGCGACCTGGTGATCTGCCCGGCCGTGGTGGCCCGGGAGGCCACCGTGCAGGGCAAGTCCCTGGAAGCCCACTATGCCCATCTCGTGGTGCATGGCATGCTGCACCTGCAAGGCTGGGACCACGAGGAGGACGAAAGCGCCGCGGCCATGGAGCAGCGCGAGCGGGAAATTCTCGCCGGTCTTGGACATGCGGACCCCTATGCCGACCCCCATGCCGACCTCGATGCCGACCTCCATGCCGACCCCCATGCCGTTTTGGCGCGCTGATCGCCGTAAGGCGAGGGCGTGGCCGAAAAGCCCTCGCCCTCGGCTTGTTGACGACGACCTTTGCCCCCAAACGCCCCGGAAATAGACGCCCTCACCATGGACAGTCCCCATTCGCCCCGACCGAGTTTTCTAGAACGCCTTTCTTCCCGGCTCCTGAGGCAGCCCGAGGACCGGGAGCAACTCCTGCAGCTGCTGCACTCCGCCTACGAGCGCAAGCTCATGGATGCCGATGCCCTCACCATCATCGAGGGTGCCCTGTCGGCCTCCGAAACCCGTGTCGCCGACATGCTGGTGCCCCGGACCCAGATGAATGTCATCGACATCAATGACCCCCTCGCCAGAATCATTCCCGTGGTGATCGAGGCCACCCACTCCCGCTTTCCCGTGGTGGATGGGGATCGGGACAACGTGCTGGGCATCCTGCTCGCCAAGGACCTGCTGCGGGCGAGCCTGAAACAGGATTTCAAGCTGCGCGACTGGCTGCGGCCGGCCGTGTTCATTCCCGAATCCAAGCGCCTCAACGTGCTGCTGCGGGAGTTCCGCCTCTCCCGCAACCACATGGCCATCGTGGTCGATGAGTACGGCGGCGTGGCGGGCCTGGTGACCATCGAGGATGTGCTCGAACAGATCGTCGGCGACATCGAGCACGAATATGACTCCGACGAGGCGCACGACAACATCCGCCTGGATGCCGCCGGCCGCTACCTGGTCAAGGCCCAGACCGGGATCGAGGATTTCAACGCGGCCTTCGGCACCCATTTTTCCGATGACGAATTCGATACCGTGGGCGGCCTGATCCTGCGTCACCTGGGCCGGGTCCCCAAGCGCAACGAGCAGGTGGAAATCGACGGCGTGCGTTTTCATGTGCTGCGCGCCGACAGCCGCCGCCTCTACACCCTGGTGGCCGAGCCCTTTCGTGCGGCGGAGGCCGGGAAGAACGACTTGCAACGGGAAAAGGCTTGAGACTGTTTTTGCTTGCCGCCCGGCTGCAGCAAGGGCGTATCGCCCTGTTGCCCGCCTTCCTGGCCGGAGCAGCCGGGGTATTCGCCTTTGCTCCCTTTGAACAGTTCTGGCTCCTGCCCTTGCTGCTGGCCCTCTTGTTCCGCCTGCTCTCCCTCGCCGCCGACTGGCGCCAGGCGGCCTGGCGCGGCGGGGCCTTCGGGTTCGGCCTGTTCCTGGCCGGGGTTTCCTGGGTCTATGTCAGCCTCTCCAGCTTCGGGGGCATGTCCATGCCCCTGGCGGCCCTGGCGACCTTGCTGTTCTGTGTCTATCTGGCCCTGTTTCCGGCTTTGCTCGGAGGGGTGTTCCGGCGCTTTTTCCCATCCTCGGCAGGACATCAGGCCCTGCTCTTTGCCGGGCTCTGGGCCCTGACCGAGCTTTTCAGGGGCTGGCTCTTTACCGGCTTTCCCTGGTTGGCGCTGGGTTATGCCCAGGTGCCGCCCAGCCCCCTGGCGGGCTACGCGCCCCTGATCGGAGTGTATGGCCTGTCCCTGCTCTCGGCCCTGGCCGGCGCCTGGCTGCTGTGGCGCCCCTGGGGCTGGCTCGGCATCGGGCTCTTGCTGGCCGGGGGCTTGGGGCTGCAGCAGGTCCACTGGACCGAGGCCCGGGGCGAGCCGGTCAGCGTCGCCCTGGTGCAAGGCAACATCGCCCAGGATCTGAAGTGGCAGCCCGAGCGTTTTGCCGCCACCCTGGCGCTGTACCGGGACCTGGTCGCCCGCCACCCGGCCCGGCTCACCATCCTGCCGGAAACGGCCTTGCCGGCCTTGCTCGGCCACCTGCCCCGCGATTACCTGATGGAACTCAAGGCCCTGGCCCAGCGCCAGCAGGGGGATCTGCTCCTGGGAGTCCCCACCGGGGAGGGAGAGACTTACTGGAACAGTGCGGTGAGTCTTGGCACTTCCCCCAGTCAGCAGTATTCCAAGTCGCACCTGGTGCCCTTCGGGGAATTCATTCCCCCTGGCTTTGCCTGGTTCCTGCAGCTCGCCCACATTCCCATGTCCAGCTTCAGCGCCGGGCCGGTGCCGCAGCCGCCCCTGGCCATCGCCGGGCAGCAGGTGGCCGTCAACATCTGCTACGAAGACCTGTTTGGCCGCGAACTGCTGCCCGCCGTGCCCGCCGCCACCCTGCTGGTGAATATGTCCAATACCGCCTGGTTCGGCCATTCCCTGGCCCAGCCCCAGCACCTGCAGATCGCCCGCCTGCGCGCCCTGGAAACCGGGCGGCCGATGCTGCGCGCCACCAATACCGGCATGACCGCCGTGGTGGGGCCGGACGGGCGGGTGCTGGGCCGCCTCGAAGCCTTCCGCACCGGGGTTCTGGAAATCCAGGTCCAGGGTCATGGCGGACAGACCCCCTACGCCCGCCTGGGAGACTGGGGCGCGCTGCTGCTGGCCTTGCTTGCCGTGTGGCCTGCCCTGCCGGGTATCCCTGCCCGGCGCAAAAGCAAGTAAAATCCAGGGCTTTCCGTCTTTCCGAGTGCGTCCCATGACCGCCAGCCACCCTTCTGCGAACAAGCCCACCTTCCAGGAAATCATCCTGCGCCTGCAGCAGTACTGGAGCGCCAAGGGCTGCGCCCTCTTGCAGCCCTACGACATGGAAGTGGGGGCCGGCACGAGCCACACCGCCACCTTTTTGCGCGCCATCGGTCCCGAGCCCTGGAAGGCCGCCTACGTCCAGCCCTCGCGCCGGCCCAAGGATGGCCGCTATGGCGAAAACCCGAACCGCATGCAGCACTACTATCAGTATCAGGTGGTATTGAAGCCGGCGCCGGACGACATCCTCGAACTCTATCTGGGCTCCCTCGCGGCCCTGGGCTTCGACCTGCAGCACAACGACGTGCGCTTCGTCGAGGACGACTGGGAAAACCCCAGCCTGGGCGCCTGGGGCCTGGGCTGGGAAGTCTGGATGAACGGCATGGAAGTGACGCAATTCACCTACTTCCAGCAGGTCGGCGGCATCGACTGCAAGCCCATCACCGGCGAGATCACCTACGGCCTGGAGCGCCTGGCCATGTACCTGCAGGGCGTCGAGAACGTCTATGACCTGAGCTGGACCGAGGGGCTCACCTACGGCGACGTCTATCACCAGAACGAGGTGGAGCAGTCGGCCTACAACTTCGAGCATTCCGATGTCGATTTCCTCTTTGCCGCCTTCGGCGCCCACGAGAAAGAGGCGCAGCACCTGATGCAGGCCCAACTGGCGCTGCCCGCCTATGAGCAGGTGCTGAAAGCCGCCCACACCTTCAACCTGCTCGATGCCCGCGGTGCCATTTCCGTCACCGAGCGCGCCGCCTACATCGGCCGCATCCGCAACCTGGCGCGCAGCGTCGCCCAGGCTTACCTCGATTCCCGCGCCCGTCTCGGCTTCCCCATGGCCCCGCGCGCCTGGGCCAATGAAGTGCTGGCCAGGCTCGAAGAACAAAATGCAAGGAAAGCCGCCTGAAATGACTGCCAAGAACCTGCTCGTCGAACTGTTTGTTGAAGAACTGCCACCCAAGGCCCTGAAGCAGCTGGGCGAGGCCTTTGCCAGCGCCTTGGCCGCCGCCCTCAAAAAAGAAGGGCTCGCTCCTGAGCACGCCACGGTCACCGCCTTTGCCTCGCCGCGCCGCCTGGCGGCCCACGTCACCGAGGTGCTGGCCGTGGCCCCGGACAGGCCCGTGGTGCAAAAGCTGATGCCGGTGGCGGTGGGGCTCGATGCCGACGGCAACCCCACTCCGGCGCTCCTGAAGAAGTTGGCCGCCCTGGGTGCTGATACCCGTGTCGTCCCCTCCTTGCGCCGGGAAAGCGACGGCAAGGGCGAGATCCTCTTTTATGACAGCCTGGCCAGGGGGGTGAGCCTTGCCGCCGGGCTGCAAAAGGCGCTCGAAGCGGCGCTGGCGGCCCTGCCCATCCCCAAGGTCATGAGCTACCAGCTCGCCGATGGCTGGCGCAGCGTCCATTTCGTCCGCCCGGCGCACGGGCTCGTGGCCCTGCATGGCAGCGAGGTGGTGCCGGTGTCGGTGTTGGGCCTCGAGGCGGGCAACACGACCCGCGGTCACCGTTTCGAAGCCGCCGCCGATCCGGTCGTGATCCCCGATGCCGATGCCTACGCCGCAACCCTGCAGCGCCAGGGGGCCGTGATCGCCTCTTTTGCCGAGCGCCGGGCCGAGATCATGCGCCAGCTCGCCGCCGCAGCCGCAGCCGCCGGCGGCAAGCCGGTCGAGGACGAGGCCCTGCTTGACGAAGTCACCGCCCTGGTGGAGCGCCCCAACGTGCTGATCGGCCAGTTCGAGGCGGAATACCTGGCGGTGCCGCAGGAATGCCTGATCCTGACCATGAAGGCCAACCAGAAGTATTTTCCCCTGCTCGATGACAGTGTGGAAAATGCCGGCAAGCTCACCAACAAATTCCTGATCGTCAGCAACATCCGTCCGGCCGACCCGGCCGCGGTGATCGGCGGCAACGAGCGGGTGGTGCGCCCGCGCCTGGCCGATGCCAAGTTCTTCTTCGATCAGGACCGCAAGAAATCCCTGGAATCGCGCATCCCCGGCCTTGCCAAGGTGGTCTATCACAACAAGCTGGGCACCCAGGGCGAACGGGTGCAGCGCGTGGCCGCCATCGCCCGCCTGATCGCCGATAGCCTGGGCGGCGGGGAACTGGCGCACAAGGCCGAGCAGGCCGCGCTGCTTGCCAAGGCCGACCTGCTGACCGACATGGTGGGTGAATTCCCCGAGCTGCAGGGCGTCATGGGCCGTTACTACGCCTTGCATGACGGCATCGATGCCGAGGTGGCCGACGCCATCGAGGATCACTACAAGCCCCGCTTCGCCGGCGACAGCCTGCCGCGCAGCTTGGTCGGCACCCTCGTGGCCCTGGCCGACAAGCTCGAAACCCTGGTGGGCATGTTCGGCATCGGCCAGATGCCCACCGGCGACAAGGACCCCTTCGCCCTGCGCCGCCACGCCCTGGGCGTGATCCGCATGCTTGCCGAAGGCAATCTGGACCTGCCCCTGGAAGCCATGCTGGCCGCCGTGGCTGAAAAATTCTCGGCCGTGGAGGGATTCCAGCCCGCCACCGCCCAGCTTGCCGATTTCATCTACGAACGTCTGGCCGGCAATCTCAGGGAGCAGGGCTATACGGCCCAGGAAGTCGATGCCGTGGTCTCGCAACGGCCGCAACGCCTGGGCGACATTCCCAAGCGCCTGGCTGCCGTGCGCGCCTTCCTGGCCCTGCCGGAAGCCACCGCCCTGGCCGCCGCCAACAAGCGGGTCGGCAATATCCTGAAGAAGGTGGAAAACCCTGTCGAGCCGGTGGTGGATAACGCGCTCCTCGAGGAAGCCGCCGAAATCGCCCTGCACGATGCGCTGGTGGACGTGGTGCCCCTGGCCGATGCCGCCTTCGTCACCGGCGACTACACGGAATCCCTGACGGCCCTGGCGGCGCTGCGCGGGCCGGTGGATGCCTTCTTCGACGAGGTGATGGTGAATGCGGACGACCCGGTCCTGCGGGCCAATCGCCTGGGGCTGCTGGCCAAGCTGCACGGGGCCATGAATCAGGTGGCCGACCTCGCCAAACTCTCGGTCTGAACCATGCCAACCAAACTTGTCATTCTCGACCGCGACGGCGTCATCAATTTCGACTCGGTCCAATTCATCAAGAGCCCGGCCGAGTGGAAGCCGATTCCCGGCAGTCTGGAAGCCATCGCCCGGCTCAATCAGGCAGGCTACAAGGTGCTGGTGGCCACCAACCAGTCCGGCGTGGGCCGCGGCCTGTTCGATATGGACACCCTGAATGCCATCCACGACAAGATGCACAAGGCCCTGGCTGCCGCGGGGGGCCGGATCGATGCCATCTTCTTCTGCCCCCATGCCGCCGACTCCCAGTGCGAATGCCGCAAGCCGAAACCCGGCATGTTCCTGCGCATTGCCAGCTGCCTGAATGCCGACCTCAAAGGGGTGCCGGCCATCGGGGATTCCCTGCGCGACCTGCAGGCCGGCGCCGCCGTAGGCTGCCGGCCGATACTGGTACTGACCGGCAAGGGCGAAAAAACCCGGGAAGACGGCGGCCTGCCCGAGGGCACGCTGGAATTCGCGGATCTGGCGGCGGCGGTGGATTATCTGCTGGAGCAAGCATGATCGTTCTGCGTTCCACCCTGTTCTGGCTGCTGACGGTCCTGCTCACCATTCCCTTCGGCATTGCCCTGGTGCTGCTGACCCTGTTGCCCCTCAAGGCCCGCTTCTACACCGTGCATCTGTGGCGCATGGGCTTCATGTTTCTGGCGCGCTGGGTGCTGGGGGTGAAGATGGTGGTCAAGGGCCGGGAGAACATTCCCGCCCAGCCCATCCTGGTGCTGTCCAAGCACGAGTCGGCCTGGGAGACCGTGGCCCTGCAGGAAATCTTCATTCCCACCGTGTTCGTGCTCAAGCAGGAACTGCTGAAGATTCCCTTTTTCGGCTGGGGCCTGGCCGCCCTGCGCATGATCGCCATTGATCGCAACGGGGGCAAGGAAGCCCTGCGGCAGATGCTCGAACAAGGCAAGGATCGGCTGGCCCAGGGCATCTGGGTCGTGGTGTTTCCGGAAGGCACCCGCGTGCCGCCCGGCCAGCGCGTGCGCTACAAGCTCGGCGCCGCCTACCTGGCCACCAGGACCGGCACGCCGGTGCTGCCCGTGGCGCACAATGCCGCCGACGTGTGGCCGAAGAAGGCGCTGCTCATCCAGCCCGGCACCATTACCGTCAGCATCGGCCCCCCCATCGAGACCAAGGGACTCAAGGATGCCCAGGTCAATGCGGCCGTGGAGGCCTGGATCGAGGCGGAGATGCGCCGCCTGTCGCCACAACGCTACCTGCCCCGGGAGGCCGGCACCGCGGGAACCGAGGCCGATGGCGCCCAGGTCTAGCCCCCTGAAAGGCCAGATCGAGCCCGAGCGCCAGTGCAGCCTCGATATTCACGGGCAGACCGTCTGCTATGGCCTCTATCGCAGCCGGCGCCGCACCATCGGCCTGAGCGTGGATCATCGGGGCCTGCGGGTCGGCGCTCCCCTGGGGGCGGCCTTGCGGGACATCGAATCCCTGCTGCGCGAGCATGGACAGTGGGTGCTGGACAAGCTGGCGCACTGGCAGGCGCAGAGGGCTGCAGCCACGCTGGTGGACGGCAGCCGCTTTCCCTGGCTGGGCCAGCCCCTGCAACTCCTGCTGCCCGATGGGCTGACCCGTTCCCGTTGGGGCGCAGCTGAATTGCAGTTGGCCGTGCCGGCGGGCAAGGCAATCGAGCCCGTTTTGCGCCGGGTTTTGCAGCAGCGGGCCCGGAGTCTGTTCCTGGCGCGGCTGGAAATCCATGCGGCCCGCCTGGGCGTGCCGACCCCGCCGCTGTTCCTCTCATCGGCCCGGACCCGCTGGGGGAGCTGCAACAGCAAGGGGGAAATCCGCCTCTCCTGGCGCCTGGGGCATTTTCCCCTCGCCCTGATCGACTACGTGGTGATCCACGAGCTGGCGCACCTCAAGGAAATGAACCACGGCCCGCGCTTTTGGGCGATAGTGGAGCGGCTGTACCCCGACTGGCGCTGGGCCAGGGCGGAATTGCAACGGCAGGCTTCGGGCCTGCCACCTTTGTAAGGAGTCGTTCATGCGGATTTTGCACACCATGATCCGGGTCGGTGACCTGGAGCGTTCGATCAAGTTCTACACCGAGGTGCTGAGCATGCAGCTCTTGCGCCGCCAGGATTATCCGGAGGGCCGCTTCACCCTGGCCTTCGTCGGCTACGGCCCGGAATCAGAAGGGGCCGTGATCGAACTGACCTACAACTGGGATACGTCCCGCTACGAGCTGGGCAACGGTTTTGGCCACATTGCCCTGGAAGTGCCGGATGCCGCTGCCGCCTGCGCCGGAATCAAGGCCCGGGGCGGCAAGGTGGTGCGGGAAGCCGGGCCGATGCAGCATGGCAGCACCATCATCGCCTTCGTGGAAGACCCGGACGGCTACAAGATTGAACTGATTCAGCACCCAGGGCATGAACCCGCTTGACGCGAGCGGGCGCAGCGGGATAATCGCCCCTTTGGTCGGACATTACGAGGCAGCGAGGCTGGCGCGAACATGAAGGTATTGGTGGTGGATGACAGCAAGGTGGCGCGCACGATTATCCGCGCCGTGATTCTCGACCAGCACCCGGACTGGAGCGTGAGCGAGGCCCCCAATGCGGCCGAGGCCCTGGCGCTGGCCGCCCGGGAGCCCTTTGACATCTTTTCCATCGACATCAACATGCCCGGAGTGGATGGTTTTACCCTGGTCGAGCAGCTGCGCGCCCAGGGTGCCCAGGGGCGCATGGCCCTCTTTTCCGCCAATGTCCAGGAGCCGGTGCGGCAACGGGCGGCGGACCTGGGGGTGGCCTTCATTTCCAAGCCGGTGACGCCCATTTCCGTGACGGCCCTGCTGGCGGCGGTGGGCTGCGGGACAGCATGACCGACTGGAGCGAACTGGAACTGGATGCCCTGACCGAAGCCTTCAATGTCGGGGTGGGCTCGGCGGCCGCGGTGTTGAGCAAGATGGTGGGGGCCGAGGTGGTGCTGTCGGTGCCGGAACTGCGGGTGGTGGACAAGGCGGCGGCCCTGGCATCCTTCGGGCTTGCCGTGAGCGACCGGATTTGCGCCGTGGTGCAGCCTTATGGCGGCGCTTTTGAATCCAGGGCCCTGCTGATGTTTACCGAAGCCAGGAGCTATGACCTGGTACGGGCCGTGGTGCCGGACTACATGACGGACATGCAGATGGGCGACATGGCCCAGGATGCCCTGATCGAAGTGGGCAATCTGGTCCTCGATGCCTGCCTGACGGCGGTGGGCGACTTGCTGGCCTGCACCCTGACGACCCGGGTACCCGCGCTGGTCAAGGGCGAAGCGGGCGAGGTGATGGCCCAGATGGAAGGCAACGAGATGATGCTGCTGCACATGCTCTTTTCCATCAAGGACAAGAATATCGACGGTTACGTCGGTTTCCTGCTCGACCAGCAAGCCATGCAGGCCCTGCAGCAAGCCGTGGCGCGCTTCCTCAGCGCCCACCTCTGAACCGGAGTTTTGCATGGTGATGCCCTCTCCTCCCGACGACCTGACCACGCGTCTGGCCGCGGCGGCCCTGGAGCAATCCATGACGGGCCAGGTGGTGTATGACCGGGAGCTGCGGGTACGGGTCTGGAACGGCTGGATGGTAAAAGTCTCGGGCATCAGCTGTGCCGCCGCCCTGAACCGGCGTCTGGATGAGATTTTTCCCACCCTGCGGGGTTCTTACCTGCTGTCCGTGCTGGAGCAGGTGGTGAGCCAGGGGCGCTCCTTTCTGCTCTCTTCCATGCTGCATCGGGAGCTTTTCCCCTTCTACCTGCCCCTTTCCCGGGAACGCAAGGAGCTCATGCGCCAGCAGGTCTGTGCCCTGCCCCTGGACCAGGGGGAAGAGGGCATGTTCGGCATGGTGCAGATTGTCGATGTGACCCAGGCGGCCCGGCGCGAAGGGGCCATGCACGAAGCCGAACAAAAATTGCGCACCTTGATCGACAACATGCCCGATGTGGTCCTGTTCAAGGATGGCGAGGGCCGCTGGATCGAAGCCAATCATGCCGCCCAGGAGGTTTTTGCGGTGACCCCGGGGATGTATCGGGGTCGAAGCGATGCCGATATCGCCCTCAAGAACCCGCATCTGGACTATCTCCTCAAGCGGTTCCAGGAAAGCGACCAAGTGGCCTGGGAGAGCGGCAAGCCGCACCGTTCCGACGAAATACTGCTGGATCAAGATGGCCGGGAACGGGTGTTCGACACCATCAAGGCGCCCATCTTCCAGCCCGATGGCAGCCGTCGCGGCCTGGTGATCATTGGCCGCGATGTGACCGACCGCAAGCAGGCCGAGCGCGATCTGGCGCTGGCCAAGCAGGTGTTCGAGCACAGCGCCGAATCGATCATCGTCACCGACCGCAACAACTGCATTGTCTCGGTCAACCCGGCCTTCGCGCACACCACCGGCTATAGCGCCGAGGAGGTGATCGGCAAGAAACCGTCGGTGCTGCGCTCCGGTGCCCATGACAATGATTTTTATGCCGCCATGTGGTCGGCCATTCTCGGCAAGGGCAACTGGTCGGGCGAAATCATAGATCGGCGCAAGGACGGATCCACTTACCCGAAGTGGCTCTCCATCAGCGCCGTGCGGGGGGCGGACGGGGAGATCGAGAACTTCATCGCCCTGTTCTCCGACATCAGCGAACGCAAGGCAGTAGAACAGCGCATCCGCTATCTGGCCGAGCACGACTTCCTGACCGGCCTGCCCAACCGGGTGCTGCTCACCGACCGGGTCAGCCAGGCCATCGCCTTCGCCCGCCGCAACCGTACCCGCCTGGCCCTGATGTTCCTGGACCTGGACCGCTTCAAGAGCATCAACGACACGCTGGGCCACAATATCGGAGATGAGTTGCTACGCGTCATCACCCAGCGACTCCTGACCCATGTACGGGCCAGCGATACGGTGAGCCGTCTGGGCGGCGATGAATTCGTCCTGCTCTTGCTGGAGGTGAATGACGAGGGCGACGTTGCCCATCTGGCCCGCAATATCCTGGACGCGCTGATCGAGCCGGTGCGAGTGGGTGAGCATGAGCTCAATGTGAGCGGCAGCATCGGCATCGCCATGTATCCGGAACACGGCCAGGATATCGACGCCCTGATGAAGAGTGCCGATACCGCCATGTATCAAGCCAAGGCGGCCGGGCGCAATGCTCACGCCTTTTTTTCGGCCGAAATGGATGTGGCGGCGCGCGGTCGCCATGCGATGGAAGGCGCTTTGCGTCATGCCCTGACGCGCCGTGAATTCATCCTGCACTACCAGCCTCAGGCCGATGTGGCCATGGGCGGCGTGGTGGCGCTGGAGGCCTTGCTGCGCTGGAACCGCCCCGGCTTTGGCCTGGTGCCGCCCGACGACTTCATTCCCGTGGCCGAAGAGTCCGGCCTGATCGTGCCCATCACCGAATGGATTCTCGATGAAGTCTGCCGCCAGCTGCGCCAGTGGCGGGAGGGCGGGATGGTGCATGTGCCGGTGGCCATCAACCTCTCGCCGGTCCAGTTCCGCCGCGAGGGGCTCTACGAAATCGCCATGGAAAAGGTGAAGCAATACGGCCTGGTGCCCAGCGACATCGAATTCGAGATCACCGAGAACGTGCTGATGCTCAACACCGAAACGGTGATGCGCACCCTGGACCGGCTGCGGGCCGCAGGTTTCCACCTGATCATCGACGACTTCGGCACGGGTTACTCCAGTCTTTCTTACCTGAAGCGCTTCCCGGTGGTGAAGCTCAAGATCGACCGCTCCTTTGTGCGCGACGTGAGCGACGACCCCGACGACGCCGCCATTGCCGGCGCCATCATCGGCATGGCGCGCAGTTTGAAATTAGGCGTGGTGGCCGAAGGGGTGGAGAAGAGCGAACAGCTCGATTTCCTGCGCCAGGAACAGTGCAAGTCGATGCAGGGCTATCTCCTGTCCCGCCCCCTGCCGGCGGACGAACTGGAGCGGGCGATCAAGGCCGGCCTGAGCCTGCCGGGCCCGGGTCAGGCGCAGGATTAGGCCCTCGCCGGCCCCTTCATTTCCCTTTTCCCGGGGCGGGCCAGCCTTGCAGCCGGTCACTGCAGCCGGTCACGACAAGATCCGGCGCATCACGCCGCAAGACCCAGCCGCATCACCTGCATTGCCGAAGGCTGAAAGCCGAAGCGGCCATAGAACGCCTGGGCCCGCCGGTTGTCATGGTCGGTGAGCAGGGTGACCCGGGCCAGGCCCCGGCTGCGGCTCCAGTCCAGCACCCCGTGCAGCAACCGTTGCGCCAGCCCCTGGCCCCGGTGTCCGGCGCGGATGATCAGGTCTTCCAGTATCCCGACGCGGGCCCCTTCGGCGGTGCTGATGGTAAGCAGCAGATTCACCATCCCCAGCACCTCGCCGCCCTGGCGCAACACGAACAACTGGCCGGCCGCCGGGTTGTCGAGCAGCATCTGCAAACCCCGTTGCTGCTTTTTCGGGTCCGGCTGGAAATCATGTTCCTGGGCAAAGAGTTCGCCCAGCAAGGCCACCATGGCGGGCAGATCGGCGGCGGCGGCGGTTTCGACAACGGGGGCGGACATGCGCTGGCTCCTGAGACAAAATTGGGCGCCGATTATGTCCCAGCCCTGCGGGCTTTTGGCGTTTGTC
>JANLJE010000027.1 GCA_029255645.1 Comamonadaceae bacterium | reverse complement strand
CCTGATTGAGTTCCTGCAGGCGGCGCAGCACCTGGGCCTCGCGCTCGGGCCGGTAGATGTGGCCGGCCTCGCCGTGCCGGGCCTTGATTTCGCCCACCTGCTGGGCACAGCGGGCGCGGCGGTTGAGAAGCTCCAGCAATTGGGCATCGATGCGGTCGATTTCCTGGCGGACGCCCGCCAGTTCCTGTTGCAGTGAATCGCTCATAAGTGCTTAGGGGTGCCTGGCGGCGAAATCGTTCATGAAATGGACCAGGGCCCGGACGCCGTCCAGGGGCATGGCATTGTAAAGGGAGGCACGCACGCCGCCCACGGATTTGTGCCCCTTCAGGCCCAAAAGTCCGGCGGCCCTGGCCTGGGCGAGGAATTCGGCATCGAGCCCGGGCCGCGCCAGGGTAAAGGGAATGTTCATGAAGGAGCGGCAATCGGCCGCCACCGGATTCTGGTAGAAGCCTTGGCTGGCATCGATCGCGGCATAGAGCAGCGCCGCCTTTTCCCGGTTGATCGCCTGCATCGCGGCGAGGCCACCCTGGCGCTTGAGCCACTGGAACACCAGCCCGGCGACATAGATGGCGAAGGTGGGCGGGGTGTTGAGCATGGAGCCGTTCTCCGCCATGACCTGATAGTCCATCAGTGTGGGAATGCCCGCCGGCGCCCGGCCGAGCAGATCCTGCCGCACGATCACCAGGGTCAGCCCGGCCGGACCGATGTTTTTCTGCGCCCCGGCGTAGATCAGGCCGTAATGGCGCAGCGCCAGGGGGCGGGAGAGGATATGGGAACTCATGTCGGCCACCAGCGGCACCCCTGCCGGGACCCAGGCCGCCAGGGCCGCGTCATCGTGCAGCTCCACCCCGTGGATGGTCTCGTTGGTACAGACATGCAGATAGGCGGCATCCGGGTCCAGGTCCAGTTCCCCGGCCCGCGGCAGACGGGTAAAGCCATCGGCCACCTCACCCTTTACTTCCACGGAAGCCGCCTGGCGCACCTGGCCGATGCGCCGGGCTTCCTGGAGCGCCTTCTTCGACCAGGCGCCGGTCACGATGTAGTCGGCCGATTGCTCGTCCGCAAGGCCGGCCAGCAGATTCATCGGCACCTGGGCAAACTGCAGGGTGGCGCCGCCCTGGAGGAACAGCACCTCGTAATCGGCAGGAATGTCCAGCAGCTCGCGCAGATCCGCCTCGGCGGCCTCGATGATGCCGGTGAATTCCTTGCCGCGGTGGCTCATTTCCATGACGCTGCAACCGGCGCCCTGCCAGTCCAGCAGTTCTTCTTGCACCTGCAGCAGGACCTCGGTGGGCAGGGCCGCCGGACCGGCGCTGAAATTCCAGACTCGATGCATCAGGCTTCTCCTTCCTCGCCAGGGTTGTTGACGCGCGCTTCTCCTTCGGCTCCGGCCCCTTCGGCGCCCTCCTCGTCCTCGCCGGTTTCCGCCACCTTCTCGAGGCCGGTGAGCTTTTCGCCCGCATCCAGGGAAATCAGCGTCACCCCCTGGGTGGCGCGGCCTAGTTCACGGATCTCGGACACCCGGGTGCGGATCAGCACGCCGCCGGTGGTGATCAGCATCACCTCGTCCTCGTCGGTGACCAGCTTCGCCGCCACCACCTTGCCGTTTCGTTCGCTCGCGGCAATCGCCATGACGCCCTGGGTGCCGCGGCTGGAACGGCGGAAGTCGCCCAGGCGGGTGCGCTTGCCATAGCCGTTCTCGGTCGCCACGAGCACGGTCTGATCCTCGCTCTGGGCCACCAGCAGGGAAATCACGCTCTGGCCTTCCTGCAGGGTCATGCCGCGCACGCCCCGGGACTGGCGACCCATCGGGCGCACTTCATCCTCGCCGAACCAGACCGCCTTGCCGCCGTCGGAGACGAGCACGATGTCACTCTTGCCGGTGGTGAGGTCGGCACCGATCAGGTAATCGCCCTCGTCCAGATCGACGGCGATGATGCCGGCCTTGCGCGGGTTGGCGAAGTTGGACAGGGAAGTCTTCTTGACCACGCCCTTGACGGTGCACATGAACACATACTTGTCGTCGGAGAATTCCTTCACCGGCAAGATGGCATTGATCTTCTCGCCTTCTTCCAGGGGGAACATGTTGACGATCGGTTTGCCGCGACTGTTGCGGCTGCCCTGGGGCACCTCGTAGACCTTGAGCCAGTAGCAGCGGCCCCGGTTGGAAAAGCAGAGGATGTAGTCGTGGGTGTTGGCCACGAACAGATGGTCGATGAAATCGTCATCCTTCATGGCCGTGGCCTGCTTGCCGCGCCCGCCCCGGCGCTGGGCGCGGTAGTCGGCCAGGGGCTGCGACTTGATGTAGCCGGTGTGGGACAGGGTCACCACCATGTCCTGCGGCGTGATCAAATCCTCGATGCCCAGATCCTGGGCGTAGCTGACGATCTCGGAACGGCGCTCGTCGCCAAACTGGTCGCGGATCGCCACCAGCTCGGCCGAGATGATCCCGGTGATGCGCTCGGGCCGGGCGAGAATGTCGATGAGGTCGGCGATTTTCTCCATCACCTCCTTGTATTCGGCCACGATCTTGTCCTGTTCGAGGCCGGTCAGGCGCTGCAGGCGCAGTTCCAGGATAGCCTGGGCCTGGGCGTCGGAGAGCCGGTAGCCCTGGGAAGAAAGCCCGTATTCGGGCGCCAGACCGTCGGGCCGGGAAGCATCGGCCGCGGCCCGTTGCAGCATTTCTTCCACCACCGGGCTCTTCCACAGGCGGGCCATCAGCTCCCGCTTGGCATCGGCCGGAGTCGGCGCCGCCTTGATCAGGGCGATGATCTCGTCCACGTTCGAGAGCGCCACGGCCAGACCTTCGAGGATATGGCCCCGTTCCCGGGCCTTCCTGAGCTCGAAGACGGTGCGGCGGGTCACCACTTCCCGGCGGTGGGCGAGGAAGCATTCGAGCATCTGCTTCAGGTTGAGAAGACGCGGCTGACCATCGACCAGGGCCACCATGTTCATGCCGAAGGTGTCCTGCAGCTGAGTCATCTTGTAGAGGTTGTTGAGCACCACCTCCGGCACTTCGCCCCGCTTCAGTTCGATCACCACCCGCATGCCGGACTTGTCGGACTCGTCGCGCAGATCGGAAATGCCCTCGATGCGCTTTTCATTGACCAGCTCGCCGATCTTTTCCAGCAAGGTGCGTTTATTCACCTGATAAGGCAGCTCATCGACGATGATGGCCTGGCGGCTGCCCCGGTCGATCTCCTCGAAGTGGGTCTTGGCCCGCATCACCACCCGGCCCCGGCCGGTGTGATAGCCCTCACGCACCCCGGCGACGCCGTAGATGATGCCGGCGGTGGGAAAATCGGGAGCGGGAATGATGTCGATCAGGTCATCCGTAGTCAGATCGGGGTTTTCCAGCAGGGCCAGACAGGCCGCCACCACCTCATTCAGGTTATGGGGCGGGATGTTGGTGGCCATGCCCACGGCGATGCCGGAGGAGCCATTGATGAGGAGATTGGGAATCCGGGCCGGCAGGATCAGGGGTTCTTGTTCGGAGCCGTCATAATTGGGCCCGAAATCGACAGTTTCCTTGTCGATGTCTTCTAGCAACTGATGGCCGATGCGGGCCATGCGCACTTCCGTGTACCGCATCGCCGCCGCGTTGTCGCCATCCACGGAACCGAAGTTGCCCTGGCCATCCACCAGCATGTAGCGCAGCGAAAAATCCTGGGCCATGCGCACGATGGTGTCGTACACCGCCGTATCGCCGTGGGGATGATATTTACCGATCACGTCGCCAACGATACGGGCGGATTTCTTGTAGGCCCGGTTCCAGTCATTGCCCAGCTCGTGCATGGCAAACAGCACGCGCCGATGCACGGGTTTGAGACCGTCCCGCACGTCCGGCAGGGCCCGGCCCACGATCACGCTCATGGCGTAATCGAGGTAGGAACGGCGCATTTCGTCCTCAAGACTGACGGGAAGGGTTTCCTTGGCGAATGGTTCCATGGTCTCTCTACTGCCTGGGCAAGATGGCCGGCAGATCTTTATGGGTTGATGTAAACGGAATTTGCCATTTTAGCATGCTCGATACCTGCCAAGCCTCCCATGCCAGACGCCATGCAGGCATGCCCGGCCGGGTCCCTCAGCCCGGCACGCAAATCCGCCGGCCTGTACGCCATTCATATAAGCACACGCGAACTTGCGCCCGGCTTCGATCTCATCTCCCGCCTGCCGCATTGTTGCGCCGGCCGGGAACACGTCAGCCAGGTCCGGGTACATGGCAAGTGTTGTGTTTTCAGCAAAAAGGGAGTCAATGCGGATGAAGTGAGTTTGAAAAACTCGGCGCGCCTATGGCAGAATAGGATCAGGTCTAGCCTGAAGATTGAGCCATGATGAGATGCTTTTCATGGCAAAGGCCTGATTCGAGACGTTCTGTCTTTTCATAATCTGCGAGGAAAACATAAGATGATCAAGAAATTTGCCAAGAAATCTATCGCCATGGCCCTACTGACCAGCATTGGCATGGCAGCCGGCGTTGCTCAGGCTCAGGAGCGTGTTTACATCATCGACCAGCGCGATGCCGTCGCCACCAGCGGTACCGGCCTGTGCTGGCGCACCGGTTACTGGACCCCTGCTGCTGCCGCCAACGATCCTGCTGGCTGCGAGTGCGACAAGGATCTGCTGCCCGCTGAAAAGTGCTCCAAAACTGCGGCCAAGAGTAGTACTGCAGCCTCCTCTGGCGTGAAGCCTTCTGGCGACAAGATCACGCTGGCCGCTGACGCCCTGTTCGACTTCGACAAGGCCGTGCTGCGCCCCGAAGGCAAGGCCAAGCTGGACGAAGTGCTGACCAAGGCCAAGGAACTGAAGCTGGAAGTCATCCTGGCCGTGGGTCACACCGACCGCATCGGCAAGGACTCCTACAACCAGAAGCTGTCTGAAAAGCGTGCCGCCGCCGTCAAGGAATACCTGGTTGGCAAGGGCATCGAAGCCAACCGTGTTTACACCGAAGGCAAGGGTGAAACCCAGCCCGTGACCGGCGACAAGTGCAAGAACATGGGCGCTGAAAGCGGCCGCAACAAGAAGCTGGTCGACTGCCTGCAACCCGATCGTCGCGTCGATATCGAAGTGATCGGCACCAAGTAAGATCTGCCGTGCCGTGCAAAAGCCCTGCTCGCGCAGGGCTTTTTCATTTCAACTGACCCAAGCTGCCACCGAGTATCCCAATGACCAATTCCGACCCGAAAGAACTGCACAAGTTTGGCGAACTCGCCCATCGTTGGTGGGACCCCAACAGCGAATTCCGGCCCTTGCATGAAATCAACCCCCTGCGCCTCGACTGGATCGACCGCCAGATCGACTTGGCCGGAAAAACCGTGATTGACGTGGGTTGTGGCGGCGGCCTGCTTTCCGAGGGCATGGCAGCCCGGGGCGCATGGGTGACCGGCATCGATCTCTCGGAGAAAGCGCTGGGAGTCGCCCGCCTGCACATGCTGGAAAGTGGTTTACAGCTGACTTACCGGAACATTTCCGCAGAGGCCATGGCCGAGGAAAGCCCGGCTGCTTTCGATGTCGTCACCTGCCTGGAAATGCTGGAACACGTTCCCGACCCGATCCGCACCATCCGCGCCTGTGCGCAACTGGTCAAACCCGGCGGCAAGGTTTTCTTTTCCACCCTCAACCGCAACCCCAAGGCCTATCTCTTTGCCGTCATCGGCGCGGAATACATCCTGCAAATGCTGCCCAGGGGCACCCACGACTACGCCCGCTTCCTCAAGCCTTCGGAACTCTCACGCGGGTGCCGGGAAGCAGGCCTCACGCCCGAAGCCCCGACCGGCATGAGTTACAACCCTTTTAGCAAGACCTACCGCCTGGGACAGGACATCAGCATCAATTACCTGCTGAGCAGCACCCGGGAGGCGTGATCCCTCATGAACTACAGGAGAGCATGGAGCAACCTGCCCTGCTCCTGGCCCATTCAGGCCGCTTGGCGGCAAAAGCCTCTTGGCCCGGCTGCTCCTCGTAGGGACGACGCAGGACCTCCAGCAGCGCCTCGATCCGGCTGACATCTCCCGCTTCAGCCGCATCGATCGCCTGCTGCGCCTGATAGTTGCGCAGCACATAGCGGGGATTGAAGGTGTTCATGGCAGTACGGCGCGCCCCGGCCGCGAGCCCCTCCTGGGCCAGGCGCTGGCGGTAACGCCCAAGCCATGCGTGTAGGCCCATCGCCACACCCTGCCAGCGTTCCGGACGGTAGGCCGCCTGCGCCAGGTGCGCCAAGGCCGCTTCCTCGTCATCGACATGAGGAAGCTGACGGAAAAATTCCGTCATGTCCAACTCCCCTTCCTGCATCAGCTCAAAGAGCTCTCTGAGGAGCTCCGCATCTCCATCCTTCCATTCGGCCAAGCCGAGTTTCCCGGCGAAGAGGCGGGCGAGCTCGGCATGATAGGCTTCGTCATAATGCCGTAAAGAGGACGACAGATCCCCTCCCGGATGGAGCAGCGCCAGGGCTTCAGCCAGACGTTCGAGATTCCAGCGGGCGATTTCCGGCTGCCGCCCGAAACAGTAGCGGCGCCCTGCCGCATCGGTGGTGTTGGGCGTCCAGCCCGGATCGAAATCCTCCACCCAGCCGTAGGGGCCGTAGTCGATCGTCAGTCCAAGAAGGGACATATTGTCCGTATTCATCACCCCATGCACGAAGCCCACCTGCATCCAGCGCGCCACCAGCCTGCCGGTGCGCTCGCAGACTTCCTGAAACCAGTCTTCCAGGGGCTTGCCCTGCCACGCAGGAAAGTGATGCAACACGGCAAAATCCACAAGGCGCCGCAGTAGCGCCAGATCCCCCCGCGCGGCCGGCAACTCGAAGTGGCCGAAACGCAGGAAGGACGGCGCCACGCGGCACACGACCGCCCCCGGCTCGAGTTCGGGATGGCCGTCATAGAACATGTCGCGCAGCACCTCCTCCCCGGTGCCGACCAAGGTCAGCGCCCGAGTCGTCGGCACCCCGAGGTGGTGCATGGCCTCGCTGCACAGAAATTCCCGCAGCGAGGAACGCAGCACCGCCCGTCCATCCGCCCGGCGCGAAAAGGGCGTCGGCCCGGCCCCCTTGAGCTGCAGCTCCCAGCGCTCCCCGGCCTCATTCACGACCTCGCCCAGGCTGATCGCCCGCCCATCCCCCAACTGCCCGGCCCAATGCCCGAACTGATGCCCGCCATAGCAGGAGGCATAAGGCTCCATGCCCGGCAGGATGGCGTTACCCGCGAAGGCCGCCAGGTTTTCAGGCGCCCCGAGCCATCCTTCTTGCAGCCCCAAGCGCCCGGCCATCTCCCGGGAATAGGCCAGAAGGCGCGGCGCAGCCACAGGCGTGGGCATCACCCGGGACCAGCAGGCCCCGTGAACCTGGCGAGCTACGTTACGTTCATCCGCATCGCCGGGGAGTTCCCGGCAAAAGGCATTGTCAAAGATCAGCATGTCGAGCGGTAGTTCTCAAAGAGTCCATGCAGGAGACCCGCCCACTGCCAAAGGGTTCCCCCTGCCGGTCAGGGCAACTCTTCCACCAGCAGCCAGATGCTGCGCTCAGAACGTGATTCATCCGTGGAAAGGGAGACGATGCCCCTGCCCCGCTCCAGCGCAGATTGTCCGCTCCCACCCAATTGCATCCACTCTCCCAGACGGCCAGAAACAGTGGTGCCCAGACGTTGGACATGGGCACTCCCGGGGCCACGATTGCCCGGCGTATCCATCTGCTGGCTGATGTCCAGAGTCACCCGGTTGCCGGATACCCTGGGTTCCACATAAAACCCCTGGGCAATATCCCGATATTCCACCCCCTCGCTCACGACCGCACCTCCCGGGGTCAGCACCACATGGCGCATGGGAATGGCCACCGAAGTCCCCACCTGAATGAAGGCCCGGCCGCCATCCACGGTCTGCACCATTTGGGTGCCGCTTGCGCTACCGGCGCTGCGGCTATCGTAAATCCTCGCGCCAACCCGGCTCTCCCCCGGAATGCGGGCGGCGAGGGCAAGCCGCGCGGCACGATCCTGCTCCACCGTGCTGCGATCCGTACTCACCCGGATCAGCAAGCGCCGCTGAGGCACATCCAATACCGCCAGGGCCTGCTTGATATCCGCGCGGTTGCGCGCCGATGCCCGCAAAAACAACTGGTCATTCATGCCCGAGAGGCTCGCTCCCGGCTCCAGCAAAGGTTGCAGGGCCGGCAACACCTCGGCGGCAGTACGATGCTTGAGTTCAAGGATTTCCAGGCTTTGCTGCCCCCACGCCATGCCCATGGCTGCCAGAAAAACCAGCAGCATCACACTCCGGAAAAAACGGGCGAGTTCAAGTTTCAAGGACAAAAAGTTCATGGCGAGGCTCAAAGAAGTCGAAGGGGCCTGGTCCCGAAGTACAATCAAACTGTAGCGGGGTGCCGCCGGATCTTGGATTTTTCAAAAAGAATCATGATATTACATCAAGTCTGGCCGGAATCGCCCCGCATCCGGATCGCGCGAGCTGCTGCTTGAAGGGTTGCGCGACGGCAAAACCGGTCATGAGTCAGCCGGGAGCCCCGCAAGCCTGCGCTCTGAAACTCTGAAATGATCCCGCTACAATCAGCGGCGTCCGCACCGGCAGTCCACCGACAGTCCACACGAACGCCGCGCAAGCCGCGCCGCCCCTTTGACTTTGAGTCCTTACTACTTGGCGTCCTTACCACATTGAGTCCTTACCACTTTGCGTCCTTACCTTGAACTGGCGCCATACCGCCAAAATGGAGCTTCATGATGTCATCGCAACCGGGCAAGCCTGAATCACCCGCCTCCGCCCGAAGCATCTATCGCGCCCTGCCGAGGGAAATCTGGGTGCTGGGGTTCGTCTCGATGTTCATGGACATTTCCTCCGAGCTCGTCCATAGCCTGCTGCCGATCTTCATGGCCACGGTACTCGGCGCCTCCATGATGACGATCGGCCTCATCGAAGGAATGGCCGAAGCCACCGCCGCGATCACAAAGGTGTTTTCCGGCGCCATCAGCGATTACTTCAGGAAACGCAAGGTTCTCGTCGTGCTGGGGTACGGGCTGAGCGCCATGACCAAGCCGGTGTTTCCGCTCGCCACCACGATCGGGTGGGTTTTTGGCGCGCGCTTTGCGGACCGCATCGGCAAAGGCATTCGCGGCGCGCCGCGCGACGCGCTGATCGCCGACATCACGCCGACAAAGTTGCGCGGCGGCGCCTACGGCCTGCGCCAGGCCCTCGACACCGCCGGGGCCTTTATCGGGCCCTTGCTGGCGGTGGGACTCATGCTCTGGTTCGCGAACGACATCAAGGCCGTGCTCTGGGTGGCGGTGGCGCCGGCGCTGATCGCGCTGCTGCTGCTGATCGTCGCGGTGCGCGAGCCCGAATCCCCGGCACCGGCCCCGGGCGGCCGAGATCGTCCGACGCTGGCGGATGCCAGGCGCCTGCCGCTGCACTATTGGCTCGTCGTCGTGCTCGGAGCGGTTTTTACCCTCGCGCGCTTCAGTGAGGCATTTCTGATCCTGCGCGCGCAGGACCTTGGACTCGCGGTCGGCCAGGTGCCCATCATCATGATCGTCATGAATGTGGTTTACGCGGCCTCGGCCTATCCGGCGGGCGCGGCAGCCGACCGGCTTTCGGCGCGAACGCTCTTGCTGTTCGGGCTCGGGGTGCTCGTCATTGCCGATGTCGTGCTGGCCCTGGCGGCGTCGCCCTGGCTGGCCTTCCTCGGCGCGGCATGCTGGGGTCTGCACATGGCGTTCACCCAGGGCTTGCTCGCAAAACTGGTGGCCGACACGGCGCCTGCCGAGCTGCGCGGCACGGCCTTCGGAATTTTCAATCTGGCCAGCGGCGGCGCGCTCTTGCTGGCCAGCATCATTGCGGGGGCCTTATGGAGCCTGTTTGGCGCCGCAGCCACCTTCAGCGCCGGAGCCGCATTCGCCGCTCTCGCGGCAATCGGGTTGCTCCTTTACCGACCGCAAGCGCGACCCCTGGCGCCCCGGGCAGACGGATGCAATCAAGGCCACCCAGGGACGGGCAAACCCGGGTAAATGAGACACTCGAGAACCGGCTCAAGACCACTTCAGGCGTCACCGTCACGCGTCAGCCACAAAAGCCCTCAGCCGGCGGATGACCACCGGCTGGCGATTGATTGGCGGCAGCTTGGGAAAAATCCGGGACATTGAACCCGATGAACCCGATGAACCCGATGAACCCGATGAACCCGGGAAAAGGGCGGAAAAAGGGCGAAAAAAGGGCGAAAAAAGCCCGGCCATTTTAGTCGGGCTTTTTTAACAACACCTTGATTCACAAGGGTTTATTGGTGGGTGGTACTGGACTCGAACCAGTGACCCCTGCCGTGTGAAGGCAGTGCTCATACCAACTGAGCTAACCACCCGATGTCTCGGAAGGCGCGCATTTAATCATAGCCGTAGAGTGCCGTCAAACTTTTTCGCTCGTATACAATGGGGTCCTTTTTGCCAGACAGAATTGCTCATCATGGTCCGTACCCGTTTCGCTCCTAGCCCCACCGGCTTTCTCCACATCGGCGGCGCCCGCACTGCCCTGTTCTCCTGGGCCTATGCCCGCCACCACGGCGGCCAGTTCATCCTGCGCATCGAAGATACCGATGTAGTCCGCTCCACCCCGGAAGCCGTACAGGCCATTCTCGACGGGATGGCCTGGCTGGGTCTGGATTACGACGAAGGCCCCTACTACCAGATGCAGCGCATGGATCGTTACAAGGAAGTCATCCAGCAGATGCTGGCTGCGGGCACGGCTTACCCCTGCTACATGTCCGCGGAAGAACTGGATGCCCTGCGCGAAGCCCAGCGCGCCCGCGGTGAAAAACCCCGTTACGATGGCCGCTGGCGTCCCGAAGCCGGCAAGACCCTGCCCCAACCCCCGGCCGGCGTTGCCCCGGTGATCCGCTTCAAGAGTCCACGAGAAGGCGCGGTAGCCTGGGATGACCTGGTCAAGGGTCACATCGAGTTTGCCAACGCCGAACTCGACGACCTGATCATCGCCCGGACCGATGGCACCCCCACCTACAATTTCTGCGTCGTAGTCGATGACTGGGATATGGGGATCACCCATGTCATTCGCGGTGATGACCATGTCAACAACACCCCGCGCCAGATCAACATCCTCAAGGCCCTGGGCGCCACCGTGCCCCAGTACGCCCACCTTTCCATGATTCTCGGCGACGACGGCACCAAGCTTTCCAAGCGCCATGGCGCTGTCTCCGTGATGCAGTACGACGAAGACGGCTTTTTGCCGGAAGCCGTCAACAACTACCTGGCCCGTCTGGGCTGGTCCCATGGCGATGACGAAATCTTCTCCCGGGAACAATTTACCGAATGGTTCGATCTCGACCACATCACGCCTTCTGCCGCCCAGTTCAACACGGAAAAACTGCTGTGGCTGAATCACCACTACATGAAGCAAATGCCGCCGGAAGCCCTGGCCGCCAGGATTGCCGCCCGCCTCCAGGCTCGCGGCATAGACACCGGCAAGGGTCCCGATCTGGCCCAGGCCGTGGCCCTCTATGTGGATCGCTGCAACACCCTGAATCTGCTCGCCGATGCCCTGGAAGTCTTCTATATCGACATCCACCCCAGCCCGGAACTATTGGCCCAGCACCTGAGTGACGAAGCCAGACCTGCCATTGCGGATTTTGCCGTGGGTCTGGAACAGGTAGCTTGGGAAACCCCCGCAATCGCAGCCCTGATCAAGGCGACCGTTGCCAGGCATGGCTTGAAAATGCCGAAGCTGGCCATGCCCCTGCGGGTACTGCTGACGGGACAGACCCAGACCCCCTCCGTGGATGCCGTAGTGTCCCTGATCGGCCGGGAAACCGCTCTGGCCCGACTGGCGCCTTACCGGGAGTAACTTACCGGGAGTAAATGTTGAAAACCAAGGAAATCCGCAGAAAATGGAGCATCAGCAATGAAAAGGGTTTACAACCCATAAAGTGCTCTCTATAATGCGGCCTTCTTTCGAGGCGGGGGTATAGCTCAGCTGGGAGAGCGCTTGCATGGCATGCAAGAGGTCCGCGGTTCGATCCCGCGTACCTCCACCAAAAAGCTCGAAAAAAGCTCGAAAGAAGTATCGAAAGAAATGGGCAGAAACGCCGATCTGCTGAGTCCGGGTCCCCATCGTCTAGAGGCCTAGGACACTACCCTTTCACGGTAGGTACCGGGGTTCGAATCCCCGTGGGGACGCCAAGGTTTCAAGTCACCCCGACATGTCGAGGTGAGCAGCAAGGAGTGGTAGTTCAGTTGGTTAGAATACCGGCCTGTCACGCCGGGGGTCGCGGGTTCGAGTCCCGTCCACTCCGCCAACATTCAAAAACCCGTTGTGAATCAGCGGGTTTTTTTGCGCCCAGCATGGGGCAGCGGCTCAAGTCCCTCCGTAAGTTGATCACAGCGAGCGAAGTGAAACGCAACTGCGTGAGGGTGACCGAACGTGGGGGGAAGCCTGGTGCGTAATCTGCGAGCCGATAGACAAGAACCGGATAGAAGGCGCTGCCGAGCAGGGCGAGCGGGCGAATGACCGCGAAGCTCTCGTGTTCAAGGCGAAGTGGCGTAAATCCGGCGGTTGTGCAGAGAAGGAGGGCGTTCTGTGAAGTGACCCCCTGAGTCAAGACAGTCCTGCCGTCAGTTCAAGTTGCACATTCGACTTCACTCGCAGCTGGAAGGCGCTGCCCCCGGTTTTGCCTTTGCTGCGGTTGTTGCCGTGGCCTCTGAACTTGCCTTGGTGAGAGATGCCTCCCTCACGCCGCCAGACTTGGCCACGTTCATGGCACCGTCGCCGGCGCCGCTCCGATAGACAATATCGGGCGCTTTCTACCTCATTTTCTGCCCCATTTTCTGCCCCAGCGACGGGTGCGGACGCTTGGCGTTGTAGAAGGCGCAATACCGAAATACGCGGTCAGGCCGAGCATCGATTCGCCCATCGAGGCATCGCCCTTCAGATCCACGTCTTCGTGCTTGACGCTGCGCCAGAGCCGCTCGACGAAGCGGTTGTCGAAGGCGCGCCCCCGACCCTCCTTGCGGATGAGCACGCCTTCCCGTTTCAGGATGTCGGTAAAGGCGGCGCGGGTGAACTGCGCGCCCGGGTCGCGGTTGAAGACTTCCGGCCGGCCGGGGTGGCGCCAGGCATCCTTTAGGCCATCGACGCAGAACAGCGCTTTCCTGCGGTTACTGATCCACCAGCGGAGTACCCGCCGCGAATACCCGCCGATGATCGCCACCCGATAGGCGAAGCCGCGGGGCAGGCGGATGTATGCCGGGATGCACGCAGGGATGCACGCCGCACTCCTGGGCAATCTCATGCTGGCCAATCTCATGGATCGTCTTCAACCCACGCCAGGCCACCAAACACACGCTGGCCTTGAACTCAGGACGGTCAACCTTCCGCTTCCTTGCTTCGCCCAGCATCGCCTTCCTCATGACAGCGCACGGATTGAACCGCTGTCATGAAAACGGGGACCACAATAAAGCGCACATCCCGTCCGCGCACGAGAGAGGAAGTTTCAACGTGGTCCCAGCACTTCAGCCAATTGGGGCCCTTGAGGCATGCCGTTGTATTTTTTGAGCACGCCATCGGGACCACGAACAACAATGCCCGGAGTTCCACGAAAGCCCATGCTCAACATAAGCATCTGGTTGTCATCGAGAGTCTTGCGCACATTTGCAGGAACGCTCTTGGCTGGAGTAATTCCACCCTGAGCGTACTTCCGCTCGTTTTCCAGTAATGCGGCCGAGGGATCAGCGGCACCAAGGATTGCCGCTGCCTTGGCGGGGCTGTCTTCTTTGATGATTCCCACCATGATGTGCCGAATCTGGACCTTACCGGCATCAACCCAGGGGCGTGCGGCTTCCCAGAAGCGATGGCAATAGGGACAGTTGGCATCGGAAAAGGCATATACGATGCGTGGAGCGTCCGCTTTTCCGTCCCGGACAGAGGTTGCAGATTGGAGCTGCGCCCATTCCTTGTCGCTGATCGGCTTGGCCGCCAGATTGTTCAGGGCCGCCTCGTCAACTGGCTCCCCCTTGGCGTTCAGACGTGTACCCACGATGGCATTGCCATCGCTCGTGATGTAAATGGCAATCGGCCTGTCACCGGCGACTGCGGCGAAAGCGCGCAGACCGCCTTCCACCTTGAACTCCTGCATGACGGTCAGCCCCTGGCCTTCCAGCGCCTTCAGAACTGGTGGCTGGTCAGCAGATTCCGCCTGACTGCAGCCGGTGACCCACATGAGGCTGGCAGCCAAAAGGAAAGAAATGCGCGAGCGCTGTGCAAACATGGTTACTCCTTATCTGTCTTGATCTGTCGGGATTGCGCGAAACGGCGCAACACCGTGTTTTTGAGGCTGGCCATCGAGAGTTCGCCCAAGTGGGTATCCACCAGGCGTCCGTGCTCATCGAAGAACAAGGTGGTGGGCAGGCCTCGCGATGCGACCGCCTGCATGGTTTGGGAGGCCGGGTCGAGCAGCACGTCCTTGAGCTGCAGACCTTGGCTTTCAAGAAAGGCGCGTGCCTGCTGGGCGCTCTCTCCTTGGTTGACCATGACGAAAGCGATATCGGGATACTGCACTTGCGCCTGCTCGAACACCGGCATCTCGCGACGGCATGGTGGACACCATGAAGCCCAGAGGTTGAGCACGACCGGCCGCCCGGTATAGGAATTCAAGACGACAGGCTGTTCATCGAGCGTTGCGAGTGCCAGTGCCGGCAATGGCGGCGCCGAGCGCTGCAACAGATCGAGTACGCCCCCTGCGGCAAACCAGGTCAAGAGTCCGGCGGTGATGCCCACCAGCACAGGGCGGCGCAGCGCCCGGCTTGCACGGCTACGCCACCAGATGACCCCCAACGCTGCCAGGACACCGATCCACCAAGAGAAGCCTTGATCGCCGATGGAAATCATGGACATCGGCGACTTTGCGTACTCTTCCCACCACAGGGCGATGAAACCGAGGCGCGCTGCCACGAATCCCCAGAACACAGCATCCAGAAGCATTCCACCGGCCGCCTTGTACGGAGCGTCGGGCAAGCGCCTGGCAACCCTGCGAGCCATTGCCCAGGACAGCAGTACGGCGGCGAAGCCGGCAACAACCTGGGCGGAGAATGGACCTATGCTGATCATCAGGAACCTGCCTTATCCAGGCGATCCAGGAAGGCGCGGGCATCAATCTCACCGACTGCGCGCAGATCCCGGCGCTCCGTGCCGTCCGGACCAACAAGAATAAGCGTGGGCGGCCCCATGACGCCCCAGCGCTTGAGCAGAGCCTGGTCGGTCGTGTCATTGCGCGTCACGTCTGGCCGCACCACCTGCATACGGGCCAGTCGGGCCGCGACAGCGGCGTCGTCGAATACATTGCGTTCGATCACATGGCAACTGACGCACCAGTCGGCGTAGAAGTCGATCAGGGTCCATTGACCGCGCAAAGCCGCCTGTGCCAGATGTGCATCCACGTCCTCGACCGATTTCGCCTGTGCGTAAGCGACACCGGCCGCAGCAGGTGCTGTTGAAACCGATTCACCGCGCAGATGTGCCAACGGCTGCAACGCGGATTCGCCGCCAGACGCAGCGCCGACCAGCATCAGGACGGACCACAAGCCGGCAAAGACAGCACCGGACCGTAGCGTCCATGCCAGCCGATGCTTCGCTGCCACGGCCTGGCCCCAGGCGATCAGGCCAATCGCCACCGACAAGACCCAAGCTCCCCAGAGAACCAGGCTCACCGTGCCGGGCAGGAAGCGCGTCAGCATCATCACGGCCATGCCCACCATGACGTAGCCGAATGCCACGCGCACGCGGTCCATCCACGCGCCAGGACGCGGCAGGACCCGGGCACCAAACATGGCGATGGCCAGCAGGGGCAATCCCATGCCCAAACCCAGCGCGAACAACGCCATTGCGCCGTGGATCGCGCTGCCGGTCTGCCCGATGTACAGCAATGCGCCTGCCAATGGAGCGGTCATGCAAGGCCCGACCAGGAGCGCCGAGAGGAAGCCCAGCACAGCCGCGCCGGGGATGCTTCCGCCCGAACGATCTCTGCCGGCGGATTCGACGCGATTGATCAGGGCCGAAGGCAACTGCAACTCGAACAGGCCGAACAGTGAACTCGCCAGGACGAGGAACAAGGCTGCAAACGCCCCCAGCAACCAAGGCGATTGCAGTGTGGCCTGCAGGTTGGCGCCGGCCAGGCCTGCGGCCACACCCACCACCGCATAGGTGCCAGCCATCGCCAGGACATAGGACAGGGAGAGCAAGAAAGCCCGTCGCGGCTTGGCCTGGCTGCCTACGACCATGGCGGAGACGATGGGAATCATCGGCAGCGAGCACGGCGTGAAGGCCAGCGCCAGCCCGAAGCCGAAGAACAGCAGCGTTCCCCATACGGGACCCAGCGCTGCAAGTCGTTGCGCTGCCGCCTGATCCTCGGCCATCTCGGTCGCCCTGCCCGCGCTGCCCGGATGGGCAGGCGCCGCAGTCGGGCTCTGCTGTGCGGGGCCATCGCCGGCTGTGGATGCGCCTGCCGCCACTGCCGGCAGCGTCACATTCATGGTCTGCGGGGGATAGCAGATGCCTGCCTCCGCACACCCTTGCCAGTGGAGTGTCAGTGGACCGGGAGCAGTGGCGAGAAAGCGCAGATCAAGCGCATCACCCATATAGATTTCCGTGTCGCCAAAGAACTCATCGTGTTTGGCAGTTCCTGTCGGAAGGGTCAGGCTGACCTCATGGCCCTGCGCATCAATCAATTTGATGGCGTGGCGATAAACGTAGTAACCATCGGCGATATGCCCTGCGGCCGAGAACGAATCGCCTTGCTTGTGCGCAGGCTCCAGCTTGAAGACTTCGGCAACGTCCAGAAATTGCCGTTCACTACTGCCCCAGGAGGGGAGAAGGCCCTCCGCCCACACACTGCCGATCGCACAACAACACAGTAGAAAGACCGCAACCAGGCGCCGATAAAAAACCATATCCGAATCCTCCAAACAAAGCTGCCTGGATGATGCGCCCGCTCGATTAAGCGAAACTAAAGTGCCGCGAGGGCGTATCTACTCGCTGACGCGAGGCTGATTTTTGGCCTAACATGACCATTTGTTCGAGGCAAGGTGAAGCGGAAATGCGGGTGCTGCTGGTAGAGGACGACGAGCTGATTGGCAAGGGCATTGTGGCCGGTTTGCGCAAGCACGGCATCGCGGTCCAGCATGTCGGCACGGCACAAGACGCGGAAACCGTGCACATGGAAGAAACCTTCCATGCCCTGGTACTCGATCTCGGCCTGCCTGACCGGGATGGCATGGAGTTGCTGGCCAGCATGCGAGCTGTCGAGCCTCAGTTGCCCGTCTTGATCCTCACGGCGCGGGATGCCATCGAACACAGGCTCAAGGGACTGCATGAAGGAGCCGATGACTACATGGTCAAGCCGTTCGACCTGCGTGAACTCGCGGCTCGGTTGCACGCGCTGGTCAGACGCACACAAGGCCGTGCTGCCCAGGTCATCTTGGCCGGCCCCCTGCGACTGGAGCCGGAGAGCGGACTGGCTTGGTTCCATGGCGAGTCCGCCACCTTGTCGCGTCGCGAGGTCGATCTGCTGGCCCAGCTTGCCAATGCCGATGGCCGATGGGTTGCGCCCGCTCTGCTGAATGAGCGCTTGTACGGACTCGGGGAAGAGATCGGCAGCAATGCGGTCAACGTGCATATCCACAACATCCGCCGCAAGCTAGGCTCCGAAGCGATCGAGACAGTCCGTGGGCTCGGCTATCGGCTGGGATGGAGGCTCGCGTCATGAGTCTGCGCCTTCGCGCCGTTCTGATTGCCGGTATTTCGCTGCTGGTTCTGTGGGGCTCTGCCGCGGCCTGGATGATGCGCGGCGTCCACTCCAATCTTGATCGAACCCTCGATGGTCGTCTTGCCATGTCGGCACGCATGGTGGCGGGGCTTCTTGAGCGCGCGGCGCTGGCTCCGAATTCGGCAGCCTCCGACTTCGCCGAGGCCGTGCGCGTCAGCGGCAAGGAGGGTATCGCCTGCGAAATCCGGTCCTTGCACGGAGAGATCCTGGCACGAACGACCACTGGACCTCATTCGGAATTCGAGTCATTACCCGCAGGCTTTAGCACGCGGGATATTCTGGGGCGCCAGTGGAGAATCTACGTTCTTCGTGCCAATGGCTACCAGATCACCACAGCGGATCGCGTGGATCAGCGAAACATGCTGATCCACGAACTGCTGAGCGTGGCTGGCGTGCCATTTCTGATTGCCTTTCTTGGCGGCTTGGCTGCGCTTTGGATCGGCATCGGCCGGGGGCTGGCCCCACTGAAAGGCCTGTCGCAGCAGTTACGCGACAAACACGCGGACGATATATCCCCGATTGCCGTCAACCATTCGCCTTCGGAACTGCGTCCGGTTCTGGATGCAATGAATGGTCTTCTCAAGCGCTTGGCACGGGCACTCTCCAGCCAGCGGGCATTTACCGATGCCGCGGCGCACGAACTGAGGACGCCGTTGACCGTGATCGATACCCACCTGCAGGTGGCCCGAATCAGTGAAGGCGACGAAGTGGCGTCTTCGCTTTCCAGTGCGGAGGAAGGGGTTAAACGCCTGCGGCGCACGCTGGACCAGATGATGACACTGGCTCGTGCCGAGGCACCCGCCGACAAGGCAGATGGTTGCACCTCTGTGGTCGCTTCCGTCCGTGGCGTGCTGGAGCAATGGAAAGCTGAAGAAGGTGAGCGCTTGGTGCTCAACATCAGCGGCGAGGACATCGGAACTCCAGTGCCCAAGTCGATGCTGGAAACGGCGTTTCGCAATCTGGTTGATAACGCAATACGCTACTCGCCCAGAGATGCCGCGATCGAGGTCGGTGTGTTCTTGGATCAGGGCGCGCAGCGATGCTTGATTGCTGTGACAGACCGTGGCCCCGGACTCACTACCGAGCAGGCATCCCAAATTGGTCAGCGTTTCTGGCGTGGTGATCAAGGTCGGAAGAGCAAGGATGGCGCGGGCCTGGGCATTTCGATTGTGCGGGCGATTGTGGAGCGCTTCGGCGGCACCCTTGAATTGAGGCCCAGAGAAGGCGGCGGCTTGGTCGCGGAGATTTCCCTGCCTGGATCAAATTGCTAATAGAGTCGCGCGGGCAACCCTTCTCCGGGCTCGGGGAAATCGTCCTCCTGGCGGACTACTTTTCCAAGCAGAAATAAGGGAAGCCTGTCATGAACAAATTCAATCCTGAACGTCGTCGCCTGTTGCAGGGCATCGGCGCCTCCGCCGCCGCCTCTCTCACCCTGGCCGCCGTGCCCGGCGCCGCCCTGGCCGCCAAAGGCTTCGGTGCACCGCTACCACCCGGAAAAGAAGGTGCCCCTGGTCGTGGAAGGCTCCGGCGGCGTCTCAAGGGAAGCCTCGGAGGAAGAAGGCCTCTACACCCGGGCCTGGGCCACCACCATCTGGAAAGATACCCTCGGCTGACAAGCCGCCCTCGACACCGCAGCATGCCGACGGGCCCCGTTCATGGGGCCCGTCTCATCTTGCGGCTGGCGTTCTTGCCCAACACAACACATTGACCTCCGGGTCGGTGTTGCACTTCGAATTTGAACTCACCGGCTTATCACCCAGCCGTGGCAGGACTATAATCCTCCCCCTTCGAGGCGGGTTATCCCGGCAATCTGCCCGCCCGACAAAATTCAGGACAAAGGACACTCGATGAAGAAGCGGCTGCGTGGTAATTTTTTCCCCCTGCGCCCGGTCAGCCTTCAAGCACTCCTGCTGGCCTTCTCCTGCAGCCTGTTTGCCCCTCAGCTGCACGCCGATCCCGATTCCCATGCCCCCCTGGAAAGGGAGGAAATCGCTCAGCCGCCAGAAATTTCCCAGGCCGTCGATCTCACCGCCCCGACGGAAAACCTGTGGGTCAGGATCCGCAACGGCTTTGCCATGCCCAACCTCAACGACGAACTGGTGCTGCGCCATCAGCAGTACTACCAGTCCCATCCGGAAGGACTGCGGCGCATGGTGGAACGCAGCCGTCCCTACCTGCACCACATCGTCGATGAGCTGGAACGGCGCGGCATGCCCACGGAACTGGCCCTGCTACCCATGGTGGAGAGCGCCTACAACCCCATGGCCTATTCTTCCGCCCACGCCTCGGGGCTGTGGCAGTTCATTCCCTCCACCGGCAGGACCTTCAATCTGGAGCAGAACTGGTGGCACGATCAGCGCCAGGATATCGTCGCTTCCACCAGCGCCGCCCTGGATTACCTGCAGTCCATCTATGAACTGCATGGCGACTGGCATCTGGCCCTGGCTTCCTACAACTGGGGCGAAGGGGCGGTGGGCCGCGCCATCGCCAAAAATGAGGCGAAGGGCCTGCCAGGTGACTACTCCAACCTCTCCATGCCCAACGAGACCCGGCATTACGTTCCCAAGTTGCAGGCGCTCAAGAACATTTTCAGCAATCCCCGCCTGATGGTGGAACTCGGGATCGCCTCGATCCCCAACCGCCCCTATTTCCGTACCGTGGTAACGGAAGCCCCCATCGACATCAAGCTGGCCGCCCAGTTCGCGGGTCTGAGTGTGGAAGAATTCACGGCCCTCAACCCATCCCACCACCGCCCTGTCATCCAGGCCGATTCGATGCTGGTGATTCCTGCCCACCAGTACGAAAGCTTCAAGACTGGGCTCGCCGCCCACGACGAACCCTTGAGCAACTGGAAGACCTATGCCCTTCAGCCCGGCGAGCAGCTCGAACAGATAGCGCCCCGCTTTGGCATCACCCTGGCCGACCTGAAACGGGTCAACGGCCTGGAGGGCCACATCCGCGTCCGGCCCGGCCAGACCCTGCTGGTCCCGACCCAGGAAGAGGATGCGCAAGGCGATCCCGCCATCTTGCTGCCCCCCACCCTGCCCGTGCTGGCCGAAATTCCCGCCACCCCGGCGCAGTTCCACAAGGTCAAAAAGGGCGACACCCTGCAGGCCATCGCCCGCAAGTACGGCATCAGCACGACCGAACTGCGGCAGCTCAACAAACTGAAGGGCAAAAAACTGAGCGCCGGCACCCGGCTCAAGGTGAGAGACGGGGCCACGATCCTCGCCCGGAGACAGGCCGTAAAGGATGAACCCGCCCCCAGGGCAAGCCGTGAGGCGCCTGGGAAAAAGGTGAAGAAGGAAGAGGCCAAAAAGATGACCAAGGCCGACAGCCGCAGCAGGAAGCCGGCGGCTGCCAAGGTCGCGCATCACAAGGTGAAAAAGGGGGATACGCTCTTTTCCATCGCCCGGCGCTACAACGTCGAACTCGACGACATCAAGCGCTGGAACAGCCTTGCCGGCAGCCATCTCAAGGTCGGGTCCACCCTCACCATCCGGCTCGACAGCTGATCATCCGCGTAGCCGCTAGCAGGCCAGATGGCAGGCCACCTGCACCCCGCCTGGCAGTGGTCGTAACGGCGGGTAAGCGTTACGGCACTGCTCCAGGGCCTTCGGACAACGGGGATGGAAGTGGCAGCCTTCCGGCGGATGGGCGGGCGACGGGGTTTCCCCCTGCAGGCGCAGGATCGGGCGCCCGCCGCTGATGCGAGGCACGGCCGAGAGCAGCGCCTCGGTGTAGGGATGGGCCGGGGCCGTGAGCACCTGCTCGACCGGTCCCTGCTCCACCACCCGGCCCAGATACATCACCGCCACCTCCTGGGCCAGGTATTCCACCACGGCAAAGTTGTGAGTGATGAAGAGGTAGGCCACCTTGAGTTCGGCCTGCAGGTCGCGCAGCAGGTTGAGGATCTGGGCCTGGACCGACACATCCAGGGCCGAGGTCGGCTCATCGCAGAGCAAGAGTTGCGGCGCCACGGCCAGGGCCCGGGCAATGGCGATGCGCTGGCGCTGGCCGCCGGAAAACTCGTGCGGGTAGCGCTCCAGGGCTTCCGCCTTCATGCCCACCTGTTCAAGGAGGGCGACGCAGGCCGGCCGGCCGGCCTCGGCTGAAGCGGCAACGCCCAGGGCGAGCATCCCCTCCAGCAGAATGTCGCCCACCCGCATGCGGGGATTGAGGGAGGCAAAGGGGTCCTGGAACACCATCTGCATCTTGCGCCGCAGAGCCTGGATCTGCCGCTTGTCCTTGGCCTCGATCAAAGTCCCCTGCCAGCGCACTTCCCCGCCGCTACGCGGCAGGAGCTGCATCAGGGCCTTGGCCACCGTGGTCTTGCCGCAGCCGGACTCCCCCACCAGGGCGAGGGTGCGGCCCGGGCTGAGCTCGAGGCTCACCCCATCCACCGCCCGCACATGGCCGCACACCCGCTGCAAAAAACCCTTGCGGATGGGGAAATGCACCTTCAGCGCTTCGATTTCCAGTAACGGCCGGGCCGCTACTGGCAACGCTGGCAGCGGCACCGGCAAGATTTCCACGGCGGCCGATCCGGGCCGCGGTCCGGGAAAATGGCAGCGCACCCCGCCCTCATCGCCCACGGGCATCAGCCCTGGCGCCTCGGTTTCGCAGACGGGCTGGCGACGTTCGCAGCGCGCGGCGAAGCGGCAGGCGGCGGGCATGGCCGCCAGAGCCGGCACCTGCCCCGCCAGGGCCTTGAGGCGCTGGCCCCGCGCCACCGCTTCGGGCAGGGCGGCGAACAGGGCCTGGCTGTAAGGATGGGCGGGGGCCTGGAAGAAAGCCTCGCGGCTTGCCAGTTCGACGAGCTGACCGGCATACATGACGCCGACCCGGTGAGCCATGCGGGCGACGATGCCCAGGTCGTGGGTGATGAGCAGCATCGCCATGCCGCGTTCGGCCTGGAGCTTTGCCAAAAGGTCGAGGATCTGGGCCTGGACCGTCACATCGAGGGCGGTGGTGGGCTCGTCGGCAATCAAAAGCTGCGGCTCGGCGGCAAGCGCGATGGCGATCATCACCCGCTGCTTCATGCCGCCGGAAAACTGGAAGGGGTATTCGTCCAGGCGCCGCGCCGGGTCGGCGATGCCCACCTGGCGCAGCAGCGCTTCGACCCGCTCGCGCACGGCCCGGCCATCGAGATTGCGGCCTTCGAGGGCCGCGTGGCGGAGCAGCACTTCGCCGATCTGGGCGCCCACGGTGAGCACGGGATTGAGGCTGGTGGCCGGCTCCTGGAAGATCATCGCCATGCCCCGGCCGCGCAGCTCGCGCATGGCGGCCTCGGGCAGATCCAGCAGCTCGCGCCCCTGAAAACGGACCTGGCCGGCCGTGATGCGGATGGCCGGGGGCAAGAGCCGCATCAGGGCGAGGGCGCTCAAGGATTTGCCGCAGCCGGATTCCCCCACCAGGGCCAGGGTCTCGCCGGGCTTGATCGCAAAGCCCAGGTCGGTGACGGCGGGCACCTGACGCGGCCGCCCCGGCCCGGTTTTCTGGATGGCGAGGGAGAGCCCGCGCACCGCGAGCAGGGCTTCAGTCGAGACGGGGGTCGAAGGCATCGCGTACCGCATCCGCAAAAAGGTTGGCCGAAAGCACCAGCACGAACATGAAGACGAAGGCCGCCGCCAGCGACCACCACACCACCGGCTCCCGGCCAAGCTCCATGCGGGCATTGTTGATCATCGTGCCAAAGCTGATCATGCTCGGGTCCACGCCGATCCCGACATAGGAGAGCACCGCCTCGGCCAGCACCAGGCTGGAAAAATCCATCACCAGGGCGATCACCACGATGTGCATCAGATTGGGGAGGAGATGGCGGCCGATGATGCGCGCCGAGGAGACGCCAAAGGCCCGCGCCGCCTGGATGTATTCGAGTTCCCTCAGTTTCAGGCTTTCGCCGCGCAAGAGCCGGGCAAGGCCCGTCCAGCTGGTCATGCCGAGAATGACGCAAAGGGCGAGAAGGCGCAGATCGGCCCGTTCCGCCGCCGTGGCGAACCACTGCGGATGGGTGTCGATCAGTACCTGCATCATGAGCACGGCGGCGGCAATCAGGAGCACGCCGGGAATGGAATTGAGCACCGTATAAACGTACTGGATCAGGTCATCGGCCCAGCCGCGGAAATAACCGGCGACGATGCCCAGCACCACCGCCAAAGGCAGCATCACCAGCGTCGTGACGAGCCCGATCACGAGGGCGGTGCGGATGCTCTTTAGCACCTGATAAAAGACATCCTGCCCCACCTTGTCCGTGCCCAGCACATGGTAATCCCCGGCCCAAAGCGCCATAGGCAAAAACACCAGCAGGAGCCCGCCCAGGGCAAGCAGCACGCCGCGCCAGGCAAAGGCCGTCTCGCCTTGCCAGATGGCCTGCCAGGTCTCGTGGTGGGAAGCCCCCTGGCGCCGGGCGAGCAGGGCCGTAAGCCCGGCGGCGAGCCCCAGCCAGAGCAAAAAGGCGAGCACCCCGGAGGCAAAGGCGCGCTGCAGCACATCCTTGTCCCGCTTCGCCTCGTGCTCGCCCAGGTGGGCGCCGCCATATTTGAGGCGCGGGTAGCCCTGCACCGGGCCGGCCGGGGTCTCCAGGGTTTCCTTGGCATAGAGCCGGGTGGCAAAAGGGGCGGAATAGGTCTTTTCGCTCTGCTCGCGGAGCTGCCTGAGTAAGCCGTCCAGGACGGAGCGCACCTCGACCCCATAGACCACCCGCACCTCGCCCGGGGCCGGCGGCAAGCGTTCCCGGTAGTGCAGGGAATCGAGTAGCCCGACCAGCAAAAAGGCCGACAGCAGGGTGGCCGTGGCCATGGCCACGGTGTTCTTGCCCAGCCGCGACCAGGCCTGGCGCAGCGTGTGGGCGGAGACGATGCCCAGCCCCACGCCGCAGCCGAGGAGCAGCCAGAGCAAAACATCGGTCCAGAGCAGGACGGGCTGAAAGGACATCATTCGAAGCGGATCCGGGGGTCCACCAGGGTGTAGGAAATATCGGTGAGCATCAGCCCGACGATGTAGAGCACCGAACCGATGAAGACCATCGAGCGCACCACGGCGAAATCCTGGGCATTGATGGCATCGATGGTGTAACTACCCAAGCCCGGGATGCCGAAGAAGGATTCGGTAAGCAGCGAACCCATGAACAGTAGGGGAATCACCACCACCACCCCGGTGAGGATGGGAATCATGGCGTTCTTGAGGATGTGGCGGAAGAACACCCGGGTCTCCGGCAGCCCCTTGGCCCGGGCCGTGCGCACATAATCCTTGTTCACCTCTTCGAGAAAGAGGGTGCGGTACCAGCGGGTGGAGGAACCGAGGCCGGCCACGACGCCGATCAACACCGGCAGCACGAGAAAGCGCCAGGCATCGAGCCCTTCGCCGAAGCCGGAGATGGGCACCAGCTTCCAGACCTTGGCCACCAGATACTGGCCGCCGATGATGTAGAACAGGCCGGAAATCGACATGAGCGCAACGCAGCTCACCACCCCCCAGAAATCCAGGGCGCTGGCCCGGAAGAAGGCGAGGATCAGGGCGAGGCTGATGCTGACGCAAAGCCCCAGCAAAAAGGTGGGCAGCGCAATCGCCAGGGAGGGCCCCATCCGGGTACGGATCTCCCGGGCGATGTCCCGGCCATCCTCGGCGCGGCCGAAGTCGCCGACGAACATGCGGACCGACTTGTCAAAAAAGATGGTATCGGTGGCCCTGGCCAGGCCAGCCGCCTCCGGGTTCCAGAACAAGGGCCGGTCGTAACCCCGCTCCGCCTTCCATTTCTGGATGGCCTCGGGGGTCACATGCTTGACGCCGAGCTGCATCCGGGCCATGTCATCCGGGGTATTGACCACGAAGAACAGGGCAAAGGTGAGCAGGTTGACCCCGATCAGGATGGGCACGGCATAGAGAAGGCGGCGAAAGATGTAAGCGAGCATCGGAGGGAGTTTATAAACCATCCGGGCCGCAAGCGACAGCCCCCCGGCAAGCTAAAATGGCGGTCTCCGGATCAAACCCCATTTCTTGCCATGACCACCACCCTCATCCTGCAGGGCAACGCCCTGCCTACCTTCCTGCTGGAAAAGCTCGTGGCCGCCACGGGCGCCGGCGGCATCGAACCCCGCCCGCCCAAGGCCACCCGCCTGCCGGATGCCCGCCGCACCCCGGCCTTCGATGCCCTGATCCCCGCGATCGAAGCAGAGCGCCTGGACTGGGCCTTCATGCCGGCGGGCCTGCGCCTCCAGGATTTCGGCCTGATCGCCTTCGACATGGATTCCACCCTGATCGAGATCGAATGCATCGATGAACTGGCCGATTTTGCCGGCAGGAAGGCCGAGGTCGCAGCGGTCACCGAAGCCGCCATGCAGGGCGAGATCGACTACCGCGAAAGCCTCCGGCGCCGCCTCGCCCTGCTCGCAGGGCTCGATGCCCGGGTCCTCGCCCGGGTCTATGAGGAACGCCTGCGGCTTTCTCCCGGCGCCCGCGAACTGCTGCAAGCGGCACAAAACGCGGGGCTACGCACCGCCCTCTTGTCCGGCGGCTTCACCTACTTCACCGAGCGCCTGCGCATCGAACTGGGCTTTGATTTCGCCACCTCGAACGAACTGGAAATATCGGGCGGCAAGCTCACCGGCCGGGTGCTGGGCAATATCGTCGATGCCTCGGCCAAGGCCCGCCATCTGGCGCGGCTCAAGAATGAGCTGGGGCTCGACACGGCACAGGTGATCGCCGTGGGGGACGGCGCCAACGACCTGCCGATGCTGGCCGAGGCCGGCCTCTCGGTGGCCTATCACGCCAAGCCCGCCACCCGGGCCAAGGCCAGCGTCGCCCTCAACTTCAGTGGTCTGGACGGCATCCTGAATCTACTGGATCAGGCAACAGGGAGTGACATGTATTCTTCATGAAGGCCTGCTATCATCGTGCCGCAAGAACGCCCAACATCAACAGAGAGGAGTCTTCATGAATACGCCCAAATCCGAACAAATTGCCGCTGCCCAGAAAGCCAATGCAGAGGCCATGCTAGCCCTGATGCGCAGTACGCTGGACAACATCGAAAAACTGGCCACCCTGAATCTGAGCGCCATGCGCGAGGGGATTCAAGCGGGTGCCGAAAACGCAAGCAACCTGCTGGAAGCCAAGGATCCCAAGCAGGCCCTGGCGGTTCAGGCCACCATCGCCGAACCCGGTCTGGAACGTACCCGCTCCTACTATCACAACCTGTATGAGCTGGTCCTCAACATGCAAAAGGACATCACCAGTGTGATGGAATCCCATTACAAGTCCCTCTCCGAAAACGCCGAGTCCGCCATCGAGGCCACGACGAGCAATCTGCCCGCGGGGGGTGATGTTTTCGCCACTGCCCTGAAATCGATGCTCCAGGCCAGTTCCCAGGTCTTCGACCGGATGAATTTCATGGCCCAGCAAATGGCCCAGATCACGGACAGCAACCTCAAGGCATTTTCCAGCATCGGCACCAGCAGCGAGACCAGCGAGGCCAGCAAGGCCAGCAGCGGTTCCGCCACCCGCAAGGCCGCCACCAAGGCCCAGCCCAAAAGCTGATGCCGGCTGATCTGCATGAACGACGGCGGCCTCGAGCCGCCGTTGTTACGTCTGCCGGGTACGTTCAGCTCACTCAGCTCACTCAGCTCACTTCGTCGATCCAGGCTTGTTGAATCGCTTCGAGAATTTTCTCGCCACAGTGCCGGGGATCATCGTCAAAATCCGGCAGGGCCAGCACCCAGTTGCGCAGATCGACGAAATTGATCCGCCGGGGATCCTGTTCCGGATGGGCTTCGGACAGTTCGATGGCAATGTCGTTGATGTCGGTCCATTTCATGATGGCGCTCCTCAGTGCTTGCCTTCCCGGGCCATATTGATGCTGTAGCGGGGAATCTCCACCACCAGGGGGGCGTCCTTGACGATGGCCTGGCAGGAAAGGCGCGACTGGGGCTCCAGGCCCCAGGCCTTGTCGAGCAGATCCTCTTCCGCCTCCTCGGCGGGAGGGAGGGAATCGAAGCCCTCCCGCACGATCACATGGCAGGTCGTGCAGGCGCAGGACATCTCGCAGGAATGCTCGATCTCGATGCCATTGGCGAGCAGGGCCTCGCAGATGGACTGGCCTGGCTCCGCTTCGATCACAGCCCCATCGGGGCAGACTTCCACATGGGGCAACACGATGATCTGGGTCATGACGGACTCTCCTCCTCTGCATTCAATTCATCTAGCTTGCGCCCCGCCAGGGCACGCTTGACGCTCTGGTCCATGCGCCGGTGGGCGAACTCCTGGGTTTCATGGCCCAGATCGTCCATGGCCAAGTTGATCTGGCGGCGGTTGTCCCCCAGCATCGAGGCCTGCAACTTGGCGATACTGGCTTCGATGCGGCGGATCTCCTCTGCGTCAAGCAAGTGGGCATCTTCCTTCAGGGCGGCCTGGGTCGCTTCGATCAGGCGCTGGGCCTCGACCTGGGCTTCCTTCAAGGCCCGGCGCTGGGCATCGTCCTTGGCGTGGGACAGGGAATCCTTGAGCATGGCGGCGATCTCGTCATCCGAAAGACCGTAGGATGGCTTGACCGCGATGCTGGCTTCCACCCCCGTGGTCTGCTCCCGGGCCGAGACGGCCAGCAGGCCATCGGCATCGACCTGGAAGGTGACCCGGATGCGCGCCGCCCCCGCCACCATGGGAGGAATGCCGCGCAATTCGAAGCGGGCCAGGCTGCGGCAGTCGGAGACCAGCTCCCGCTCGCCCTGGACGACGTGGATGGCCATGGCCGTCTGGCCATCCTTGAAAGTGGTGAAATCCTGGGCCCGGGCGGCGGGAATCGTGGCGTTGCGGGGAATCACCTTTTCCACCAGGCCGCCCATGGTCTCCAGCCCCAGGGACAGGGGAATCACGTCAAGCAGCAGCCAGTCGTCGCCGCCGGTCTTGTTGCCGACCAGCAGGTTGGCCTGGGTGGCAGCGCCCAGGGCGACCACCTTGTCCGGGTCGAGATTGTTCAGCGGTTCCTGGCCAAAAAATTCCGCCACGGCCCGCTGCACCTGGGGCATCCGGGTAGAGCCGCCCACCATCACCACGCCTTTCAGTTCCTCGGGACGCAGGCCTGCATCGCGCAAGGCCTTGCGCACGGCCTGCAGGGTCTTGGTCACCAGATTCCGGGTGATCGCGGCGAAAGTGTCCACGTCCAGAGTGAGATCGATGGTGTGACCGCTACCGAGCTTCACGGTGATCGGGGCTTCCGTGTGGCGGGTGAGGAACTCCTTGGCTTCCCGGGCCCGGGTCATGATCAGCCGGGCATCCTCGGGGGACAGGGGCGGCAGTTCGGCCCGCTCCAGCACCCAGCAGAAGATGCGCTGGTCGAAGTCGTCGCCGCCCAGGGCGGAATCGCCACCGGTGGCCAGCACCTCGAACACCCCCCTGGAGAGCTTGAGGATGGAAATGTCGAAGGTGCCGCCGCCCAGGTCATAGACGGCGTAGATGCCCTCGGCCGCATTGTCCAGGCCGTAGGCGATGGCCGCCGCCGTGGGTTCGTTCAGGAGCCGCAGCACATTGATCCCGGCCAGCCGGGCGGCATCCTTGGTGGCCTGGCGCTGGGCATCGTCGAAGTAGGCGGGCACGGTGATCACCGCGCCGACCAGTTCGCCCCCCAGATGGGCTTCGGCCCGGGCCTTGGCCACCTTGAGGATTTCGGCGGAAACCTCCACCGGACTCTTCACCCCGGCGCAGGTCTTCACCCGCACCATGCCCGGCCCATCGACAAAATCATAGGGCAGCGACTCGACATGGGCGATGTCCTTCCGGCCCCGGCCCATGAAGCGCTTCACCGACACAATGGTGTTCTTCGGGTCCTTGGCCTGCCAGGCCTGGGCGGCGTAGCCCACTTCCACCTGCCCGTCGGGCAGGTAGCGCACGACGGAGGGCAAAAGCGGCCGGCCCTGCTCGTCGTTCAGCACCACGGCCATGCCACTCCTGACAGTCGCCACCAGGGAATTGGTGGTGCCCAGGTCGATGCCTACCGCCAGCTTGTGCTGGTGGGGGGCGGCGGATTCGCCGGGTTCGGCGATTTGAAAGAGAGCCATGTCAGTTATCCATCTCCCCGTCTTCCAGGGAAGCCAGGGCATCATCAATTTCCAGCAACAGTTTTTCCAGGAACATCAGCCGGCGCACCAGCTCGGTGGCGGCTTCCAGGTCCTGTTCATCGTCCAGCAGGACGGCCAGTTCCTCGTAGCGGCCGCGCAGATCCTGGCGCAGGCGGTGGTGCAGGTGTTCCAGCTCATGGTGATCGCCGCCGCGCCTGGCCTCCATCACCGCCTCGCGCCACTCCATCTGCTCCATCAGGAACTCGGGAGCCATGGCGGTATTGCTTTCGGCTTGCAGATCGTAGCCGGCCAGATGCAGCAGGTATTTGGCCCGCTCCAGGGGTTTTTTCAGGGTCTGGTACCCCTCATTGGCCCGGGTAGCCCACTGCATGGAAAGCCGCCGCTCCCCCTCCCCCGCATGGGCAAAGCGGTCCGGATGCACCCGGGCCTGAATTTCCAGGTAGCGGGCGTCCAGTTCCGCCAGATCGATCCGGAAAGCCCGGGGCAGATGGAACAGGGAAAAGAAATCGGTGCTCAGGTCCACAGGGTCACCTCTGATCAAACGCAGCGCTTGAACGCTGCCCTGCGCTCAAAGCGAAGGCGGGTTGGGCGGGTTGGGCGGGTTGGAAGGGTTGGGCGCAAGGGCGAAGACCGTGCCTGGAGCATGGCAAGCCCGCAGCAACACCGCCCTGCCAAACGGGCTCAGACGTTGAAGCTTTCGCCGCAGCCGCACTGGTCCTTTATGTTGGGATTATTGAACTTGAAACCTTCGTTCAAACCTTCCCGGGTGTAGTCCAGCTCGGTGCCATCGATGTAGGGCAGGCTCCTGGCATCCACGAATACCTTGATGCCGTGGCTTTCATAAACCTCATCCTCGCCATCCACCTCATCGACGAACTCGAGCTTGTAGGCCATGCCGGAGCAGCCGCTGGTGCGGACGCCCAGGCGCAGGCCGACACCCTTGCCGCGCTTTTCCAGAAAGCTGGAGACGTGCTCGGCCGCTTTTTCGGTCAAGGTCACTGCCATGATTCACCTCACTCGGAATGCTTCTTCTTGTAATCGGCCACGGCAGCCTTGATGGCGTCCTCGGCCAGGATGGAGCAGTGGATTTTAACCGGTGGCAGGGCCAGTTCCTCGGCAATCTGGGTATTCTTGATCGCCAGGGCCTGATCCACGGTCTTGCCCTTGACCCACTCGGTCACCAGGCTGGAGGAGGCAATGGCGGAACCGCAGCCGTAGGTCTTGAACTTGGCATCTTCGATCACCCCGTCCTGGCCCACCTTGATCTGCAGCTTCATCACGTCGCCGCAGGCCGGAGCGCCCACCATACCGGTCCCCACATCCGCATCGTCCTTGTCGAAGCCCCCCACGTTGCGGGGGTTCTCGTAGTGGTCGATCACTTTTACGCTGTAGCTCATGTTGTTCTCCTTGAATTCTGGTTTAGTGGGCAGCCCACTGGACGGTACTCAGGTCGACGCCGTCCTGGACCATTTCCCACAGGGGAGACATCTCCCGCAGCTTGCCGATCTTCTGGTGCAGCAGGTCGATGGCGTAGTCGATCTCGGCCTCGGTATTGAAACGGCCGAGGGTGAAACGGATGGAACTGTGGGCCAGCTCATCGTCCCGCCCCAGGGCGCGCAGCACGTAGGAAGGTTCCAGGCTGGCGGAGGTGCAGGCAGAACCGGAAGACACCGCCAGATCCTTGATGGCCATGAGCAGGGATTCCCCTTCCACATAGGCAAAGCTGATGTTCAGGTTGTGCGGCACGCGCTGCTCCAGGTCGCCATTCACATAGACGCAGTCGATGCCGGACAGCCCCTTCAGAAGCCGGTCGCGCAGCTTGCCGATGCGGACATTTTCCGCGGCCATTTCTTCCTGGGCAATGCGGAAGGCCTCGCCCATGCCCACGATCTGGTGGGTCGCCAGGGTGCCGGAACGAAAGCCCCGTTCATGGCCGCCGCCGTGCATCTGGGCCTCCAGGCGCACCCTGGGCTTCCGGCGCACATAGAGGGCGCCGATGCCCTTGGGGCCATAGGTCTTGTGGGCGGAAAGGCTCATCAGGTCCACCTTCAGCTGGTCCAGGTCGATCTCCACCTTGCCAGTGGCCTGGGCCGCATCGACATGGAAGAGAATGCCCTTCTCCCGGCAGATTTCGCCGATCTCGGCAATCGGCTGGATGACGCCGATCTCGTTGTTCACGAACATCACCGAGACGAGGCAGGTGTCGGGGCGCAGGGCGGCCTTGAAGACTTCCAGGTCGATCAGGCCATTTTCCTGCACGTCCAGATAGGTCACCTCGAACCCATGGCGCTCCATTTCCCGCATGGTGTCGAGCACCGCCTTGTGCTCGGTCTTGACGGTGATCAGATGCTTGCCTTTGGTGCCGCCATAGAAGTTGGCGGCGCCCTTGATGGCCAGGTTATTGGATTCGGTGGCACCGGAAGTCCAGACGATTTCCTTGGGGTCCGCCTTCACCAACGCCGCGACCTGCTCCCGCGCCGTTTCCACGGCAGCTTCCGCCTCCCAGCCGAAGCTGTGCGAACGGGAAGCCGGGTTGCCGAATTTCTCGGTCAGATAGGGAATCATTTTCTCCGCCACGCGGGGGTCCACCGGGGTGGTGGCGGAATAATCCAGGTAGATGGGCAATTTCATGCTGTCGCTCCGTTAATGCAGACGGTCTTGGTGCTGAGTGCCGTCAGGTTCTTGAGGCCGACTACGGTGCTTGCCAGGGCCTCGAGGAATTGATCAATATTTTCTTCCGAAGTTTCCGCCCCCAGGCTGACGCGCACGGCACCCCGGGAGAGTTGCCCGGATACCCCCATGGCCTGGAGCACATGGGAAGGTTCGGGATGGGCACTGGAACAGGCGGAACCGCTGGCCACGGCGAAACCGGCCCGATCCAGCTTGCCCACCAGGGTTTCCCCATCCAGGTCAGGAAAAGCGAAGTAACTGGTATTGGGCAGCCGCTCGGCCGCGCCACCAAAGATCACGGCCCCCAGGGCCTGCAGCCCGGCTTCGAGCCGGCCCCGCAACCCGGCCAGGCGGATCGGCAGGGTGGCGAGCCGGGACACCGCCAGTTCGCAAGCCAGGCCAAAGCCGACGATGGCCGCCACGTTCTCGGTCCCCGAGCGCAAGCCCCGTTCCTGGCCGCCGCCGGCAATCAGGGGGACCAGCTCGACCCGCTTGTCCACGATCAGGGCCGCCGCCCCCTTGGGACCGTAGATCTTGTGGGCAGAAACCGTCATGGCATGGACCCCGGCCTGGTTGAGCGCGCGAAAATCCACGGGCAGTTTGCCCAAAGCCTGAACCGCGTCCGTATGCAAGCGGGTACCGGAGGGTCTGGCACGCGCGGCCAGCGCGGGCAGATCCTGAATGACCCCGGTTTCATTGTTGGCCAGCATCACGGAAATCATCCGGGGCTTTTGTTCGGGCGCAAAATCCAGCGCAAAATCCAGAACCCGCCCGGCCTCATCCACCGCCAGTTCAAAAACCTGCCAGCCCTGCCGCTCCAGTTGCCGGGCCGTGTTGCGCACACAGGGATGTTCGATGGCGCTGACGGCCAGGACGCCCGCCTTGCGAAAAGCCGCCGCCGCGCCCTTGAGGAACAGGTTGTTGGCTTCGCTGCCACCACTGGTGAACAACACCTCGGTAGGATGGGCCCCCACTGCGGCAGCCACCTGCTGGCGTGCCGCATCCACCGCCCGCCGCGCCGCCCGGCCGTACTCGTGGCGGCTGGAAGCATTACCGTACTGCTCGCGCAGATAGGGCAGCATGGCCTCCAGCACCCGGGCATCGAGGGGGGTGGTGGCGTTGTAATCGAGATAGACGGGAGCGAACACGGCGGTCTCGGGCTCAGGCGACCAGGGAAACCCGCTGCTTGCCGGCCTTGGCCGGGCGCAGGGCAGGAGCGGGGGTGGCACGCGGGTCCTCCAGCACGACCCGCGCTTCCTGACCATCGGCCTGCCGGGCAAGATGCTGATTCACCAGGCCGCCCAGGGATACCGAGGCCAGGTAGTCGTACATCTTGCGGTTCAAGGTGGTCCACAGTTCATGAGTCATGCAGCGGTGGTCTTCATGGCAGTTTTCATGACCGCCGCACTGAGTGGCATCCAGATGCTCGTCCACCGCACGGATGATGTCGGCCACGCTGATATCGTCCATGGCCCGGGCCAGACGATAGCCGCCACCGGGGCCCCGCACGCTTTCCACCAGGGCATGGCGGCGCAACTTGCCAAACAGCTGCTCCAGATAGGAAAGGGAAATATTCTGGCGTTCGCTGATGCCGGCCAGGGCGACCGGTGCATTCTCATCCCGCAAAGCCAGGTCCATCATGGCAGTTACGGCAAAACGTCCCTTGGTGGTCAAGCGCATGGTGCTCTCTCCTTAAATACCTTAGCGTCAAGGTCAACTATAGCGGCTCCGACCGACATTAGTCAACTATTTTACTCAGGTATTCGGAATCGAATTCATCGGCACTTTCCACCACATCGGCCACCTTCACCCCGGCCTCTTCCAGATGCGCCAGCAGCAGCACCAGACGCCGGTCTGTTTCCGCCGCATGGTCCAGCAGCCCGTGAATGGCCTGGGCCAGGGGATCATCATGATCCTGCCCTACCGCATAGGCGGAAAAACCCAGCCTGGCGGCCTGAGCCTCACGCTCCCGTTGCGCTTCATCAAGAATACGGGCAGGGATGCCCACCGCCGTGGCTCCGGCCGGCACATCCCGGGTCACCACCGCATTGGAGCCCACCTTGGCTCCCGCGCCCACGGTGATGGGACCGAGCACCTTGGCCCCCGCGCCCACCACCACCCCGTCCGCCAGCGTGGGATGGCGCTTGCCCTTGTTCCAGGAAGTGCCGCCCAGGGTGACGCCGTGATAGAGGGTGACGTCGTCCCCGATGACGGCGGTTTCCCCAATCACCACGCCCATGCCATGGTCGATAAAAAAACGCCGTCCGATGGATGCCCCCGGATGAATCTCGATGCCCGTCAGCCAGCGGGAAAGATGGGCCGTAAACCGGGCCAGCCAGCGCAGGCGATGCCCCCAGAGCCAGTGGGCCAGACGATGCAGGATCAAGGCATGGATGCCCGGATAGCAGGTGAGCACCTCCCAGAACGAACGCGCAGCAGGGTCCCGGTCAAAAACCGATCGAACATCTTCGCACAGGGTCTGGAACATGAGAGGTGATACTCCTTGCTTCTGGGGACCGGATTGTAAAATACCCGACTATTTCCATCAAGAATAGCGATTCATTTTCTCCAGGCTTCCACGGCGGTCAGCACCCCCCGCAGGATATTCACCTCATCCCGCTCCAATCGTGCCCGCCCGAACATCCGCCGCAATTTGGGGAGCAGGCGCTTTGGCTGGGCGGGATCCAGAAAGCCGGAAGCGACCATCACCTGCTCCAGGTGGCGGTAGAAACCTTCCTGTTCCCGATGGGTCGCGGGCGGGGAGACAAAGGGAGTAATTCCCGCCGGCAGAGGCGGGGCACCGGCATAGGCCGCCAGGCGCAATTCGTAGCACAATACCTGCACGGCAGCCGCCAGATTGAGAGAACTGAAGCCCGGATCGGCAGCGATCATCACTGCCCCATGGCAACGCTGAACCTCGTCATTGGACAAGCCGGAGGTTTCATGGCCAAACACCAGGGCCACCTCTTTGCCCGCCGCAGCCTCTTGCAGCAGGGCGCCCGCCCCTTCCCGGGCCAGCATGGGCGGTGGCCCCAGGTCCCGGGAGCGAGCCGAGACCGCCAGGCTGAAGACAAAATCCGCCAGGGCGGCATCCAGACTATCCACCACCCGGGCCGAAACCAGAATATCGGAAGCTCCGGAAGCCAGGGTGTCGGCCTCAGGATCGGGAAAACATTTCGGGGATACCAGCACCAGACGGGACAAACCCATGGTTTTCATGGCCCGGGCCGCTGATCCGATATTGCCTGGATGACTGGTACGGGAAAGCACGATGGAGATACGATCAAGCACGTCGGTCGGGTTCATATTAAAATGGCGGCTTCGTCGAAAACAATACGGGCAGCGTCACCGACATGGCAACGCTGCCCCGGGGTTCTTTAAACTACATGCATCCAACCATCAACATCGCCACCAAGGCAGCGCGCCGCGCCAGCCAGATCATCAACCGCGCCTCCCTGGACCTGAACCTGATCCAGGTGCAAAGCAAGCAGCCCAATGATTTCGTCACCGAGGTGGACAAGGCCGCCGAAGCGGCCATCATCGAAATCCTCCAGGAGGCCTATCCTGATTACGGGATTCTAGCAGAGGAGTCGGGCCAGACCCCGGGACAGGGCGGCGAGTCTGAATACCAGTGGATCATCGACCCGCTGGACGGCACCACCAATTTCATCCACGGCTTTCCCCAGTATGCCATCTCCATTGCCCTGGCCAAGGGCAACCAGGTGGAACAAGCCGTGGTCTTCGACCCCAACCGCAACGAACTGTTCACCGCCAGCAAAGGCGGTGGCGCCTTCCTCAATGAACGGCGCATCCGCGTTTCCAAGCGTCTGAAGCTGCAGGAAGCCTTGATCGGCACCGGCTTTCCTTACCGGGTCTTCGACCATGAAGACGCCTACCTGGCAATCTTCAAGGAACTCACCCAGAAGACCGCAGGCCTGCGCCGTCCCGGTGCTGCTGCCCTGGACCTGGCCTATGTGGCCGCAGGCCGTCTGGACGGTTTCTGGGAATTCGGCCTGGCTCCCTGGGACATGGCTGCCGGCACCCTCCTGATTTCCGAAGCGGGCGGCTTGGTCAGCGACCTTTCTGGCGAAGCCAATTACCTGAACACCGGCAATCTGGTAGCCGGCACCCCGAAAATCTTCACCTCCCTGCTGCAGACCATCCAGCCCCATCGGACCCTCCGTCTGCAGGCCTGAGCCTCAATGGTGCTCAATGGTGAAGAGGCACCTGCACATGGAGTTCGGGCGGAATCTCCTCCACCAGCCCGGAAACCTCGGCAAAATCACCATCCAGAGGACATTGCCGACCCGGCGGGCATTCGTGCTCATGCGCACATTCCAACTGAGTCTGGTCGGTAATGACCATTTCCCCCACTGCCGCGCAGGGTTCAAAATGAACGTCGAAGCCACCCATGATGTTCTCCTTTCAATGCAACACATATCCTGTACTTCAATATAGACCATAGCGACAGCTTTCGCCCCGGTCATCAGGCCATTCACCATGGAAATTCCCGCCGCCCTCGCCTTCGTGGACCTGGAAACCACCGGCACCAACCCGCTCACGGATCGCATCACCGAAATCGGCATGGTGCTGATGGATGGCGAACAGGAGGAAAGCTGGAGCAGCCTGGTGAACCCGGGCGTGGAGATCAGCCCCTTCATCGAGCAACTGACGGGCATCAGCAACGCCATGGTGGCTACAGCCCCCACCTTTGCCGAACTGGCGGACCCGCTCTTCGCCAGGCTCCAGGGACGGCTGTTCATTGCCCACAATGCCCGCTTCGATTACGGCTTTCTCAAGCAGGAATTCGCCCGGTCCGGGCTACGCTTCCAGGCCGACACCCTGTGCACGGTGAAGCTGTCGCGCCAGCTGTTTCCGGAACACCAGAAGCACAACCTCGATGCGCTGATGCAGCGCCACGGACTGACCGCGCCTTGCCGCCACCGGGCCCTGGCGGACGCCAGCCTGATCCACCAGTTCTGGCAGACCCTTCAGGCCGAGCCCGGGTCCGCCGCCATCGCCGCGGCCATGAAAAACCAGATAAGCCAGACCCGCCTGCCGCCGCACCTGGAGGCCCGGGCCGTCGATGCCCTGCCCGAGGCAGCCGGGGTGTACAGCTTCTTCGGCACCGACGACCAGGCCCTCCATGTGGGCCGCGCCAAGAACCTGCGCAAGCAGGTCTTCAGCCATTTCACCAGCCCCCGGAATTTGCGCATGCATCAGGAGATTCGTCGACTCGACTGGCAGGAATGTCCGGGCGACATTGGCGCCCGACTCCTGGAAGATCGCCTGGTCAAAACACTCCAGCCACTCCACAACCGCCCGCGGAAATCCAGCTCCGTCCTCCTGACCTGGCGGCTGGACGACCTCGGTGAAGGCAGGCTGAAACCCTGCCTGGTCGAGGCCCATGCGCAGGATTTCACCCTGGACACCCCCTGCTACGGCCTCTTCAAGAGCCCGCGCGAAGCCCTGGAAATCCTGCGCGCCCTGGCGACGGAACAAGGCCTCTGCGACACCCTTCTGGGGCTGGAACAGACCGCCCCGGGCAAGCCCTGCTGCGGCATCACGGCCAAACGCTGCAAGGGCGCCTGCATCGGCCGGGAAACCCCGGCCCAGCACAGCATGCGGCTGATCGGCGCCCTCATCCGCCACAAGCTCCAGCCCTGGCCCTACAACGGCCCGGCCCTGCTGCGGGAAGGCGACGAAGCCCACCTCGTAGATGCCTGGCGCTACCTGGGCAGCATCCGTGACACGAGCGACCTCCCCTCCCTCCTGAACACCTCACGCCCGGCCTTCGATCAAGACATCTACCGCCTGCTGGTGCGCCAGCTGGGACGATTCGAGCCACTCAAGCACCCCAGGGCATGGGCTGATGCGTCAGTGCCGCGCTGATGATATCGGCAAAAGCACCGCCGGCCAGAACTCACCCAGAGAGCGCTACAGCACAGCCCCCTGCAACACCAGGAGGCAATGCCAACGATCTCCGGCAATCAGGAACAGGGCTCCATCGGGCTGCCAGGCTTCGAGCTGGGGAATGACCGGGGCTGTAAAGAACGGCAGCATCCGGTGCAACACGATGAAAAACAGGGGCACAGTCTCCCGCCACGGCCAGGGCGGGTCATTGTGATGATGATCAGGACAGGATCAACCCCTGGCGGGGAAGTGCGGCCGATTCAGCCGACGGCTACACCCACCCTGAGGCCGTCAAACCAGTTGATGAAACGCTCTACATCCTGATTCTGGTAAATGGCGCCGTGCTGGGGGCAGAGCATGTCGATCTTGAGCCGGGAAACCCGTTCGCACCAGGCCCGCTTGGCTTCATTGGAGCCCATCCAGCGGCGATGGAAGGCTTCGGCATGGCGGATGTGGGCATCGAAGTTTTCCACGAACAGCCCTTCCGTCCTGGAAGGCAGCAACGCCGCTCCCACGTCGCCGGAAAACAGCACCTTGGCCCGGGCATCGTAAAGATGGAAATTTCCCGATGCATGCAGGTAGTGCGCCGGCACCGCCTGAAGCGGCAGGCCATTCAGATTGATCTCCATACCCTCATCGGGAATGGCAACGAAACTCTCGGCGCTGCCCCCGAAATGGGGAATGAAGGAAGCCCAGAGCCAGCTCACATAACAGGGCAGCCTGGGGTTGAACTCCAGCCACAGGGCCAGGGAAGAAATGATGTCCGGATCCTGATGGGAAGCGAACAGCCCCACCAGGGATGCCGGATCAAATCCGGAGGACAGGGCGGAAAACACGGCGGGAAAAATTTCGGCGCCGCCCGGGTCCAGCAGCAGGCCGGAACCGTTGCAGGCCACCAGGTATTCGTTGGTGTCAATCAGGGCATCCGGCCGGTCGGGATCGCGGACGATGGCCACCCATTTGTGTTCGCCATCCTGAAAAAAACATTGGCTTGCCTTCATTGCGACCTACCTCGGGCAAAAAAACCAGACTTGTTCAAATGACTGAGGGAGAGGCGGATTTCCTCCACCACGCCATCAAATTCACCGGACACCTGGGACAAGGCAAAGGAGAAGGCTTGCCCGTAGGCGGCCTCGATCTTGGCCGATTTGGCCAGCACCCCGCCCAGTTCGACCAGTTGAGCGACATTGCCCAGCACCAGCTTCAGCTGGCGCCGTTGCTGAGCCAGGTTTGCCTTGTGGCTTTCCAGCTTCTCCTGCCGCGCCAGCACAGCCTCCCGTACCCGGGCATTGCCGCCGCTCAGGCGTTCGGCTTCCTGCAGCAAGCGCAGGACCCGCTGATCCTGGAGCAATACCGAAACTTCGGTGACGGCCTTGTGGATCGCGCCGCCGAGGCCGCCCATGGCCGTCTTCAGATCCTGGGAAAAGACGCGCAGCTCGTTGGAGAGCACACCAAACCCCAAGGCCGTGGTGCCGGCTCGCTTGGCCAGAAAAATGGCATTCAAGGCCATGATGTTGATCTTGAATGCCACGGCAACGATGGATTTTATTTCCTCGTTGATCTGAACGATGCGGACCAGGTCCTGCCCTGCCGAACAGGGGATCAGGACCCGATTCCCGGTGCCTGGAATTTGCGTCATGCGAGCTGGGGCTTTTCCCCGCTGAGCAGGTAGTGGATCAGTTCATGGACCGGGCGGATCGCCGAACCGAAGGGCAGACTGGCCTTGCCCCGGAAGAACAGACCCTTCTGCACGTCGCCGCGTACGGCGGCGGCCAGCTGATGGTCGATACAGAACTGACCATGCTTGGGGTTGGCATCCCGCAGACCGCAGGACACCAGGCAGTCCCAGGCCAGGGTACACTGGTGATCCTTGGTTTCGGCCGCCTTCATCAGGCGTTCTTCCCGGGCCAGGTATTTTTCCAGCCAGGGAGTGCGCACGGCCCGGGCCGGCAGGCCGGCACAGCTCATGAATTCCACCACATCCTCACGTTTGGCGCCGGCAAGGATTTTCTTGAATTCGATATGGGCATCGCCTTCCTCGGAGACGGCAAAGGCGGTGCCAAGCTGCACGGCGGAGGCCCCCAGCTTGAACATGTCCAGCACTTTCTCGTGGCTGTTGATACCACCGGCGGGGATCAGGGGAATGTTCTCGGATTCGATGCCCAGATCCTTGAAGGCTTGCAGCACCCCGGGTATCACCACCTCGAAGTCGAAGCGTTCGTCTTCCAGCTCATCCTTCCTGGCGGCCCCCAGGTGGCCGCCCGCATAGGCCGGGTGCTCGATCACGATGGCATCCGGCAGTTTGTTCTTGCGCATCCATTTCTTCAGGGTCAGCACCACGCCGCGCACGTCGGAAAGGATGGGAAACAGGGCTACATCGGGGAAATCAGCAGTCAGTTCCGGCAGATCCAGCGGCAAGCCGGCCCCCATCACGATGGCGTCGGCCCCGGAGGCACAGGACTGGCGAACATACTCCTGATACTGGGACACCGCCCGCATCACATTGACGGCGATCAAGCCCCGGCCTTTGGCGATCTCCTGAGCGCCCTTGATCTCCCGATCCAGGGCGATGCAATTGGCCTTCCAGATGGCCAGCTTGTTGGCATCCCGATCCTTGATACGGGAGGTCATTTCCATCAGGTCCGGGTGATGGCGGCGCAGGTCGACACTTGCCACCGTGCCTACCGCATTTTCGGCTGCCACCGCCCCCACCAGCTTATGAGCCGAGATTCCGACCCCCATCCCCCCTTGCACGATGGGCAGGAGTGACTTGTTTTTGACTTTCAGCAGAGGGAACGGGGACGGCAAGGCAGGCATCAAGTTATAACCCAATAAAAAAAGGCGGCCAAGGGTAGCAGAAAATCCGCCCCCCCGTTTGACCCAAGCAGTCTTTTCAGACAAATCATTTTTCCAGAACATAAGTCCCCGGCGCATCTGCCAGGGCTGGATACTTGCGGGTTTCGACCGGCAGGGCGTCAATAAGTTCGCCACCCCGCTCCTGCAGCCAGCGAATCCAGTCCTCCCACCAGGTACCAGGCTGCTTCTGGCTGCGCTTTAGCCAGTCCTCGTAATGCTCGTTGGGCTGGGGCTCACCGGCCCAATAGGCGCGCTTGGGCGGATTCACGGGGGGATTGACGATGCCCAGGATGTGGCCGGAAGTGGAGAGTACAAAACGTACCGGCGCATCCACATTCACATACCGGCGGATGCGATAGCACTGGGCCCAGGGGGCAATATGATCGTCTTCCGCCGTCACCGCATAGAGCGGCTGGGTAATGCGGCGCAGGTCGATGGCCTGACCGGCGATGGTGAGTTTGTCGCGCTTGATCAGGTTGTTGTGCAGATACATCTCGCGCAGGTAGAAACTGTGCATGGCATAGGGCATGCGCGTGGTATCCATGTTCCAGAACAGCACATCGAACGGCGGCAAGGCCTCGCCATAAAGGTAGCTGTGCACCCAGTAATGCCAGACCAGGCTGTTGGAACGCAGCATGCGGAAGGCCGATGCCATCTCATTGCCTTCCAGATAGCCTTTCTTGGCCATGGCTTCTTCCAGGGCGCGAACACTGGTCTCGTCGATGAAGACCTCGATATCACCAGGATGAGAAAAATCCGTCAGGGTGGTAAACAAGGTCCAGTCCGCCACCGGCACCTTGTCGGCGCCAAACTGACGATTGGCCCAGGCCATATAGGTGGAAACCAGGGTGCCGCCAATGCAGTATCCCACCAGATGCACCTTGGGTACCTGACAGAAATCCCGCACGACTTCCACGGCCTCATGCACCCCTTCACGCAGATAGTCGTCGAAAGTGATGGCGGACATCTCCGGCGTCGGGTTCTTCCAGCTGGTGATGAAGACCGAAAAGCCCTGATCCACCAGATATTTGGCCATGCTCTTCTTGGGATTCAGGTCGAGGATGTAGAACTTGTTGATCCAGGGCGTGATGATCAGCAAGGGCACCGAGTGCACCTGCCCGGTGGTGGGGGTGTAATGGATGATTTCCAGCAAGCGGTTGCGGAAGATCACCTTGCCCGGCGTCACCGCCAGATCCCGGCCCACTTCGAAGGCATTGTCTTCCACCATCTGGATGTTGCGGACCTGGGCATCCCGCATGAAATTACGAAAACCGTTCGCCAGGCTCTTGCCGTGGCTTTCCACATATTTATGCTGTGCCACCGGATTGGCCCAGAAGAAATTGGTGGGTGCCACCGCATTCAACCATTTACGCAACCAGAACGCCGCCCGGCGCCGCTCCCTGTCGGACAGGCCCGGGGTTTCGTAGTACATGTCCTGGAGCCGGTGCGTGAACGCCAGATACCACTCCTTGATGATGTCCCAGGTCGGCGCGTTTTCCCAGACCTGGTCGGCAAAACGCGCGTCATCCGCATTGGGCTGGATCACATCGGAGGAGGGAATCCCGAAGGCGCGCCGCATCACATGGGCCTGCAGGGCCATCAGGTCGCCGGACAGGGAAGACATGGCCCGCACCATTTCCTGGGGGTGCATCAACCAGGCCACCTGGGCATTGAGCATGGAGGTGGTCACACCGAACGGGTCCAGATGCCTGCTCAGGTTATCCCCCAGCATTTCAAGGGGGCTGACCGCATCCAGGCTGAACCCTTTGTGGTCTTTGGAGGAAAGAACGCTGGCACTCATAGGAATTTCTCCCAAGGTTGGATCACTTTTATACCACAGGCAATCCACGATCGTTCCGGCTTGATTTTCCAGCCGGCTGAGGTAGGATGAACCCTGTCGTGCTGCACAACAAACACTCATGAGGCCCAACATGTTCAAGCATATTCTGGTTCCTACCGACGGCTCCCAGTTGTCCGAAGACACCGTACGCCGCGCCGTGGCCTTTGCCAAGGAGACGGGCGCCAGGATCACCGCCTTTTTTGCCAAACCCGAATACCCCGTCACCTATTTCGGCGAAGGCGCCCTGATCGATCCCACCACTCCGGAAAAATTCGCCGAGATGGCCGACCAGCAGGCCAGGGAGGTTCTCGATTTCGTCAAGAAGCAATGCGACGAAGCCGGTGTGGATTGCCAGACCATGAGCACCACCAGCGACATTCCCTACGAAGCCATCATCAATGCCGCCGAAAAGGCCGGCTGTGACCTGATCTTCATGGCCTCGCATGGCCGCAGGGGCATCAGCGGCCTGTTGCTGGGTAGCGAGACCAACAAGGTGCTGACCCACTCCAGAATTCCCGTTCTGGTTTATCGCTGACCCCCGGGGTGGTTCGAGGCCACCCTGCCCCCCCTTCATCTGCCTCACCCTTGCCGCCTTGTTGCCGCCCTGGCCCTCACCGGGCCAGACCATGCCAATCGGCCACTCCAGGCTTGGCGCACAAGCGTCGCACCAGCACCCATGCCTGTTCCAGATGCGCCTGAGCCACCTCGCTCAAAGGCGCCCCCAGGTCGAAGGCTTCACCCCGCACACAAAGCACGAAGGACGGTGGCGATTCGCGCCCTTGGAGCTTCTGATACACATGCAGCACGGTTGCCGGCCCCAAGGCATGGGAAGTATGGGTGAAATCCGCCGCTGGCTGGAGCGGGCCGAAGTGAAACGGCACCGGGGTGCCGCTGCCGGCGTCGATGAACAGGGCGAGCGACTTGCCTTCCAGGTCCAGGGCGTGTTCCACCTGGAGCTGGAAATCCTCCACCAGTTCGAAACGGGCGCCGCCGGCCTGGCCAGGGAGCCAGTCCCGCAAGCGTTCCATGAGCAGCGGGCCGATGGCATCGTCCCCCCGGCTGGGATTGCCGATGGCGAAGATGACCACGTCGGGCGGCATGCGGTAAGGCTCAGTCCGCCAGGCTGGCGCAGAAACTGCCGTCGCCGTTCTTGGCCAGGCGGTCCAATGGCCGTCCTTCGACATCGACCAGTTCCACCTCCAGGGGCATCTTGCCCAGGGCATGGGTGGCGCAGGAAAGACAGGGGTCGAAGGCGCGGATGGCCACCTCGATGTGGTTGAGCAGGCCCTCGGTGATTTCCTTGCCGTGCAGGTAGCGACGCGCCACATGCCGCACCGCTTCGTTCATGGCCTGGTTGTTGTGGGTGGTGGAGACAATCAGATTGCACATGGTGATGAGATCGTTCTCGTCTACCTGGTAGTGATGGAACAGGGTGCCGCGGGGCGCTTCGATCACGCCGACCCCTTCTTGCTGGCGCACCCCTTCGGTCATCAGCTCGGCACCCAGGATGTCGTCGTCGTGGAGCAGGTCCTTGATGACCTCGGCCGCATGCAGCAGCTCGATCATGCGGGTCCAGTGGTACGCCAGGGGAGCATGCATGGGGGTGCCACCGGCATAATCGACGAACTCCCGCCGCTCGGCCTCGGCCAGGGGGGTGGGAATCTGGTTGCAGTTCTGCACCCGGGCCAGGGGCCCGACCTTGTACCAGCCCCGCTCCTTGCCCAGGGACTTGATGTAGGGGAACTTCATGTAGCTCCAGGGCTTCACTTCCTCTTCGAGGATGTCGTTGTAGCCTTGGTAATCCACCCCATCAAAGAGGATGCCGCCGTTGTCGTCCCGGGCCCGCAGGCTGCCATGGTAGAAGTCCAGGTCGCCGTTGTTGCCAACGATGGACATCATGCTGGAACGAAAGATGCCGAAGCTGTTGTAGAGGGCCGGATTGCTGGTGTGCAGTTCCATGGCCAGATGCACGGCCTCGCGGCTCCAGGCGACGATCTGGTAGATGTCCTGCAAGAGTTCATCCCGCTCGGCGCGGCTCAGGGATTTGTTCACCCCGCCGGGGATGGCGCCGGTGCCATGCACGCGCTTGCCGGCCGTGTGGCGGATCACTTCCTGGCCAAACTTGCGCAGCAGGACGCCCTTCTTCGCGATTTCCGGGTATTTCCCGGCGACCCCGACGATGTTGCGCCGGGCCACGTCGGAATCGAAGCCAAAGAGCAGGTCCGGCGAGGACAGGTGGAAGAAATGCAGGGCGTGGGATTGCAACATCTGACCGTAGTGCATCAGGCGGCGGATCTTCTCCGCCGTGGGCGTCAGCTTTTTGATGCCCAGCACCCGGTCCAGGGCCTTGGCGGCGGCCAGATGGTGGGAGACGGGACAGATGCCGCACAGGCGCTGCACCATCACCGGCACTTCCCAGTACGGGCGCCCCTGGATGAAGCGTTCGAAGCCCCTGAACTCGACGATGTGCAGGCGCACCTGATGCACCTTGTTCTGGTCGTCCAGGAGAAGGGTTACCTTGCCGTGGCCTTCGACCCGGGAGACGGGGTCGATGGCGACACGGCGCAATTTTTCGGGATGCTCGGCGGTTTCGAGATCAAAGCTCATGGTCGCCCTCTCAGTCGTAGTGAATCAGTCCGTGGCCCAGGCTGGGGGCCTTGCCGGACAGCAAATCGGTCAACACCTTCCAGATCGCGTCGCCGGAGGGCGGACAACCGGGAATGAACACATCCACCTTCACCACCTCATGGATGGGATGCACCTGGTTCAAAGGCAGGGGCAGTTCCGGATCACTGGGAATCAGGCCGTTACCCAGGCCCGGGCTGGACAGGTAAACCTCGGAAAGAATGTCGGTGAGCGGCAGATGGTTGCGCTGCGCCGGCAGGCCGCCGTTCACCGCGCAGGCCCCGAGCGCAATCAGCACCTTGCACTGCTTGCGGAATTCGCGCAGCACATGCACGTTCTCGGCATTGCACAGCCCGCCTTCGATGAGGCCGATGTCGCACACCCCGACTTCCTTGATGTCCGTGATCGGCGAACGGTCGAATTCCACCCGTTCAAGCAGATCAAAGAGGCGCTCATCGATGTCCAGGAAAGACATGTGGCAGCCGAAGCAGCCCGCCAGCGACGTGGTGGCGACCTTGAGCTTTTTCTTTTCGGTGACTTCCATCTCAGATCTCCTCGGTCAGGGCGGCAGGGGCCGGCACGTGACCGGAAATGGGCACCTCATCATAGGTGCGCTGGCCAATCGGCACTTTGAAACCCTGGCGTTTCTTCAGGATCACCCCCACCGGACAAACCTGCACCGCCTTGTCTTCGAGCGCCACGTTGGTATCGGCGAGCCGGCCCGAGGCGGCATTGACGATCAGATGGGAGTCGATACCCCGACCCGCCAGGGCAAACACGTTCTTCTTGTCCACATCGCGGCTGGCCCGCACGCAAAGGGAACAGAGGATGCAGCGGTTGAAATCGAGCAGCAATTCCGGGTGCGAGGCATCCACCGGCCGATCCGGGAAGAAGTGATCGAAATGCGGCGACATCATGCCGAGCTCATAAGCCGTGGCCTGCAGCTGGCAATCGCCACTCTTCTCACAGGACGGACAGAAATGATTGCCCTCGACGAACAGCATCTGCACCAGGGTGCGCCGTTCGGCGTTCAAATCCTCGGTATTGCTCTCCACCTGCAAACCCGGTGCGGCCTTGAAGGTGCAGGAGGCCGTGTGCCGGCCATTGACCTTGACGGTACACAGCTTGCAGGAGCCATGCGGCTTGAACTCCGGGTGATAGCAGAGCCGGGGGATATAGACGCCGGCGGCCGAAGCGGCCTGAATGATGGTCTGACCGGGGGCAAAGGGGATTTCCTGGCCATCCAGGACAAAGGTTTCACTCATTGGGCAGCTCCATGTTCAGCGGCGAAGTGGGCCTGTTCATCATCACGACGGGTCATCTGGCGGGCCTGGGACAGGGCCCGGTCGAGATCGAAGGCGGGGGTGAAATCCTGATGAGCCATACGGGCATCGTAGGCCGGGCGGAATTTCCCGATGGTGTCGAGCACCGGGTTGCAGGCGGAGTGGCCCAGGCCGCAATGGCTCATGGCCTGCAGGATGTGATTGAGCTTCTCGATCTCCTCGAAATCATAGGGAGAACCGTGGCCGTTATGAAGCTTGTCCATCAGATTCTTGAGAAGCGAGGTCCCGACCCGGCAGGGGGTGCAGAAGCCGCAGCTTTCGTGGGCAAAGAAATGCACGAAGTTACGTGCCACTTCAAACATGTCCCGAGTCTGGTCGAACACCATGAAGGCCCCCGCGGTGGGAATGTCCTCGAAGCAGATCCTGCGCTCAAACTCGTGCGCGGCGATGGTAAAGCCGGAAGGCCCGCTCACCTGCACGGCCTGGGTATTCCTGGCGCCACAGGCTTCCAGCACCTCGACCACCCGGACGCCGAAGGGGAATTCATAGATCCCGGGGCGTTCGCAGTCGCCGGACACCGACAAGATCTTGCTGCCGGCCGACTGGGCGGTGCCGATATTCTTGTACCACTCTCCCCCGTTCAGGGCGATCAGGGCCGCGGCGGCGAAGGTTTCCACGTTATTGACGATGGTGGGCTGATCCAGATAGCCATGGGTGACCGGGAAGGGTGGCCGGTTGCGTGGGGTGCCGCGCTTGCCCTCCAGGGACTCGATCAGGGCCGACTCCTCGCCGCAGACATAGGCACCGAAACCGACGTGAATCTTGATGTCGAAATCCGCCCCGGGAATGCCGATGATGCTGTGACCGAGCAGATTGTCGCGCCGACGCCGGGCCAGCACCCCCTCCAGGTGTTCGAGCAGGTAACGATACTCGCCGCGCAGGTAGAGGAAACCCCGACGGGCACCTACGGCGTAGGCCGCCAGGGTCATGCCCTCGAACACCATGTCGGCGTAGGAAGTCAGCAGCACCCGGTCCTTGAAGGTGCCGGGTTCGCCTTCATCTGCATTGCAGACGACGATACGATCCTGACCCTCGGCCAGGGGCGCGTTCCGGCAGGCCTCCCACTTCAAACCCGTGGTAAACCCTGCGCCGCCACGGCCGCGCAGGTTGGCACGCTTGATCTCATCGAGCATGGTAGCCGGCCCCACCAGCCCGCGCGGCAGACCTTCGCGCCAGGAGCGGGTATTGGACGCCTGCATGCCCTCGGTTTCCACCCGGGCGTGCAGGGCTCGCAGGCTGGAGCCAGGCTCGAAATGGCTGTCGAGCAGAATATCCCGACGCCGGATGTTGTCCTCCACCCGGAAATATTCCTCGGGCCACTCGCTCAAAGGCGCCTGATTGCGCACCAGTTCGGCGATTTCGACGATACGGGCCTCATCCACCCGGGTAATGGCCCGGCCATTGACCAGCAGGGCCGGCCCCTGGTCGCACATGCCGGTGCAGGAGGTGGTGGTGATGCTCACCAGACCGTCTTCCGACACCTTGCCCGGCTCGACCCAGAGTAGCTGGCAGAGCTGCTCCATGAGGGCCTGGTTACCCAGCATGCGGTCGGTGATGTTGTCGGAAAAGAGGATGCGGTAGCGCCCCACGGGCTGCAGATGCAAGAAGGCGTAGAAACTGGCAGCCCCGATGATCTTGGAGCGGGGTACGGCCAGGGCGGTTTCCAGGGCCGCCACCCTATCCGGGCTGATCCAGCCCTCCTCTTCTTGCACCTCACGCAAGATCTGCAACAGATTGTGGGGATTACCCTCGTATTTACGCAGGATGCTTTGCAGTCCACCTGAATTCACCATATCTCCTTCCCTCGTCCCGGGTTTGACCGGGCAAGCATAGCCGGCTTCCATCACATTTTTATGACTCGAATCAAAACTCTGCCATTAACAATTCCTTCATATGCATACGCAAAAACTCCGATAAGCTAGCAAACGCAGTACGGGAGAGCACACACCAAAGAACATTTTGTTGCGGCGCAATAAAACCTATACTGTCGCTGACTCAACCAAAAAGGGAGCATCTCCAGCATGTTCAATCTGCACGGCAAAAAGGGCCTGATCGTCGGTGTCGCCAACAACCACAGCATTGCCTATGGCTGCGCCAAGGCGTTTGACCTCTGTGGCGCCGATCTGGCCATCACTTATATCAATGCCAAGTCCGAAACCTATGTGCGACCTCTGGCCGAAATCCTGGGCGCCGACATCATCGCCCCCCTGGACGTGGAACACCCCGAGCAACTTGAAGCCCTGTTCAAACAGATCGAGGAAAAGTGGGGCAAGCTGGATTTCCTGGTGCACTCCATCGCCTTCGCACCCATGAATGACCTGCATGGCCGTGTGACCGACTCCAGCCGGGAAGGCTTCCTGCGCGCCATGGACATTTCCTGTCATTCCTTCGTGCGCATGGCCAAGCTGGCCGAGCCCCTGATGGCGGACGGCGGCTGCCTGCTCACCATGAGCTACATGGGTGCCGATGAAGTGATTGAAAACTACGGCATCATGGGCCCGGTCAAGGCAGCCCTCCAGTCCGTGTCCCGCTACCTGGCCGCCGAACTGGGTCCCAAGGGCATCCGGGTGCACGCCATTTCCCCGGGCCCCCTGGCCACCCGTGCCGCTTCCGGCATCAAGGAATTCGATAAACTGATGGAAAATGCCGTCGAACGGGCGCCCCTGCACACGCTGGTCTCCATCGAAGACATCGGCGCCCTTGCTGCCTATCTGGTCAGCGACGTGGCCAAGAGCCTGACCGGCAGCACCATTCATATCGACGGCGGCTACCACATCGTCGGCTGATCAATCTTTTCAGGAAAAACTCTCCATGCATATCAACCAACAACAACGCATGATCGTCAACCGCACCTTTGACGAAATCCAGATCGGCGACAATGCCTCGCTGACCCGCACCCTTCACGCCGACGACATCAAGCTGTTTGCCATCATGACCGGCGACGTCAACCCGGCCGTGGTGGACCCGGAATTTGCCCATAGCGGCATCTTCCGGGAAGTGGTGGCACACGGCATGTGGAGCGGCTCCCTGATTTCCACCGTGCTCGGCACCCAGTTCCCCGGGCCAGGCACCATCCTGATCGACCAGTCCCTGCATTTTGCCCGGCCGGTGCGAGTGGGTGACACCATCACCATCACCATTACCGCCAAGCAGAAGTTCGAGCACAACAAGCACATCATCCTGGATTGCCTCTGCCTCAACCAGGATGGCCTGCCTGTCGTCCAGGGCAGCGCTGAAGTCCTGGCTCCCACCCAGAAGGTGGAACGCCAGGCCATGCACATGCCCGACGTGACCTTCGACAACAAGGAAGAACGCTTCAACCGCCTGATCTCCCGGGTCAAGGGCCTGGAGCCCATTCCCATGGCCGTGGCCCATCCCTGCGACCGGGAATCCCTCAAGGGTCCCGTGATGGCCGCCCAGGAAGGCATCATCGAGCCCATCCTCGTCGGTCCCGAATCCAAGATCCGCGCCGTGGCCGAGGAATTCGACATCGACATCTCCGGCATCCGCATCGTCGATACCAAGCACAGCCACGAATCCGCCGCCCTGGCCGTGACCCTGGTACGCACCGGCGACGCTGAAGCCTTGATGAAGGGCAGCCTGCACACCGACGAACTGATGGGTGAAGTAGTGTCCCGGGCCAACGGCCTGCGCACCGCCCGCCGCATCAGCCACGTGTTCCTGATGGACGTACCGACCTACCACCGCCCCCTGCTGATCACCGATGCTGCCATCAACATCGCCCCCACCCTCGAAGAGAAAGTGGACATCATCCAGAACGCCATCGACCTGGCCCACATCCTCGGCATCCCCGACCCCAAGGTCGCGATTCTTTCCGCTGTGGAAACCGTGAATCCCAAGATTCAATCCACCCTGGACGCCGCCGCCCTGTGCAAGATGGCGGATCGCGGCCAGATCAAGGGCGGCACCCTGGACGGCCCCCTGGCCTTCGACAACGCGGTGTCCATCGAGGCTGCCATCACCAAGGGCATCAAGTCCTCGGTCGCCGGCCATGCCGAAATCCTGGTGGTGCCCGACCTGGAATCCGGCAACATGGTCGCCAAGCAGCTGGAATACCTGGCCAACGCCCTGACCGCCGGCGTGGTGCTGGGTGCCAAGGTACCCATCGTGCTCACCTCCCGGGCCGACACCGCCGAAACCCGTACCGCCTCCTGTGCCGTAGCCGCCCTGATCGCCCACGCCAACCGCAAGAAAAGCGGGGCCTGAGCCATGAACAACAAGGCCATCCTCACCATCAATGCGGGCTCGTCCTCCATCAAGTTCGCGGTCTTTTCCCTGACCCATCCGCTCTCTGCCACGGCACTGGTTTCCGGGCAGATCGACGGCATCGGCACCGCCGCCACCAAGCTGCTGGCCAAGGATCATGCAGGCATCAAAGTGGCGGACGACAAGCTGCCCACCGAAAACCCCAGTCACCAGCAGGCCTTCGATTACCTGTTCAAGTGGTATGCCGAACACAGCGCCGGCCGCGAAATCATTGCGGTGGGCCATCGGGTGGTCCATGGGGGCCAGCGTTATGCCAAACCCATCAAACTGGATGACGCCACCCTGGAACAGCTGGCAGCCCTGACGCCCCTGGCTCCCCTGCATCAGCCCCACAACCTGGCCGGCGCCTACGCCATCCAGGCCCTGATGCCTGCCGTGCCCCAGGTCGCCTGTTTCGACACCGCCTTCCACCGCCACCAGCCCGACGTAGCCCAGATCTTCGGCCTGCCACGCCACATCACCGCCGAAGGCGTGCGGCGTTACGGTTTCCACGGTCTCTCTTATGAATACATCGCCCGGACCCTGCCCCAGCATTCCCCCCGCGCCAATGGCCGGGTGGTGATCTGCCACCTCGGCAATGGTTCCAGCATGGCCGCCATGGTCAATCAAAAGGGCGTCGCATCGACCATGGGCTTCACCGCCGTGGATGGCCTGGTCATGGGCACCCGCACCGGCAGCCTGGACCCGGGCGTGATCCTGTACCTGATGGAAAACAAAGGCATGGGGGTCAAGGAACTGACCCAGCTGCTTTACAAGGAATCCGGCCTCCTGGGCGTTTCCGGCATCAGCCAGGACATGCGCACCCTGCTCGCCAGCGACAAGCCGGAAGCCAATGAAGCCGTGGATCTGTACTGCTACCGCATCGTCCGGGAGCTGGGCTCCATGGCCGCGGCAGCCGGCGGTCTGGATGCCGTGGTATTCACCGGCGGCATCGGCGAACACGCGGCCGAAGTGCGCCGCCGCGTCGCCCTCCAGTCCGGCTGGCTGGGGATCAAGCTGTCTCCGGAGGCCAATGCCCGGCACGACATCCGCATCAGCGCCCCGGACAGCACCGTGGATGTACTGGTGATCCCCACCAATGAGGAATGGATGATTGCCCACCACACCCAGACCCTGCTGAACCTGTAAGGCAACGCTCCAGCACCCGCCGGAATTCCTGAAGGAGTTCCGGCTTTTTTCGTTGACGGCAGTCCCCGTCAACGAAAAATGGGGCTGGCAGCCCCATCAAAACTGCCCCCTGGAATCGAAGGATCCGAACGACCTCGAAGCCCAGCAAAAACCCCGAGAAACGACTTGGCCGGGGCCTGGCGACGACCGGGCCCCGCCTCGTACGACACGGTTACGAGGCGGGGAAATCACATATTGGGATAGTTGGGTCCGCCCCCACCCTCCGGCACCACCCAGTGAATGTTCTGAGTCGGGTCCTTGATGTCGCAAGTCTTGCAGTGCACGCAGTTCTGGGCATTGATCTGGAGGCGGGGCTGGCCCTCCTCCTCACCCAGGATTTCATACACTCCCGCCGGGCAGTAGCGGGTTTCCGGCGCGCCATAGCGGGCCAGATTGATGCGCACCGGCACACTCTCATCCTTGAGTTGCAGATGGCAGCGCTGGTTTTCCTCGTGATGGGTATTGGAGAGAAACACCGAGGAAAGCCGGTCGAAGGTCAGCACCCCATCGGGCTTGGGATAGTTGATCGGGCGGTGCCGGGATTTTTCTTCCAGGGCCGTATGGTCGGCGTGATGGCCAAGAGTCCATGGCGCCTTGCCGCGGAACAGGTAGGTATCCACTGCCGCCAGGGCCAGACCGGGCCAGAGGCCCCACTTGAAGCCGGGACGAATGTTGCGCACGCCGTGAAGCTCCGGCCACAGCCAGCTGGCCTTCATCCGTTCCGGATAGGCGGTGACTTCATTCCCCGCCCCTTCATGCCCAGCCCCTTCGAGCCCCAGATGCTCGAACACCGCCTCGGCTGCCAGCATGCCGGACTTCATGGCCGTATGACAGCCCTTGATCTTGGGGACATTGAGAAAGCCGGCGGTGTCGCCAATCAGCAGGCCGCCCGGAAAAGTCAGCTTGGGAATGGACTGGAATCCCCCTTCCGACAGGGCCCGGGCCCCGTAGGCAATGCGCCGGCCACCGGCAAAGGTGTCGCGCACAGAGGGATGCGTCTTGAAACGCTGGAATTCCTCGAAGGGCGACAGCCAGGGATTCTTGTAGTCGAGGCCGATCACGAAGCCCACCGCCACCTGGTTGTTTTCCAGGTGATAGAGGAAGGAGCCGCCGTAGGTGTCGGTGCTCAGGGGCCAGCCGATGGTGTGCACGATCTTGCCGGGCCGATGCCGGGCCGGGTCCACTTCCCAGAGTTCCTTGATGCCGATGCCGTAGGTCTGGGGCTGAGCCTCCTTGCATAGCTCAAAGCGCTCGAACAGTTCGCCGGTCAGGGAGCCCCGGCAGCCTTCCGAAAAGAAGGTCTGGCGGGCGTGCAATTCCATGCCCGGCTGATAGTTGCCGGTGGGCTTGCCATCCTTGCCGATCCCCATGTCGCCAGTGGCGACGCCCTTGACGCTGCCGTCGGCGTGGTACAGCACTTCGGCCACGGCGAAGCCGGGATAGATTTCCACCCCCAGGGCTTCGGCCTGTTCACCCAGCCAGCGGCACAGGTTGCCCAGGCTGATGATGTAATTGCCCTGATTGTGCATCTGGGGCGGGTTCGGCAGCGCATGGGCACCACTTGTTGTGAGGAACAGGAAATGGTCTTCGGTGGCCGGCGTATGCAAGGGCGCGCCCCGCTCCCTCCAGTCCGGGAACAGTTCGTCCAGAGCCCGGGGTTCGAAACAGGCACCGGAGAGGATATGGGCGCCCACTTCCGAGCCCTTTTCCAGTACGCAGACCGACAACTCCCGGCCAGCGGCTTCCGCCAGCTGCTTGAGGCGAATCGCTGCGGACAAGCCCGAGGGGCCGGCGCCGACGATCACCACGTCGTATTCCATGAACTCCCGTTCAGTGCTCATGGCCGTGCCTTAAAAGAGGGTTTCGGGCAGTTCCAGCACCGCGCCGCTGCCGCCGGTAATGGCGGTGGCCAGGCCCTGGGACTGGGGCAACTGATGCTGGACGAAATAGCGGGCAGTCGCCAGCTTGGCCTTGTAGAAGTCGTCGCTGCTGCCAGCGTCCAGGTAGCCCTGGGCGATCCGGGCGGCCTTCGCCATCAACCAGCCCCCCACCACGATGCCGGTCAGCTTCAGGTAGGGCACGGCGCCGGCGGCGGCGGCCTGGGGCTGGCGGTCGTAGGTCTGCAGCAGCCAGTCGGTTGCCTCCTTCAAGGCGGCGATGCCGGCCTGGAGGGGGCGGCCGATGTCGGCCAGTTTCACGTCGCCGGCAAGCTGATCGGCAAAGGCGGCGATTTCGGCCTGGAGCGCCCGGGCAGTAAAACCGGTCTCCCCGGCCTCGTTCTTTTCCCGCGCCAGCTTGCGGCCGATCAGGTCGTTGGCCTGGATGGCGGTGGTGCCCTCGTAGATGGGGGTGATGCGGGCATCGCGGAAATACTGGGCGGCCCCGGTTTCTTCCACGAAGCCGACGCCGCCGTGGATCTGGATGCCGGTGGAGGCGATCTCCACGGCGCTTTCGGTGCACCAGCCCTTCACCACCGGGGTCAATAGTTCGACATAGGCCTGGCTCTGCTGGCGCATGCCGGCGTCCGGATGGGCATGGGCCTTGTCGAGGTGGCCGGCAACCCAGTAGGCCAGGGCGCGCATGGCTTCGGTGCGGGACTTCATGTCCATCAACATGCGGCGCACATCCGGGTGGTGCAAGATCGGCTTGGGAATGCCGGACTTGTCGCCGATGGGGGCACCCTGGACCCGCTCCCGGGCATAGGCGAGGGCGTGCTGGTAGGCTCGCTCGGAGACGCCTACTCCTTCCAGGCCGACATTGAGGCGGGCGTGGTTCATCATGGTGAACATGTAGCCCAGCCCCTTGTGGGCCTCGCCGATCATCCAGCCGATGGCGCCTTCCTTCTCGCCGAAGGACATCACTGCCGTGGGGCTGGCATGGATGCCCAGCTTATGCTCGATCGAGGCGCACACCAGGTCGTTCCGCTCGCCCAGGCTGCCGTCGTCGTTTACCAGGAACTTGGGCACCAGAAACAGGGAAATGCCCTTCACGCCCGGGGGCGCATCGGGCAGCCGGGCCAGCACCAGGTGGATGATGTTCTCCGCCATGTCGTGCTCGCCCCAGGTGATGAAGATCTTGGTGCCGCTGATCCGGTAGCTGCCGTCGGCCTGGGGCACGGCCTTGCTGCGCACGGCAGACAGGTCGGAACCGGCCTGGGGCTCGGTGAGGTTCATGGTGCCGGTCCAGGTACCCGCCACCATGTTGGGCAGGTACTTGGCCTTCAGTTCATCGGAACCGTGATGGCGGATGGCCTCGATGGCGCCGTGGGTGAGCATGGGGCAAAGGGCGAAGGCGACGCTGGCCGACTTCCACATTTCCGAGACGGCCATGCTCACCAGCTGCGGCAGGCCCTGGCCGCCATACTCGGGGCTGGCGGGCATGGCATGCCAGCCAGTCTCGCAAAAGAGCTGGAAGGCTTCCTTGTAGCCGGGGGAGGTGGTGACCTCACCGTCCTTGCATACGGCCCCTTGGCGGTCCCCCTTGGGATTGATGGGATCGATGACTTCGGCGGCAAACTTGCCGGCCTCATCGAGGATGGTTTCCACCAGTTCCGGGTCGGTCTCCTCAAAACCGGGCAAGCCGGTGATCTCTTCCAGGCCGGCCAGTTCGTTGAGGACAAAGCGCATGTCGCGCACGGGAGCGATGTAGGTGCTCATGGTTTCTCCGTTATCGGTCGCGGCCGGACCCCGGAGGTCCGGCGCAAAGGGATGAAAAGGGCGGCGCCCCTCGAAGGAAGGCGCCCCTCAGAGGGCGGCGATCAGCTGGGGCACGGCCTCGTTCAGGTCAGCCACCAGGCCATAGTCGGCGACCTGGAAGATGGGGGCGTCCGGATCCTTGTTGATGGCCACGATGACCTTGGAATCCTTCATGCCGGCCAGGTGCTGGATGGCGCCGGAAATGCCGATGGCGATGTAGAGCTGGGGCGCGACGACCTTGCCGGTCTGGCCGACTTGAAAGTCGTTGGGCACGAAGCCCGCATCCACCGCCGCCCGGGAGGCGCCCAGGGCGGCGCCCAGCTTGTCGGCCAGGGGTTCGAGCAGGGCCTTGAACTTGTCGCTGCTGCCCAGGCCCCGGCCGCCGGAAACGATCACCTTGGCGGCGCCCAGTTCGGGGCGGGCGGAAACCGTCAACTCCTGGCTGACCCGCCGGGTCTGACCCAGGTCGGCGGCGGCGGCCACGGCTTCGATGGCGGCGCTGCCACCACTGGCCACGGCTTCAAAAGCGGTGCTGCGCACGGTGATGACCTTCACCGCGTCGCTGCTCTGGACGGTGGCCAGGGCATTGCCCGCGTAGATGGGGCGCACGAAGGTATCGGCGGATTCGACGCCGGTGATTTCGGAAATCTGGGCCACGTCCAGCAAGGCCGCTACCCGGGGCATGAAGTTCTTGCCGGAGGTGGTGGCAGGAGCCAGGATGTGGGAATAGCCGGAGGCCAGGGATACCACCAGGGCCGCCACGTTTTCGGCGGTCTGATCGAGGTAATGCGGCGCATCGGCCAGCAGCACCTTGGCCACACCGGCACAGGCGGCAGCCTGCTGGGCCGCGGCAGTGGCGGCAGAGCCGGCCACCAGCAGATGAATATCGCCCCCATTCGCGCCACCAATCCTGGCAGCCGCCGCCAGCGTGTTGAGCGTCGCCGCCTTGAGGCTGGCGTGGTCGTGTTCGGCAATGACGAGGATAGCCATCAGATCACCTTCGCTTCGTTCTTCAGTTTATTCACCAGATCGGCCACATCGGCCACCTTGGTCCCACCTTGGCGCTTGGCTGGCTCGACCACCTTCAGGGTGGTCAGGCGCGGCGCCACATCCACGCCCAGCATGGCCGGGTTGGTCGTTTCCAGCGGCTTTTTCTTGGCCTTCATGATGTTGGGCAGGCTGGCGTAACGGGGTTCGTTGAGGCGCAGGTCGGTGGTCACCACAGCCGGCAGAAAGACTTCCAGGGTTTCCAGGCCGCCGTCGATTTCCCGGGTCACCGTGGCCTTGCCACCGGCAATCACCACTTTCGAGGCAAAGGCGGCCTGGGGCCAACCTTGCAGGGCGGCCAGCATCTGGCCGGTCTGGTTGGCATCGTCGTCGATGGCCTGCTTGCCGCAAATCACGAGTTGGGGCTGCTCCGTGGCACAGACGGCCTTGAGCAGCTTGGCCACGGCCAAGGGCTGCAATTCCACCTCGGTTTCCACCAGAATCGCCCGGTCGGCACCGATGGCCAGAGCCGTGCGCAGGGTTTCCTGGCAGGCACCCACGCCGCAACTGACCACCACCACTTCCGTGGCGATGCCGGCTTCCTTGAGGCGCACGGCTTCTTCCACGGCAATTTCGTCGAAGGGGTTCATGCTCATCTTGACGTTGGCCAGGTCCACTCCGGACTGGTCAGCCTTGACGCGCACCTTGACGTTGTAATCCACCACCCGTTTGACGGGAACCAATACTTTCATCTGTGATACTCCTGGAGTTCTCTATCGCCGCCCGCAGCGAGGCGGGCATGTGTTGCCTGTCCGCTCATCGATGCTATTCAATGGCCAGCACGGACTTGGCGTGCTGGCGCAGGATGTATTTCTGGATCTTGCCCGTGGAGGTCTTGGGCAGGGCCCCGAAGACCACCGACTTGGGTACCTTGAAGCGGGCCAGGTGGGCCCGGCAGTGCTCGATGATATCCGCCTCGGTGGCGCGGGCCCCCTCTTTCAGCTCCACGAAGGCGCAGGGCACCTCACCCCATTTCTCGTCGGGCTTGGCCACCACGGCGGCCGCGATTACAGCCGGATGGCGATACAGCACATCCTCCACTTCCAGGGAGGAGATGTTCTCGCCACCGGAAATGATCACGTCCTTGGAGCGGTCCTTGATCTTGACATAGCCGTCGCTGTGCACCACCGCCAGGTCGCCGGTGTGGAACCAGCCGCCTTGAAAGGCTTCCTGGGTCGCCTTCTCGTTCTTCAGGTAGCCCTTCATGACCAGGTTGCCGCGGAACATGATCTCGCCCATGGTTTCGCCGTCCCAGGGCACCGGCTCCAGGCTCACCGGGTCGAGCACGGCGATGGACTCCTGCATGTGATAGGGCACGCCCTGACGACCGTTGCGAGCGGCTCGCAGTTCGATGGGCAGCTTGTCCCATTCCGGGTGCTTGGCGCAGACCGAAGCCGGACCATAGGTTTCCGTCAAGCCATAGACGTGGGTCAGGTTGACACCCAGGCGCTCCATGCCTTCGATGATGGCAGCCGGAGGCGCAGCTCCTGCCACCAGTGCATTCAGGGGATGATCGATGCTGCTGCGCAGTTCTTCCGGAGCGTTGATCATCATGCCCATGACGATCGGCGCGCTACAGAAATGGCTGACCTGGTGCTTCTTGATCAGATCAAAAATCGTCGCCGCATCCACCTTGCGCAGGCAGACATTGGTGCCCCCATTGGCTGCCATGGTCCAGGGAAAGCACCAGCCGTTGCAGTGGAACATGGGCAGGGTCCACAAATACACGGCGTGGGGCGGCATCCCCCAGGAAATGATGTTGGAGGCAGCGTTCAGGTAGGCGCCCCGATGGTGATAGACCACGCCCTTGGGGTTGCCGGTGGTGCCGGAGGTGTAATTGAGGGCGATGGCATCCCACTCGTCAGCCGGCAGGGACCACTCGAAATCCGGGTCGCCTTCCGCCAGGAAAGCCTCGTAGTCCTTCTCACCCAGGGACTTGCCACCTGTGAATTCCGGATCAAGCACGTCGATCACCAGGGGTTTTGGCCCCTCCAGCAATTCCAGGGCCCGTTCCACCACCGGAGAAAATTCCGGATCAGTGATCAGCACCTTGGCTTCGCCGTGCTGCAGCATGAAGGCGATGGTCTCCGCATCCAGACGGGTGTTCAGGGTGTTCAGCACCGCGCCCAGCATCGGAATGCCGAAGTGGGCTTCATACATGGCGGAAATATTGGGCAACATCACCGCCACGGTTTCATTGGCCTTGACGCCCCGGTTTTTCAGGGCCGAAGCCAGCTGGCGACAACGGGTATAGGTTTCCTTCCAGGTGAATTGACGCTCGCCCTGGATGACGGAAATACGATTGGGATAAATAAAGGCTGTCCGCTTGATGTAGCTAAGAGGGGACAGCGGTACGTAATTGGCTGCATTCCGGTCCAGACCGGTTGCATAGGGATTTTGCGCTTGCACATTGCCTCCTGATTATTATCGCCGCACCTGCGACCCGGATTACCTGGTAGTCCAAGTCTTGAGGCCAGTTCGTTGATCAGTTTCGCACAGCAGGCTTGCACCAAGTTCCTGCAAATGTACTCAATTGTGACAGGCGCATCTATGCGACATTCGCATCCGCTCCTGACGCCCCATGCCCGCAGCACATGGGGTTCAGGGCTCCAGCGACAGGATCGACGACAGGATCGACAAAAAAATGCGCTCGATCATGTAAGCCTGCAACAAAAGTGAATGAATTGGGATTATGTCTTGTAAATCCAGGAAGTAAAC